>JACRNU010000024.1 GCA_016234805.1 Elusimicrobiota bacterium
ACGTCCACGCTGTTCGCTTTCAGTCGGGGAAAAGGACTCTGGAGTGGACGACCAGATGTTCCTCCGAGCAGGAGAAAATCCTGAAGCTCGTCGGAGCGCTACGCTTGCTGCCTAGTGGCTAAGAGGCCCGAAAGATAGGATATAACTACCCGATGTCGACCAGGTACCTGCTGTTCTTCAGGACGATCCTTCTCGGCACGCTGCTCTTGGAATCGCTCTACGCTCCCGGGGCGCAGAGGGCCCTGGGGTGGATGCTCGCGGCTTTCCCCTTGTACGGCGCGTGCGGCCTGGCCCTCTACGGGCTGGAACGCAGGGGCCGGCTGCCCCAGGCGATCATCCCCTGGACCTTCTGCCTTGATCTTGGGATCGCGGCCTCGGCCGTCCATGTCATGCCCGGAGGTTCGACGGATTTCTTCGTGGCGTTCTTCCTGGTCATCCTCAGCTCCACGCTCCTGCGCAAGCCGGCTTTGAGCTTCCTCATCGCCGGCGTGGCTTGCTTGGTCTATGGGGGCATGACCATGCCCGAAGCTGGGATGACGGGTGATCCTGGTCGGGCCATGAAGCTCGCGTTGCTGGGGGTCATGTCATTTTTCAGCACCTTCATGATGGGCTACGCGCGGCAGATCGAGGCCAGGACTGCCGAGCCTTATGAGAGGCGGATCGCCTGGATGGAGCGCCTTTCCATGGTGGGCAGGGCTTTGTCGGGCGTGCTCCACGAGGTGAAGACCCCCCTGGCTACGGTCATCTTCAGCGCTGAGAACGCGCGGAACCTGTTGGCTCGGGGAGAGGACGCGGCTGAGGAGCTCGCGGTCATCACCCAGGAGGCTCAACGGGCGTCCGAGATCCTGGCCAATTTCCTGGAGTTCACGAAGCCCACTGACCTTGCTTTATCGCGCCTGCTCTTGGCCGGGCCTTTGGAGAAAGTGGCAGGGGCCATGAAGACCCGGCTCCACGAGCGCTCCGTCATCCTGGACCTTCGGGCTGCCGGGGACGTCTTTGTCATGGCCAGCGAGAGGCATCTGGTCCAGGTCTTCACGAACCTCTTCATCAATGCCGTCCAGGCCATGCCTTCCGGCGGCATGCTCACCGTGTCCCAGACGCGAGAGGGAGGCCGGGTCCGCGTGCGCGTCACGGACACCGGGTCGGGCATCGCGGCCAAGGATATCGACAGCCTCTGCGAGCCGTACCTGACCACGCGTGATGAGGCCGGAGGCTGCGGCCTGGGGCTGAGCATAGCGCGCTGGATCGTGCAAAAGCACCATGGCGAGCTCCGCGTCGAGAGCCCTGGTCCCGGTCTAGGAGCCTCAGTGACCGTGGACCTTCCCGCGGCTTAATAAAGTTAACCCAGAGTTTCCTTGCCTGCGGCCGGGCCGCGGCCTACACTATCGCTATGGAGCCCTGGACCGGACAAGGACCGCGCAAGGCCAGGAAGGCTCCAGGCGTTCGGCAGCGGATCGCCGCGGGAGGGTTGGCATGAAGACCTGCAGGAATGGGGGGGCGTCTCGGATGGTGATGGGTTTTACCCTGATCGAGCTGATGGTCGTGGTCGCCGTCATCGGGGTGCTTGCCGCGGTGGCCATCCCCGTGATGGCGAAGTTCGCCCAGAAGTCGAGCCAGTCCGCGCGGGAGGCGGCTGCGCTGGCCGAGGCTGAGCGCAAGAGTCTGCAGGCCGAGGCCGAGCGCAAGGACCTGCAGGCAGCGGGTGAGAAGCCTCAGCCCAAGACCGAGGCGGCGCCCTTGGGACGGCTGCCTGACTTCAGATCAGCGGACATCTCCATGAGCTTGACCGCGCGCCATGACCGTTCCGGCATGGAGCTCTTCACGCGCTTCAAGGCAGCGTTCAACGGCAGGTTCGTCCTGAACGGCCAGGAGGGAGCCGGCCAGCCGGTGCGCCTGTTCTTTCCCTTCCCGGTCGGGACCACGGAGGCCCGCGACGTTCTCCTCACCCTGGGCACGGGCTCCGGGAGAGAGGAGGCTGCCGGCGTGGTCTATGACAAGGACGGGATCCACTGGCTCGGGAATCTCCCGCCGGGCCGGGAGGTCGTGGCAGAAGTGGCCTTCGTGGCCAACGGCGGAGAGCGCTTCATCCAGCATCTGCCTCCCTCGCGCCGGACCCGGTCGCTCAAGGTCCAGCTCGACCACGCGGGCGTGACCCCGGCGTCCATCCCCCAGTATGGCCTGCAGCCGACCTCGATCGAGGGGGCCAGCGTGTCGTGGGCCTCGACCAACCTGGTCTCGGACCGGGACATCATCGTGGAGATCCCGGAGGCCAGGGGCCCCCTGGGGAAGGTCTCCCTGCTC
>JACRNU010000048.1 GCA_016234805.1 Elusimicrobiota bacterium
AGGGCTTGAGGTCCTCGCCCGAGGTCTTCCACCTCTTGCGGTAGCGCTCGATGAAGTCCGCGGCGGTCGGCAGGACCTCGACCGGCACGCCGACCATGGACACATAGGCTTCGTCAGCGGCGCCGCCCGCGACCGCGAAGAAGCCCGGGGTCTTGGCCCCGTCTCCTGCCACGAAGGCCGCCTTGATCCCGGATGAGCGCAGTCCCTTGACGAAGAGCCCGGCCTCGGTGTAGAGGCCGGCGAAATACACGACCTGGGGATCCGCGGACCTGATCCGGCCGAGGAGCTTGGGGAGCTCCTTGCGCCGCAGGTCGAGCCGCTCCTGCGCCACGACCTTCCCCCCCAGCCGGATGAAGACCTTCGCGAACTCCGCGGTCAGGTCGCGGCCGTAGGCGGAGCCGTCGTGTACGAGCGCGACCGAGCGCTTGCGGAGCTTGCGGCGGACGAAGCGGGCCGCGTAATCCCCCTGGACGTCGTCCGTGGCCACGAGCCGGAACGCTGTCTTGGGCCCGGGCCAATCCGAGCGGGTCTGCTGGAGCGTCACCTCCGGGTTGGTGGCAGAGGGCGTGACCATGGCCATGCCCGCGCCGGCGTAGACCCGGGCGGCCGGGATGCAGCAGTCGGAGCTGTAGTGGCCGACCACGGCCACGATCCTGGGGTCGAGGACGATGAGGTTGGCCGCGTTGACGGCTTCCTTCGGGTCCGAGCTGTCGTCGAAAGGCGCGACCTCGACGTGGAAGGGAAGGGTTCCGGAGGCGTTGGCCTCCTCCACGGCCAGTTCCACGGCCTGCCGCAGGCCGACCCCCTCGGTCCCGAGGTTCCCGGTCAGGGGGGCGGCGACCGCGATGCGCACCGGCTGGGACTTCTTTGCGCAGGACGCGAGGAGAAGGCAGGCAACGACCGCGACCCACGGCGTGACGCGCCATTTCCTGCCAGGGGGATGAGGGAGGGAGCCTTTGTTCGGCAGCATTCTTTGTAGATATAAATATATCCTTTCGGGGAGGGTTTTGCAACGAGACCCGGCCAAGAGGTATAATACATGGCTTTTTGCGGTTCACCCCTGTTTCCTGGAGGAACGATGATCAGGACCGTTTCCGCGTGGCTGACTCCTTCGCGCTGGATCTACCGGAAGCCAAAGGACTGGGCGGAGAACCTCAGGCCCGACCTGGCCGACCCCCATCCCGACGCCGCCATCCCCGAAGACCTTCAGACCGCGGTCCTGCGGGCGCAGAACGCGGTGCTCCAGCAGCAGAATCAGGAGGAGGGCTACTGGTGCGGGCCGCTCCGGGCCGACACCACCATCGATTCCGACACCATCATGCTCCTCAACTTCCTGGGCCGCGGCTCCTCCATCAAGGTCCGCAGGTTCGCCAACCGCATCCTCAAGGCCCAGCTGTCGGACGGCGGGTGGCCGATCTACCCCAGCGGGCCGGCGGACATCTCGGCCACGGTCAAGGCGTACTGGGCCCTGAAGTTCGCGGGGCATTCCCCCAACGAGCCCAGCATGGTCCGGGCCCGCAGGAGGATCCGCGAGCTCGGGGGCATCCACAAGGTCAACACCTACACCAAGTTCTATCTCGCGATCTTCGGCCAGTACGACTGGGCGGGCGTGCCCACCATCCCGCCGGAGCTCATGCTCTTCCCGAACTGGTTCTACTTCAACATCTACCAGATGTCGTCGTGGACCCGGTCCATCGTGGTGCCGCTGTCCGTCGTGTGGGCCAGCCAGCCCCGCATGACCTGCCCCACGCACGCGGTCATCGACGAGCTCTTCCCCGACTCCCGGCGGCACGTGCCCCTGTCCGAGGCCGTGGGGCCGCACTCCTTCGTCTCCTGGACGAACTTCTTCCTCTGGTGGGACCGGGGGCTCAAGGTCCTCGAGGGGCGGGGGCCGCACTGGATCCGGGTGTGGGCCCTGCGCCTGGCCGAGGACTGGCTGCTCGAGCGGCTCCAGGGCTCCGACGGCCTCGGCGCCATCTATCCCGGCATCGTCAACACCATCCTGGCCATGAAGTGCCTGGGCTACGGCGAGACCGACCCGCGGCTCGTCGAGCAGCTCCAGATCCTCGAGCGCCTCGAGCTCCCGGGCGAGGACCTGCAGATGCAGCCCTGCCAATCCCCGGTGTGGGACACGGCCATCTCCGTCATCGCCCTGGCCGAGTCGGGGCTGGACCGCAACCATCCCCTGCTCGTGCGCGCCGCGGACTGGCTCATCTCCAGGGAGATCACGACCGAGGGCGACTGGAAGGTCGGCAACCCAAAGGGCCACCCGGGCGGGTGGGCCTTCGAGTTCAACAACGAGTTCTACCCGGACGTGGACGACACCGCCATGGTGATGCTCGCCCTGAGGCACGTCTACCTCGACGAGCCCCTCACCGTGCTCCGGGAGAAGGCCTGCCAGCGCGGACTGCACTGGATGCTCTCCATGCAGTGCTCCAACGGCGGCTGGGCCGCGTTCGACAAGGACAACACGAAGACCATCTTCAACAAGATCCCCTTCGCGGACCACAACGCCATGATCGACCCTCCCGCGGTGGACATCACGGGACGGGTCCTCGAGTTCATGGGCTACATCGGGTTCGACGGCTCGTACCCGAGCGTGGCCCGCGCGGTCGAATACATCAGGAGCGAGCAGGAAGCCGACGGGTCCTGGTACGGCCGGTGGGGCGTCAACTACATCTACGGGACCTGGCAGGTCCTGCGGGGCCTGGCGGCCGTAGACGAGGACATGAGCCAGGCCTGCATCCAGCGGGCCGCGGACTGGCTCAAGAGCGTCCAGCGCGAGGACGGGGGCTGGGGCGAGACCTGCGCGACCTACCAGGACCCGAGGCTCAAGGGCCGCGGGCCCTCCACCCCGTCGCAGACCGCCTGGGCCGTGCAGGGCCTCATGGCCGCCGGGGTCTACGACGAGGCCGTGGAGCGCGGCATCGAGTACCTCATCCGCACCCAGCGCGAGGACGGCCGGTGGGACGAGGCCGAGTTCACCGGCACGGGCTTCCCCAAGGTCTTCTACCTCGAGTACACGATGTATCGCGACAACTTCCCCCTGCAGACGCTCGGGACCTACCTCCGCATGGTCAAGGAGTCCCAGCGCGCCGCCATGGAGATGGGGCTCAAGGAAGCGCGCGGGGGAGCCAGGGTCTGATGCCCTGGTCGGAGCGCTGATGCCGGCTCCGGTCGGGCTGCAGGCCGCGGTCCTCCGGCACATCCTCAAGCACCGGTTCCTCGGGACCCGGCGGTTCCCGCTCGTGCTCATGCTCGAGCCGCTCTTCGGCTGCAACCTCGCCTGCCGGGGCTGCGGCAAGATCCAGTATCCGCCCGACGTGATGCGCCGGATGCTCTCGCCCGAGGACTGCTGGAAGGCCGCCGACGAGTGCGGCGCGCCGGTCGTGGCCGTGGCCGGCGGCGAGCCCCTCATCCACCCCGAGATCGGCCGCATCGTCGAAGGGATCATCGCCCGGGGCCGCTACGTCCACCTGTGCACCAACGCCCTCCTCCTGGAGAAGAACCTGGACAAGTTCAAGCCGGGCAGCCATCTGGTCTGGAGCGTGCACCTCGACGGCGGTGAGGAGGTCCACGACCGGGTCGTGGGCCGCAAGGGGGCTTACCAGACCGTCACCCGGGCCATCCGCGCGGCCAAGGCCCGCGGCCATCGGGTCATGACCAACACCACCGTGTTCGTGGGCGGCTCGCCCGACGCGTTCCGCGCCTTCTTCGACGAGTGCATGGGGATGGGCGTCGACGGCATGATCATCTCCCCGGGCTACGCCTATGACAACGCGCCCGAGCGAGGGCTCTTCCTCGACCGGGCCGGGACGCACGCATGGTTCCGGGACACGCTGAAGGATTGGCGCTCCATGGGCTGGGACTTCAACCACAGCCCCTACTACCTCGATTTCCTCGAAGGCAAGCGCGAGTACGACTGCATGCCCTGGGGGAACCCCCTGCGGCACGTTCTGGGCTGGCAGAGGCCGTGCTACCTCATGTCCGAGGGCAGCCCCGCCTCCTCCTACCGGGAGCTCCTGGAGACCACGCCCTGGGAGCGCTACGGCCGCGCCAGCGGCCACCCGAACTGCGCCCAGTGCATGGCCCATGTCGGCTATGAGCCGGCCGCGGTCGTGGAAGGGTTCGCGAGCGCGGGCAACTTCCTGGCGTTGGCGAAGGAGTTCTTGAGCGTGAAAAGGAGCCCCAGAATGACGGCGCGCCTGCCCGCGCCCGGTGTTCCTGGCGCGGGCGTGCCGCCTCCATCTGAAACGGGCAGCGGCCTGCCCGCGCTATGAAGGACACCGCTTTCGTCACGGGCGCGACCGGCTTCGTCGGCGCCAGCCTCGTCCGGAACCTGCTGGCCAAGGGTCTCAGGGTCCGGGCCCTCGTTCGGCCGGACGCCGAGATGCGAAACATCGCGGGGCTCGATGTGGAGATCGTGCAAGGAGACATCCTTAATGAGACGGCGTTGCGCTCCGGCTGCGCCGGAGCGCGACTCGTCTTCCATCTCGCCGCCGACTACCGCCTCTGGGTGCGGGACTCCAAGGATATGTTCGCGGCCAATGTCCAGGGCACGGTGAACGTCCTGGAAGCCGCAGGCGTTGCCGGCGCTGAGAGGATCGTCCACTGCTCGAGCGTGGCCGCGATCCGTCCTCCCAGGGGCCGAGTGCCGGCCGCCGAGGATTCGAAGTACGCGGGCCCCCACGAGCCCATCGGCCCCTACAAGAAATCGAAGTACCTGGCCGAGCTGGCCGCGCTCGACCTCGCGGCCAAGGGCCTGCCGGTCGTGGTCGTCAATCCCTCCACCCCGGTGGGGCCCATGGACGTCAAGCCGACACCCACGGGCAAGGTCATCGTGGATTTCCTCAACGGCCGCATGCCCTCCTATGTGGAGACAGGGCTCAATCTGGTGGATGTCCGGGATGTGGCCGAGGGCCATTGGCTGGCCGCGGCCAAGGGCCGGCCCGGGGAGCGCTACATCCTCGGGGCCGAGAACATGACCCTCGGCGACATCCTCGGAACCGTTTCCGAGCTCAGCGGCCTCCCGAAGCCCGCCTTCAAGACTCCCTATGCCGTGGCCTATCTCGTGGGCATGATCGACACCGCCCGCTGCCGGGTCTTCGGCGGGGACCCCATCGCCCCTCTTGACGCGGTCAAGATGGCGCGGCATCACATGTGGTACGATGCGGCCAAGGCGCGCCGGGAACTCGGCTTCACCCCGGGCCCCGTGCGCCTGGCGCTCGCGGACGCTGTCGCGTGGTTCCGGGCCAACGGCTACGCTCCGGCCGGGCAGTCCGGACCGGGGTCATGAGGGAGGCTGTGATGGCCTCAGCTGTCCTCGTGTGCGCGGCCACCGGATGGGAAGCCGGTCCCCTGGTTTCGCGGCTGGGACTCCGGTCTGCCGGGGCAGTCCGGCCTTTGGCCGGGCCGCTTCCCATTGTCTCCGGAGGCGGCACGCCCGCGCCAGAGACGCCGGGCGCGGTCAGCCGGCGTCCTGGGAGCTCTGCGCTCTTCGAGGGCGCGGTCAGCGGACGGCCGGTGCTCCTTCTGCGCACCGGCATGGGCGCGGCCAGGACCACGCGCTCCCTGGAGGCGTTCGACGCGACGGGACGCGTCGTCCCCGGAGGCGCCGGCCGTGTTCCTCTCGCCGGAGGGGGCGGCTCGCGGGGGTCTGTCCCGCCGCTTTCATGCGTCGTGAGCGCCGGCTTGGCCTGCGGCCTCGACCCAGCGCTTTCGACCGGCGACCTCGTGGTGGACCTGGGGCCCGGCGGCCGGACATGGGGATCGGCTGCCTGCGACGCGGCCGAGCGCCGAGGACTGCGCCTGCGCTTGGGCAGCGTGGCCGAGGCAGGATCGGTATTGGGGCCAGAGGCCAAGACGGCTCTGCGGTCCTCCACCGGGGCGTGCGCGGCGGACATGGAGACCCGGGCCCTGCGGACCTGGGCCGAGGGGCGCGGCCTGGCCGTGGTCAACGCGAGAGTCGTCCTGGATGGCGCCGGGGAGGAGCTTCCGGCCGGGTTCTCCGACCCCGATGACCCGTGGGCCCTGGCAGGGAGCGTCCTTCGCCGGCCCCATCTTCTGCCTTCGCTCCTGCGGGTGGGCTGGAAGGTCCGCTCAGGCCTGGCGGGTCTGGCGGGTTTCCTTGAGGAGTTCCTTCCCAGACTATGACCGAGCCTAAGCGAGCCCTTGGCTTCGCCAAGGACGGATCGGGAAGGAAGAGCCTGTACGATCCAGGAAATGGTTGTGACCGAGCCCTAATGCGAGGAAATGCCGCCTCCACAGGCCGTTGGGAAGCGGCCGTCCATCGCCGTGGGAGGCAACCATGACCATCCTTGCCGACTTCATCAAGCGCTACGCGCCGATCGTGGAACGCGAGCTCGACAGACTCCTGCGGCCGAGAGCGGAGGAGCCTGCCGCGCTCCGCGAAGCCATGCGCTATTCGGCTCTGGCCGGAGGCAAGAGGCTCAGGCCCGTGCTCGTCTTCGCCGCTGCCGAGGCCTGCGGATGTCCCCCTTCACGGGTGGCGCGCGCCGCGGCAGCGCTCGAGATGATCCACGCCTACTCCCTGATCCACGACGACCTGCCTGCCATGGACGATGACGACCTCAGGCGCGGCAAGCCCACGAACCACAAGGTCTTCGGAGAGGCCATGGCCATCCTCGCGGGAGACGGGCTCCTGACCTTCGCCTTCGAGGTGCTGGCCGGCAACGCCGCCTCCGTCGGGCTCGACGCGAAGTCGGCCTGCGGCCTCATACGCTCCGTGTCCGCGGCAGCCGGGACCCGGGGGATGGTGGGCGGCCAGGCCGCGGACATCGAAGCCGAGGGTCTGCTCTCCAAGCGGTCGGGCCGGAGGGAGCTGGCGGCCCGGCTGCGCTACATCCATCTGCACAAGACCGGGTCGCTCATCACCGCGAGCCTCGAGGCCGGGGCGATCCTGGCCAAGGCCTCGCCGGGCCGGCGGGCCGCGCTGCGCTCCTACGGCCGGGCCCTCGGCCTGGCCTTCCAGATCGCCGACGACGTCCTCGACGTTGCCGGCGACAAGAAGAAGCTCGGCAAAAAGGGCTCGGACCGCGACAATGACAAGCTGACTTACGCCTCGCTCTACGGCCTGGAAGCGGCGCGCAAGGAGGCGCGGAGGCTCGTGGCTGGAGCGCACCGGCATCTGAGGCTGTTCGGCGCCCGGGCCGCTGTCCTGCATGGACTGGCGGACTATGTCATCGAGAGGGACCACTGATGCGCGATGGGAAATGGCTTCAGCCCCGATACGCCGGCCGGGAGGTTTTCGAGCGAGACTACGCGACCATCGACTTCTCCGGCCTCGACGTCTACTGCCCTGGCTGCAGGACGCCGGTGAAGCTCTCCCGCAAGGCGGCCATGGGCCGCATCGGGGGCTGGTGCAAGCGATGCGACCGGGGCGTCTGCCCTTAGAATGAGGTGACCATGACGACTGAGACCGACACTGAGACCACGGCCGGGACCACGACGAAGGAAGAAGAGATGTTCGAGGAGACCACGGAGCGGGATCCCTCCAAGGTGACCCAGCGCCGTCCCCCCTCCAAGGGCCTCTGCCGCCGCTGCGGGGAGAACAAGCCCGTCAATCGGCTGATGCTCTGCTACCCCTGCTGGGTCAAGACCCGGCTCGAGGAGCGCGGCTGGCGCGAGGGCATGCCCCACCCCGAGGACTGCGGCTGCGTGGGCCTGGGCGCCCACTCCGAACTGAAGTCCGACGGCAACTAACGGAAGACCGTCTTGCGGTAGAACGCGAGCTCCCGGAGGGAGTCGTGGACGTCCTCGAGCGCCATGTGCTTGTCGGACTTGGCAGGGAACTGCTTCTCGGGAGGATACCACCGGCGAACGAGTTCCTTTATAGTGCTCACGTCGACCGAACGGTAGTGGAAGAAGTCGTGCAGGCGGGGCATGTGGCGGACGAGGAAGCGCCGGTCCTGCCCGATGGTGTTGCCGCAGAGAGGCGAGGTGTCGGGCAGACACCACTGGGATACGAACGCCAGGGTCTGTTCCTCGGCCTCGGCCAGCGAAACGGTCGACTCCCGGACCCGGAGCGTGAGTCCTGACCGGCCGTGGTGTTCCACGCACCACGGATCCATGGCGGAGAGGATCTTCTCCGGCTGATGGATGGGCAGGCAGGGCCCCTCCGCGAGGATGGCCAGGTCGCTGTCCGTGACGATGATCGCGATCTCCAGGATGGCGTGCCGGTCGGGGTCGAGGCCCGTCATCTCCAGGTCCAGCCACACCAGGTTGTTCGCCTGCTTCATGGTGGAACCCATGATACCAAACCGGTGTCCAACATACCAGGCGCGCCGAAGCTCCTTGACGGGCCTCAAAAGGGAATGTTAGACTACGAACGGACGGGAGAACCGTCGGGAGTATCGCCGAGGCCTCAGGGCTTCAGGCGCGTGCCTAGGACGGCACTGCATATCAAGGAGGAGTATAGATGAACCTTAGCAAGATGAGCAAATACGTGAGCCTTCTGGGATGCGCTCTCGCCCTGGGCCTGGTCGCGGGCTGCGCCTCGACCCCGAAGCCCTCTCAGCCGGTCGGGCCCCAGGCCCCCGAGTGGGTCAACAAGGGTTCCGGAGCCTTCAAGGATGCCAACGGCATCAGCGTGATCTACGGCGTCGGCGCCTCGCAGGGCACGAAGCTCGTCCCCCTGGCTCGCCAGGAGGCCGACCTCGCCTCTGACGCTGAGATCGCCAAAGTCGTCAACAACTACGTCTCCGCCCTGGTGAAGTCCTACATGGCCTCCACCACCGCCGGCGACCTGAAGAACTCGAGCGAAGAGAAGCACGTGTCCAACACGATGAAGTCCTTCGCCCAGGCCTGCCTGCACGGCGTGCAGAAGATCGACCATTGGAAGGATCCGAGCGACGGCGTCCTGTACACCCTGGCCAAGCTCGACATGACGGGCATCAAGAAGGCTCTCGAAGACTCCAAGGAACTGGACTCGAAGGTCCGCGACTACGTCCGGGCCAACGCCGAGAAGGCGTTCGACGAGCTGTCCGCCGAAGAAGCGAAGCACTAAGCCGAACGGGGGCGGGCGCCCGGGTCCGGGCGCCCGCCCCGCTTTCTTCCGTGAGTCCTGACGCGACGAGGGAGCATCCATGAACATCTATCTGTCTTCGCTTTTCATCATCGCGGGGATGCTTCCCGCGGTGACCGGCTGCGGGGCCTCCACCAAGGTCCAGCGCATGGACGTCGACGAGGTCAAGGACCTCAGCGGCAAATGGAACGACACCGACTCGCGCCTGGTGGCCGAGGAGATGATCCAGGACTGCCTCAATGACGCCTGGCTGCCCGAGGCCAAGGAAGCCCGCGGCAACAAGCCCTCCGTCATTGTGGGCACGGTGAAGAACAACAGCCACGAGCACATCAACACCGACACCTTCGTCGAGGATCTGCAGAACGCCCTCATCAAGTCCCGCCAGGTCAAGTTCGTGGCCGCCAAGGGCGAGCGCGGCGAGGTCCGCGACGAGCGCCGCGACCAGGACACGAACTCCTCGGAAGAGACGCGCAAGGAGCATGGCCAGGAGACCGGCGCGGACTTCATGCTCTCCGGCGCGATCAACACCATCCAGGACACCGAGGGCGGCAAGACCGTCATGTTCTACCAGACCAACCTCAAGCTCCTCAACATGAAGAGCAACGAGATCGCCTGGAACGGCAAGAAGAAGATCAAGAAGTTCATCAAGCAGGCGAAAGTGGGATGGTAAGGTCCATGACGCGGTCAAGGCCGGAGGCCGAGCGCCCCGGCCGGCCTGAGGGGATGCGTTGGCCGGCCGGGGCGAGGGCCGCACTCCGAGGGCGGGCGCTGCTGCCCGCCCTCGCGCTTTTCATCCTGGCGGCCTGCGGGCCGTCGGTCGCGACGAAGAGGACGCTCAACACCTTCATCGCATCCAAGAATTACGCCGGGGCCGAGGAACACCTCCAGAAGGTCAAGGAGTCGCAGTACGCCAAGAAGAACGCGGTGCTGTACTACCTCGACCTGGGCACGCTCCAGCATCACGCGGGCAAGTTCAAGGATTCTGACGCGAGTTTCGAGAAGGCCGAGAACCGGATGCGGGAGCTCTACACGAAGTCCGCGACCAAGGCCGTGGGGTCCATGATGATCAATGACATGACCACGGACTACGCGGGCGAGGCCTTCGAGCGCGCGCTCACCCATGTCTTCCGGGGGCTCAACTACGTATTCCTCAACGACATCGAGGAGGCCCTAGTGGAGTCGCGCAAGGTCGAGGTCTTCCTGGAACAGCTCAACAGGGGCCGCGAGAGGAAGTCCGTCTACAAGGACGACGCCTTCGCCCGCTACCTCGACGCTCTCCTTTACGACGAGGCGGGCAAGCACGACGACGCCCGCATCTCGTTCGAGGCCGCAGAGAAGGCCTACTCTTGGTACTCCTCGGATTACAACACCCCGAAGCCCGATTTCAACCTTCCGTACGCCTGGGACCTCGACGACGCGCCCGAGATGGGCGAGATCGTGTTCATCCACTACGCCGGGGTGGGGCCCATGAAGGTCTCGAAGACCTTCCAGGTCGCTTGGAACGACGCCATGCTGGCGGTCAACTCCAACGAGATGAAGGACGACTCGGAGCGCAACTCGGCGCAGTTCCAGAACGCACTGCGCGCGGGCATCACGGGCAAGGCCGTCACGGTCTCCTACCCGGAGTACACGCAGGACCAGTTCACGATCGTGCAGTCCGACATCAGGGTCAAGGACCAGACGAGCGACACCCTCCTCATGGAGGATGTCTCGGCCATCGCCTTCAAGGACCTCAAGGACCGTCAGGCCGCCATCCGCACCAAGTCCATCGCCCGGGCCATGATCAAGTACATGATCGCCCAGACGATCAACAAGGAGGTCGAGAAGAAGAAAGGCGCGGGCTCGTGGGAGGCCATCCTGACGAAGGTGGCGACCGGCGTGGCCTCGGCCGCGACCGAGGTGGCGGATACGCGGGGTTGGTCCACGGTCCCCTCGCAGATCCGCATGGCGCGCATGGCGGTCAAGCCCGGGACCTACGCCGTCGAGGCCCGGTTCAAGGCGGGCACGGGCCTCGTGGTCGCGACCGAGACCTTCGAGAACGTGGTCGTCAAGAAAGGCCGACGGGTCTTCCTCGGCTCCCGCACCGCGTGCGAGCCCCAGTGCGCTCCGGTGTCGGGTCTCAGGAAATAGCCATGATCGACCTCGTCAAGAACCTCGCTGCCGTCAACCGCAGGACCAAAGCTTCCGTCATCCGGGAGCTGCTCAAGCTCACCAACAAGCCCGAGATCATCTCCTTCGCCGGCGGCCTCCCTGACCCGGCCACCTTCCCGGGCGAGATCTTCGCCGACATCGCGGGAGACATCCTCAGGACCAAGAGCTCCCGCGCCCTGCAGTACGGGCCGACCGAGGGGCTCCCGGAGCTCCAGGAGCAGATCATCCGGATGCTGCGCGAGGATGAGGGCATCATGGTCAAGCCCGAGAACATCCTTGTGACCACCGCTTCTCAGCAGGCCCTCGACCTCGTGGGCAAGGCCTTCATCGACCTGATGGACCCCATCATCGTCGAGCTCCCGAGCTACATCGGAGGCCTGCAGGCCTTCAACGCCGCGGGGGCCAAGATGTTCGGCGTGCGAGGGGACGACCACGGCCTGCTCACCGACGAGCTCGAGCGGAAGCTCCATCAGCTGCGCGACGAGGAGGAGCACTACAAGTTCGTCTACATCGTCCCTGATTTCCAGAACCCGAGCGGCGTCACTCTCAGCGAGGAGCGCCGCCGCAAGGTCGTGCGCCTGGCCGAGATGTACAACGTCCTCCTGCTCGAGGACTCCCCCTACCGGGCCATCCGCTTCGAGGGCAAGGAGCCCCACATGCTCTTCAAGCTGGGTAGGCTCGGGAACACCCTCTCCCTGTTCACCTTCTCCAAGACCCTGGCGCCGAGCCTGAGGGTGGGCTTCGTGGTCGGACACGAGGCCATCATCCGCCGGCTCTCCATCCTCAAGCAGTCCATGGACCTGTGCACGTCGCCGCTCTGCCAGTTCCTGGCCGCCGAGTTCCTCTCCCGCGGCCACTACAAGGGCCATGTGGCGGGCCTGCGCACCCTCTACAAGACGAAGAAGGACGCCATGCTGGAAGCCCTCAAGCGGTACATGCCCGAGGGCGAGGGCATCTCGTGGACCAGGCCCGAGGGCGGGCTGTTCCTGTGGCTGCGGCTGCCGGAAGGCATGAGCGCCGATGATCTCTTCTATGAGGCGGTCAAAGAGAATGTGGCCTACGTCATCGGATCCGCCTTCCACTGCGACGGCACGGGCCAGAACACCATGCGCCTGAACTTCTCCTACCCGACCACGGAGAAGATTGACGAGGGCATCAAGAGGCTGGCCAAGGTCGTCAAGGCCAACCTGCACCGGGTCAAGTTCCGCCCCGCGGTCCAGGCCGTCCGCTAGGAGCCCGGCCTGCAGGCCCTGGCGCATCGGTGAGAGCGCGCAGCCGGCGGAGCCGCATCGCAGGGGCCGTCGCCTTCCTCGGCTCGCTGCTGCTTTTCACGGTCGAGCTCATCGCGGCCAAGCTTCTCCTGCCTTCCTTCGGCGGCAGCGCTCAGGTCTGGACTACGTGCATGATGTTCTTCCAGGCCGCTCTCCTGGCCGGCTACCTATACGCCAGGGTTTCGACCGCCCTGCTCCCCAGTCGCGGACAGGCCTGGCTGCATCTCGGGCTGTTGGCCGCGGCCACCGCTTTCCCCGTCCATCTTGTCGCGTCCGGTTCGGGCGGGCCTGTCACCCGGCTGTTGGCCGGCCTCTCCCTCTCCATCGGCATCCCTTTCATGGCGCTTTCTTCCACGGTGCCGGTCGTGCAGTCCTGGCTGACGAGTCAGGGGCAGGGCGAAGGCGAGGACCCTTACATCATCTGCGCCGCCTCCAATGCCGGCGCCCTGACCGGCCTCCTGGCTTATCCGTTCCTCATCGAGCCTTTCCTGTCCGTGACCGTCCAATTGCGGGCGTGGCAGGGCTGTTTCGCCGCGTACGTCCTCCTGCACCTGGCCTGCCTGCCCTGGCGCAAGGAAGGGACGCCGGAGAGTCTCACTCCCGCGCCTGCGCGGCCGAAGATGTCCCGGATGGCGGCCTGGCTGCTGCTCTCAGCCGGTCCGAGCGCGGCCCTGCTGGCCGCGACCAGGTTCCTGACCGACACCCTGGCCGCGGTCCCGCTCCTCTGGGTGGCCCCTCTGGCGTTGTATCTGACCACCTTCATCCTCGCTTTCAAGCGTGATCCTTTCAAGCTCACGAGCCGGTCGCTGGCCATCCTGGCCGCCGCAATGGCGCTCCCCTCCGGGGCGGCTTGGGCCGCGGGCGCGGCCGCGCTCGCCGGCGTAGTCCTCAATGTCGGAGCGCTTTTTCTTTTGGCCATGATCTGCCACGGTTCCTTGGCAGCGTCCAAGCCCGTCGAGCCCGGGGCGGCTCCGGCCTTCTACCTGCTCATCGCCGCGGGCGGACTGGCCGGCGGGGTGGTCATGGGGGTGCTCCTGCCCGTGGCCTGCCGGAACATCGGGTGGCTCGGCCTGGAGTGGCTCGTGGCCGGGCTCCTCTGCGTCTCGAGCCTCG
Organism: Elusimicrobiota bacterium; assembly: GCA_016234805.1. Taxonomy (GTDB): domain Bacteria; phylum Elusimicrobiota; class Elusimicrobia; order UBA1565; family UBA9628; genus JACQWX01. The sequence goes on from JACRNU010000048.1 coordinate 13,579, forward strand.
TGGCCAGGGACTGGCGGGAATGGACCGCCGTCCCCGAAGGCGAGGGTCGTTCCTGGCGGCCAGGAGCCGCCGTCCCCGGAGGCGAGGGTCGTTCTCCGCTCGCCGGAGGGGGTCCACTCGCCGGAGGGGGCTGGCGGATGTGGTGCCGTTTCAAGGCTTTCAAGCCGGCATGCCTGGCCTTCATCGTGTCCCTTGCCTCAGCCGGTCGGCTGGCTTCATCCACGGGGAACACGGCCCTCCCGGCCTCCCTGCGCAACTTCTACGGGATCTACCGGGTCGTGGAAGAGGACGGCTTGCGCAAGTTCTTCCACGGCAACACCCTGCACGGCATGCAGAGCCGAGACCCTGCCGGCCGCGGAGAGCCCCTGGCATATTTCCACCGCCTGGCTCCCTCAGGGGAGGTGTTCCGGCTCTTCGGCCGAGGATTCCGGGATACAGGGGTCGTTGGCCTCGGCGCCGGGGCCCTGGCGGCATACGGCAGGCCTGGCGGGAACATTACTTTCTACGAGCTCGATCCCGACGTCGAGACCCTGGCGCGGCGGCACTTCACCTTCCTGGCTGATTCCCGGGCACGGGTCAGGGTCGTGACCGGCGACGCGCGCCTGGCCCTGGACCGGGAAGAGGGCGCCTCCGGCGCCTCCTACGACCTCCTCGTGCTCGACGCTTTCAACAGCGGAGCCGTCCCGGCGCACCTGCTCACGACCGAGGCTTTCGGCGTGTACCTGCGGCGGCTCGCGCCCGATGGCCTGGTCCTCTGCAACATCTCCAACCGCTTCCTGGACATGAGGCCGCTGCTGGCCGCTCTCGCCGCAGACCTCGGCCTATCCGGCGCGGCGCGGCACGCCGAACCTCCGAATGGCCTGGAAAGGGAGTTCTACCCGTGCAGGTGGGCGGTCCTCAGCCGGGACAGGGCGAAGATCAGGACCCTTGTGGAGGCGGGATGGGAGGACCTCTCCGGCCATGCCTCCCCCCGGGTCGCGGCGTGGACGGATGACGCGGCCAGCATTCTGCCCCTCCTGCGGTTCTAACCTTGATATAATCCTCGTCCATGGGATCTCCGACGCTGGCCGGCAAGCCCCACCCCAAGGGGCTCTACATCCTTTTCTTCACTGAGATGTGGGAGCGGTTCTCCTATTACGGGATGCGCTCCCTGCTGGTCTTCTACATGACGAAGCACCTCCTGTTCTCCCAGGAGAAGTCCTCTCAGATCTACGGCCTCTACACCGGGTTCGTCTACTTCACCCCCTTCTTCGGAGGCCTGCTCGCGGACAGGGTCATCGGCCAGCGCCGCGCGGTCATCATCGGCGGCGTGCTCATGGCCATCGGCCACTTCCTCATGGTCTTCGAGTCCCTCTTCTTCCCCGCGCTCCTGTTCCTCATCCTGGGCAACGGCTGCTTCAAGCCCAACATCTCGACCCAGGTCGGCAGCCTCTACGCCCCGGGCGACCACAACCGCGACCGGGCCTTCAGCATTTTCTACGTGGGCATCAACCTCGGCGCCTTCTTCTCCCCCCTGGTGTGCGGCACCCTGGGCGAGAAACTGGGCTGGCACTACGGGTTCGCGGCCGCCGGGGTGGGCATGGTCGCGGGCCTCATCATCTACATATGGGGCCAGAAGCATCTGTCGCCGGACAACATCATGAAGGAGGCGGCGGGCCAGGCCAAGCCCGAGCCCCTCTCCCCCGATGACTGGAAGAAGATCTGGGCGCTCGTGGTCCTGTGCGCCTTCAACATCGTGTTCTGGGCGGTCTACGAGCAGCAAGGCAACACCATGGCTCTCTGGGCCGACGCCAACACGGACCGGATGATCCTCGGCTGGGAGATGCCGGCCTCCTGGTTCCAGGCCTTCAATCCCGCCATGATCTTCATCTTCACGCCCGCCCTGACCTGGTTCTGGGCGTGGCAGGAGGGCCGGGGACGGGAGCCCTCGAGCATGGCCAAGATGTCCATCGGCTGCGTGCTCCTGGGCGCGTCCTTCCTCGTGATGCTCCCGGCGGTCTCCTCGTGCGTGGGCGGGGGCAAGGCCGGGATGGGGTGGCTGACCGCCTGCACTTTCGTGCTCACCATCGGAGAGCTCTACCTCTCGCCGGTCGGCCTCTCGCTCGTGACCAAGCTCGCTCCGGTCCGCCTGGTCTCCATGTTGATGGGCATGTGGTTCCTTTCGAGCTTCTTCGGCAACTACCTTTCCGGCTACATCGGGACCTTCTGGGAGAAGATGCCCAAGGAGCACTTCTTCCTGATGCTGACCGGCCTCTCCGCAGCAGCCGGGCTCGGGATCTTCGCGGTACTCAAGCCCTTGAAGCGCGCCATCGGTCACGGCCGCGAAGAGGCGGTCGACGTCTGACGACGCTCCCCGGTATTTGATATAAATCCCATGATGAGAACGCCGATCCCCATGCCGTCATCCAGAATCCTGAAGAAGGGCGTGGCTGTCGCGAGCCTGTGCTCCCTGCTCGTGGGACAGGCCTCTGCCGCGACCTACAACATCACGGCCCTCGGGAATGGAGCAGGACTGGGTTCAGGGACTCTCAGGCAGGCCGTCATCGAGTCCAACGCGGCCGGCGGCACCAACACCCTGGCCTGGGGCGCGGGCAGCGGAGGCGTCATCACGCTCCTGAGCGACCTCGACCCCATCATCGCGAACACGACGCTGGACGCGAGCTCGGCCAACGCGGCCCCGACGATCGCGGGGGCATTCAATATCCCCCTGGTCGGAGCCACGACCTTCCATAATGACGGCGGAGCGGCTCAGGATTGGACCATTTCCTCCATCGTTTCCGGCAGCGGCTCCCTTGCCAAGACAGGCAGCCGGGTCCTGGTCCTGCAGGGCGTCAACACCTACACGGGCGGGACCACGGTCAATGCCGGGACCCTGAATGTCAACGCGGATGCGGCCATGGGAGATTCAGCAGGCGCCCTGTCCTTGAACGGAGGCACGCTCAAGACCGCCGCGGCCATCACGTCCGCCCGCAACATCCTCCTCGATGCCGGCGGGGGCGCCATTGACGCGGGCGTCTTCCATTCGACCTTCACGGGCATGCTGTACGGGGCCGGGGCCCTGACCATCACCGGGGTCGGCGCAGTCACCCTCTCCGGAGTCAATTATTTCACCGGCGGGACCACGGTCAACGGCTCGACGCTCTGCGTGAACGGAGACTCGGCCCTGAGCTACGGCGGGGGAACGCTCACCCTCGTGGGAGGGACGCTCCAGACCGACGCGAGCGTGGTATCGTTCCGCGCCGTGACGCTCGGCGCCGGAGGCGGCACCTTCAACAGCGCCGGGTCGGATTCGGTCTTCTACGGCGCCGTCACCGGGACCACCGGCCTGACCAAGACCGGGGCCGGGACGCTCTACTTATACGGCGACAACACCTATTCCGGAGGGACCACGATCACCGGCGGGAAGCTTGCCATCTTCGCCGACGCGAACCTCGGGAACTCCGCGGGCGGGGTCACCCTCAACAACGGCACGCTCATGACGCTCCTGAGCATGTCGTCCTCCCGCGCCATGACCTTGGCAGGGGCAGGCGGGACCCTCGAGGTGGCGGAGCGGACCCTGACCTTGAACGGCATCATCGGGGGGGCCGGCGCCCTGACCAAGACCGGAGGCGGAACCCTCGTCCTGAACGCGGCCAATACCTACACCGGGGGCACGAACATCAACGCGGGCGTCCTGGAACTCGGAATCATCAACGCGCTTCCCTTGAACAGGGTCGTCACCGTGAACTCAGGCGGCACGTTGGAGATGGGCGGCTTTACTCAGGGAGTGAGCAATTTCACCAACAACGGGACCTTGCGCCTCCTGCTCCAGCCCTTGGTGACCAATCTGGCTGCCACGGGCACGGCCGACCTTGCCGGAGGGAGGCTCGTCGTCAGCCTCGCTCCGCAGGTCGTGACCGAGGGGCAGACCTTCAAGCCCATCACTTTTGCGGGAGGGTATGCGCCTGGGGGAACAGGCCTATGCGCCACCTGCGTCTCCGGTCCCGCGGCCCTTTCCTTCGCGGTGACCAACAACGCCAACGATGTCACCCTCACGGCCTCCCTGGTCCGCTTCAACACCCTGGCCGGCAATGACAACCAGAGCGCGATCGGGACGAGCCTCGAATCCCTGAGGACCAGCACTGCGGGCGATGCCGCGACCGTGATCGGGGAGATCAACACCCTCGACCTCCCGCAGCTGCGCGCCGCCTTGGACCGGATCGGTCCGGTCTCCCTGGCCTCCATGGCTGGGGTGGGCCTTGGGGCCTCCGGGGTCCACTCCGGCGCGCTCAGCCAGAGGATGGCCGTGCTGGCCGGGAGCGCGAGAGGAAGCGGCGCGGTCGCCTCCGTCCTTCCCTCCCCCTTCCCCGGGACCCTGGTGGCCGATGCCGGAGCCGGGGACGTGGAGATCCATGAGCCTGCTGACGAGCCGCGGCCGGACGTCTCGTGGGGGTTCTTCACCACCGGTATCTACAGGGACGGGCGGCTGCGCGAGGCCAACACCCCTTCGGGCCTGCAGCCTGGCTACGCATTCAACAGCGCGGGTTTCGTGGCCGGGGCGGATAAGGTCATTCGCGACGGGTTGGCGGTCGGCCTGGCCGCGGGCTACCTCCGGGGCCACTCCTCGATCTACTCCCCGGGCAGCGGCGTGGTGGACAGCCACAGCGCCCGGTTCGGAGGCTACGCCACGGCCTTCACGGACGCTCTGCACGCGGATTTCTACCTGGGCGGGGCCATGGACCTCTTCTCCATCAAGAGGGACATCGCTTTCGGCGGGCTCTCGCGTTCGGCGACCGCCAATCCCGTGGGCGGCGAGGTCAACCTGGACGCGGGCGTGGGATACGACTGGAAGACGACCGCGTGGGGCACCTTTTCCCCCTTCGCCGGCCTGGGCTATGACCGCATGATGATCGGCTCGTTCACGGAAGACGGGGCCGGCGCCCTGAACCTGGCCGTCAGCCGCCAGACCGCGGAGTCCCTGCGCTCCAGGACGGGATTGAAGATATCGGACAAGTTCGATGCCGGCTCCTACACCTTCACCCCGTACGCGAGCGCGGGCTGGCGTCATGAATTCCTCAAGCAGAGCCGAGTCATCGAGGCGCAGTTGGCCGGGTCCGCGTCACCCTTCTCCGTGAAGACCGGCGAGTACGCCAAGGATGGGACCATCTTCGGCGCAGGGTTCACCGTGGATTGGGGCCGCAGCCTCGCGGCCAAGTTCGACTACTCCGGCGACTTCCGCTCCCACTTCATGGACAATGTCTTCAATCTGGGCGTCCGGTTGAAGTTCTAACCGCGAACGACCAGAACTTCAACCGGACGCCCAGAGGCGCCAGGCTTGGCCGCATGCATGTGGCCCCGGTTCAAGCCTGGCACCTGGGCCTCGGCCCGTCTAGGTTTCATCGAGGCGAGAAGAACTCGAAGATCTTCCTGGCCGGGTCGATGATGGGGCTCAGCACGCTGGAAACGGGGTTGAACCGCACCTTCGGTTCGCGGAGGTCGCCGGTGACGCTGAACTTCATGGGCATGGGAAGCTTCAGGAGCCGGATCGCTACATCGAGGTCGAGCCGGTCTCCGTGGAAGTCCGCGGTCCCGCCCACGGCGATGTCGAGGGTGAGGCTCGAAAGCGCGCACTCCCGGATCTCCATGACCCCGTCGCGGAAGACATACGCTCCCCTGATGCGGGTGAAAGCCACGTCCGTGAGGTCCGGAAGGGTATTGAGGCCCGGAAGGCGCTGCACCTTCTGGATGGCCAGCAGGGGCATCAGCAGGACCTTGGCCACCGTGGAGCGCGAGCAGAGGGCGTCGAGGCTGCGGAACCTGCCGGACGCGACCGTCACGGTGGAGGCCCCGTTCATCTCCGAGAGGTCCTTGGTCACGTCCTGGAGGTCCCACTCGAGCTTGAGGTCTCGGGCTGAGAAGAGCGGGTGGTCGATCCCGCCCACGCGGAAGGTCCCCTGGAGCGCCAGGGGCACGGGCGGTTTCCGCGGGCGCGGGGAAGGGGGTTGCGTCGTCGCGGCGGACTGGGCCTGCGCAGGGACGGCGCCGTTCCTGGATGCCAGGAACTTCTCGAGGTCGAGACGGTCGAATTCCCCGTTCACCGTGACTTTGAGCTTGCGGCCAAGGCCGATGAGGGTCAGGTCCTTGAGCACGACCTTGCCGCCCGCGGCCTCGCCTTCAAGCCTCGGGACCGAGAGATCCCGGCCCGACAGGGTCCCTCCTCCGGAGAGCCGTGAGACTTGGATGCCCTTGAACTCACCGGCCAGGTCCTGAAGCCGGAAATCGCCTTTCACGGAAAGGGCGTGCAGTTCCCCATCCACGGAGAGCGAACCATCCACGCGGCCCGAAAGCCCGAGTTTGCGTGTCTTAGGCATGATGCCGCCCGCCAGACCCGCGTCCAGGGCGATCCTTCCGGCTTTGAGGGTGAGGCGCGTGCGGCCCCCGGAATCCCTGTCCAGATGCCCTGCCAGCTCCACGGTGCTGGGCCCGATATCCACGGCCAGGGAGTCGATCTCCACCTCCTTGGGCGCGAGCCGGAGCCGGGCCCTGACCCTTGAGGCGGGCACGGAAAGGCCCTGAGGGACCTTGCGGAGGAACCCGATGTCTTCGGTGTCGAAGGCAGGGACCTCGATCTCAGAGGCCAACGTCAGGAACGGCTTGGCCTTGCGCCCGAGCTGCCGCACCCGGCCGGAAGCCGACAGGGAACCCACCCGGCTCGAGGCTTCGAATCCCAGGACCTGGAGGTCTCCGGCTTCGAGGCGGAAGGTTCCCGCGACACGCGTCTCCGGAAGCCTGGGGACGCCCTTGGGCAGGCCCACGCGCCGGGCCAGGAGGTCCGTCCCGGCCGTGGGAACCCCAGCGTCAAGCCTCATGTCCAGGGCCTTCTTCCTGCGGCCGGCCTCCACCCTGGCCCCTGGGACGACATCGATGTCGAGCTTGCCCCTGGCCACCACTGCGCCCAGCTCCATGACCTTCGCGTCGATGCGGAACTCCGGCAGCCGGAATCTCCGGATGGTCCCGGAAGCCGCGGCATCCAGGCCCCAGAGAGAGGTGCGGAACTCCGTGACCGAGGCTGACATCCGGTCCGGATCGAACCCTCCCAGGTCCAGGGTGCCGGAGGCCGTGACATCGCCCTCCAAGACGCTCTCCACGAACCTGCGCCTGGCGTGCATGGAGACCTCGACCGGGAACTCCCCGCTGGCGGCGACATTGGATGCGCCGATGCTGATGGCTCCGATGTCCCAGCCGGTCTTCTTTATTAGGTTGTCGTAGGTGAACCTCCCCCGGGAAACCTCCACGTACCGGACATCCAATTCAAGGCGCGTCTCGCCCTCCTTCCTCGGCGGCTTGCGTTTTTTCGGGCGCCCGCTTCCCGGGAGGTTGAGGGTGCCGTCGAGCCTCCTGATGAGGTTGAATCGGGCGTCATCGAGGGAGACGCTTTCGGCCACGATCCTCCGCCGCGCCAGGGGGAGCCATTGGATCCTGAGCCGGGCTGTGCCGGCCGCGGCGAAGATGCCTTCGGAGAAACCCTCCTCCTCGGAGATCTCGAGCCGGTCCACGACGAGTCCCTGCACCAGGCCCAGGGAGACCCCGGAGAGCCTCACTTCGCGGTCGAGCCGCTTCTCCAATTGGGCGATCACGACCTCCCGAAGCTTCTCCGGAGGCAGGAACATCCGGAGCGCGATGGATCCGCCGGCGGCCAGGCAGGCCAGGAACAAAACCGTGAGGACCAGTGTCTTAATGAATAAGCCCAAGCGCCGAGCCATGCTCAGCTATCAAACAGAATTCAACGAGCCGGGGCAAGTGCGAAGCTTCGGGGACTCATTGACAAAGCCGCCATACCATGCTTGAATGAAACCATGACCAAGAGGATCCTGTCCGCCGCCGTCGTCGTGCTCCTGTCAGCCGCCCCTTGCTTCGCCGCCTACGCCAACCCTAAGAAGCAGAAGCCCAAGACCGGGCTTTCCGGGCTCCTGGCCAGGATCTCGGCGTACATGAATTCCGACCCTGTGCTCAAGGCTAGGGTGACGGCGGTCGCAGCGGTGCGCGGCGGCATCCCCACGGACCAGGGAGAGGACCTCGACGGCCGCCTCATGGACCGGGCCTCCTACCTCCGGGACCGCGTCCTCGGCTCAGGGGACTCCCGCGACGAGGCTTCCCTCCGGAGGATCTATCAGGCGCTCTCCGTGACCCAGCTCATACAGTCCATGGAACTGCCCTTGGAGCCCGAGATGCGCGCCGAAGCCCGCGCCGCTCTCCAAGCCTGGTCCGGGCTCAAGCATTCCCCGGCCCTTCCCAGCGCCTTGAAGGTCTATCTCGCGGCCGTCCCCGAGAAGCCCGATGACAAGGAGTTCGTGGCCGCGGGCTGGGCAGCCTACTGCAGGACCCTGACCCCGGAGCTCAAGTCTCTCCGGCAGGCAGATCCCTCGGGCAGGATCCCAGTGCCGGAAACGGCCAAGCTCGATGAAGCCCTGGGCGGGTTGAGGAAGACCTGGACGGAGAAGGCGGTCAGCCCCTCTGATGCGGGGCAGGCCCACTTCCTGGCCGGCTTCACCTATTCCGAGTTGGCGCGCGCTGACCTCAAGGGCGCCGCGGCCCCGGTCGAGCCGGTGGCCGGCAAACCAGTTCCCGAGACCCGCGAGGAAGCCTCCCCTGCGCCGATGCCGCGCAAGGTCGCGGCCGCGGTGGCCGCGGTTCCGGAGGCTGTCTTCAACCCACGCTTCGTGTATTCACGGGCGGCCAAGTCCGTGGTGCTCATCATCTGCGCGTCCGAAGACGGGCAGGGCGAGCTCGGGAGCGGGAGCATCATCGACGCCTCGGGCCGGATCCTGACCAACGCCCATGTCGTCATCCGCGACTCCACCAAGAAGCCCTGGCCCAACATCCGGGTCTACTTCAAGCCCGCGAAGATGACCGGGGACAACACCCGCGACCTGGTCTCCCCGGTCGCGGCCGAGGTCGTGGGCTTCGACGCCGCGCTTGACCTCGCCATGCTCAAGCTGACCGACCCTCCCGGAGACCTCTCGCCGCTGGAGCTGGCCGACCCCGAGGCGATCGAGATCGGCGACAAGGTCGCGGCCATCGGCCACCCCGAGCAGGGCGGGCTCTGGACCCTGACCACCGGCGTGGTGAGCAGCCTCATCGCGGACATCGGCAGCGTCAAGGGCAAGAACGTTTTCCAGACCGACGCCTCCATCAACCGCGGCAACTCCGGCGGCCCGCTTCTCAACGCGGCCGGGGACATCGTCGGGGTGAACACCCTCATGTCGCGCAAGGCCGCCGACGGTCTGGCCATCACATCGGTCAACTTCGCGGTCAAGGCCGACGTGGCCAAACGCTGGATGGCCAAGGCCGGGACCAAGGTGGCCTACGCCGCCCCGGCTTCCGCGGGATCTGCCGGGCCCGGGCCGATGACCGTGTCCGTGAGCGTCCCGCCCGTGAAGGTCATCCAGGCCTCCTCCTCCGCCGGCGCCAAGAAGGAGGCCAAGGAGGTCGTGTCCGAGAGCAAGCCTTTCAGCCGGGAGGACGTCATCGCCCAGGCCATCAGGGAGATGGAAGACCTCGAGGCCGAGATGCACAATGAGGTCGAGAAGAGGAGGAGCCAACTGAAACCATGACCACCATCCTGCTGCTCGCAGCCCTCTTCGGGACGCCGGCTCAGGCGCAGGCGGCCCGGCAGAACGTCGTGGAGTACCTGGACGCGGAGATGAAGGGTGACCAGGGCATCTCCGCCATGGACCGCCAGGCCATCCTCTCCGCCATCCAGCAACGCTTCGCGGCCTACGCCGTGGAGGTCGTCCGCGACCGCAAGCTCGACGGCGCCAGGGTGGTCCTCCATATGATCGTGGAGGGCACCTTCGACAACACCTCCCCGGAACGGATCGCGGACGTCTCCTTCGCCGCCTACCAGGCCATCAGCAGGGGCGCGCCTGCGGACGTGGTCGAGGGCATCGCGCTCTACGGCTACCGCAAGAAGATCGCCTGGGAGACCATCAGCCTTTGGGCCAACGGCTACAACGAGATGTTCCAACGGGGCGTGCCCGGGGACGTGGCCGCGGACCTCATCGCCAACGCGGTCGACCGGGGCTGGGACGACTACGCCTTCACGACCATGAAGCGGTCCCTCATCGACGCCAAGAGGGCGGGGTTCGACGTGAAGGACTACGCGACCTTCCTTTTCGGCCACATGGTGCAGGGCAAGTCCAGGCCCGGAGAGCTCTCAGCCAAGGCCATGACCTACTTCCGCAAGATCGCCAGGAGCAAGGAGAAGCCCGACCTCCCGGCGTATGAGGGCGTGTTCACGAAGAAGCCCGAGCCGCCCGCTCGCTACGAGATCCAGCCGGAAGGCCGGGCCGAGCCTCCTGTCGTGGCGCAGGCCGAGCCCAGGCCCGCCTCTCCCAAGGTCCGCTACGACCCGGTGGAGGAACCGGCCAAGCCTGCAGCGCCCAAGATCCGCTACGACCAGGTGGAGACGCCACAGACACCGGAATCCCCCAAAGCCCAGCCCAAGCCCCGGGAGACCAAGCCTGTCCAGCCCAAGCCAGCGCCCACGCCGCGCGAGCTCGGCATCGCCATGGCGCAGTTGTGGCCGGGGCTGGAGAAATCCTCCAAGTCCTACATCGGGACCCCGTATGTGTGGGGCGGGACCACGCACAAGGGCATCGACTGCTCGGCCCTGACGCGCAATTCCTACCGCGAGAACGAGGTGGGCATCCCCAGGGTCAGCCGCGACCAGTGGAAGGTCGGTGACAAGGTGGACGTGCGCGAGCTGCGCGAAGGGGACCTCGTTTTCTTCAATACCATGGGCGTCGGAGTCTCCCACGTGGCCATGATGGTCGATCCCAAGAGCAACAAGTTCATCCATGCCTCGTCCTCGCGCGGGGTCATCATCGACGACCTGAGCAAGAACTGGTTCAAGACGCGCTATCTGGGCGCGCGCCGCATCATCCAGTAGCGGCCCCTGGGCTTGACAAAATCCCTGGCTGGGGCAATACTATTGGCAGTTCGGCGTAGAGCGCATGCAGCGAGGGCGAACCCCATGACCCGAAAAGCCTTGTTCCTGGCCGCCTTTTCCGCGGCTCTTCTCCTCCAGGTCCCGGCTCAGGCCGAGTCTCGCGGCCCCGTGGCGCGGATCTTCCTCGATCAGCTCAAAGGCCTCGACGATGCCGGAAGCAAGGCCGCGGCCTCCTGCGAGGACTTGCGAAAGTGCGCGGCCCTCATGACCCCGGCTCAGAAGGAGTCCGCCCGGACCGACCTGCTCAGGCTCGAAGGCCGGACCCCGTCCGGAGGACTGCTGACCGAGATCAGCCAGGGCTTCATCGCCCTGGGCTATCCCCAGGACGCGGTCCGCATGCTGAAGATGGGGCCGTTCGATCAGAGCAGGGGCGGCCTGCTCACCCAGGCCGCGAGTGAATTCCAGCGCCAGGGCCGCTACGAGCTCGCCATGGCCGCGGCCCAAGAGGCCCTGGATGCTGACCCGAAGGATGAGGCTGCTCTGGCGGTCCTGAGGCTCTCTGAGCGGCGGGTCCACAAGCGTGAGATCGCGAGCCTTCCGGTCCTCAAGGATGAGTCGGTGGAAGGCCGGCCAGGAGAGGGAGGAAGCCGTCTCGCTGCCCTGACCGCGGACCCTCCGGCTATATCCGCCTGGCCCGACTTGCCCATGGAGGTCTACCACCTTCCGGACACGAAGCCGCCCTCCAGCTGGGAAACGATCGTCACCGGGGTCGGCTCGCTCTGGAGGGTCTATTTCCATTCCCCTTCGGCGAAGGAGGCTAAGGACGTCGCTGCCTTGAAGAAAAGCCTTGAAAGCCTGCCCTCGGGCAAGGACCTCGTGGCGGAGATGGGCGGCTGGGAGCGCGTGGAGAAGGAAGTCTACTTCATGGTCACGGACATGTCGGATGACGGCACCGCGGCCTATGTCCGGCCCATGACGCCCTGGGAGGCGAAGAAGAAGGGCAAGAACTACGTCCTGGCCATCAACAGCAAGCTCATGGAGGCAGGCCCGGAGGCCGTGCTGCCGGTCTTTGGGCACGAGCTCTCCCATGTTTCAGACAAGCTCAAGGGACGCACCGAGTTCGACCTGGCCGTGACGAGCGAGCACGGGGCGCACCTCAGGCAGGTCTACCTTTTTCAGGAGGTCGAGAAGAGCCTCACCCCTCAGAGACGCCAGGAGGTGGAGAAGAAGCGCATCTGGATGTACCAGAAGTGGTTGACCTCCATGTGGGAGGACCACCTGCTCAAGCTCTACCCCAAGAAGGAGGATTACCAGAAGGTCTTTTCCGCGAACAAGAACCTCCAGTACGTGGCCGGGCTCGCGTACGAGGACATCGCCAAGAAGGCGGTCAAGGACGGCACTCCCCAGGTGCTCTACCACGTCTCGGACCTCTACGCCAATGCCACGCACGAGCCCGAGACGACCGAGGAGGCCCTGCTCAAAAAGATCGAGGCTGCGCCTGACCCGGCCAAGCGCTCGGCCCTGCAAGCCATGCTCAAGAAGGTTCGCGAGATGCGCAAGGGCTTCTTCTCGACCGACGAGGGTTACAGGGCCCGGACCGGACAGACCCTGCCATGATGGACGGCCTGCCCAAGATCGGAGCCGCTCTCGCCGTTTGCCTGGCGGTTCTGGCCCTGGCATGGATGCGTAGGGAGCATCGCGTCACCCATCCCGCGTTCCCGACGCAGACCGTGGAGACCTCTTCCTACCGCGCTTCCTACCCGGCGCATTGGGAGCGCATCGACACGGCGGACCCCCGCCTAGGGGACCGCGAGGTCACCTTCCTGAACCACCGGGCCCAGGCCGGGGATTTCGAGCCCTGGGACCGGCCTCGCATGGCCATGACCGTGCGCGATGAAGGCCTGGACTGCGGCGATCTGGCCGGCCTCACCGCGAAGCTCCTCAAGGACGCGGAGCGGCCCGGGGAGATCGAAGCCTGGCTGCTCGCCAACGGCGTCGAAGCCAGGACCTGGACCGAACAGCCCGCGACCACGGACATCCCCTCGGTCATGCGCTGGGTCGCTTTCCGCGGGAGCAACGGCCGCTGCTACAGCGCCGGCTTCCAGGTATCCGTGGACCGGAGGACCTCAAAGCGCTACGAGCACCTCTTCCGGACCATTCTCGGTTCCATGGGATTCAAATAAGATGAGCCTGGGGAAATGTCCCGAGTGCGGGGGCGCGGATGTCCGGAGAAGCTCCTCAAGGGTCCGCCACATCATTCGGACCGTCTTGAACAAGGGGCACCGGGTCTGCGCTTGTTGCGGCGCGAAGTGGCATGTCAAATCCTTCATCCATGTCCCTCCGGTTGGAGTGTTCAATCGGACGAATATCTTCGTCATGGCCTTCGTCCTCCTGGGGGTGATAGCGGTCGTGGTCATCACCACCGCCTCAGGCGTGAACCCGCTCCGCTGGGCCAAACAGCAGGTCCGGACAGCTTCCGATTCAGAGAAGGGGAAGGGCAGCCAGGGCTTTCTTTGGAGCCTGTTGGGCGGGCTGTATGGCTCCAAGGAGGAGGCCAAGTCGGACTATCGCGAGCACTCCAAGGATTGAGTGCCCCGGACCACCCTGGGCAGGACCCACCAGCAGAGGACCGTGCAGGCCGTGCCGATGAGCATGAGGCCCGCGGCCGCCTCATAGGCTCCGAAGGACCGGGTCAAGGCGTCGTAGAGCTTCCCCCCCGTGGTGTTGGACGCGTAAGCCGAGATGTTGAACACCGCCATGAAGACCGCGAACGCGGTGGCCTCGGCGAACGCGGGGCAGGACCTTGCCGCGAGGTCCATGAGGCTGAGCCTGAAGAACACTCCTGTGAACCCGAAGAGCAGGGTGAGAAGGACAGCCGAGACCGGCCCGCGGTAGAAGAGATAGAGCAGGCTCAGCGGAGCGCCTGCAAGGACCGCGGCCCTGGCGATGGAGCCGACGCTCCAGGTCCGGCCTTCGAACTTCCCGTAGCAAGCGGCCCCGAGCACGCCTGCCAGGCCTCCGAGGGTGCTCAGCAGGCCGATGAATTTCGGTCCGAAGCCCAAGTGTGTGGTCTGGTAGTAGAACTGGGCTGTTCCAAGGAACGGGTTGAAGTTCCACAGCAGGATGACGAGGCTCAGGGCCCAGAAGCGGCCATCCCGAGTGAGCGAGACAAGGGCAGCAAGGTTCCGGGTCCTGGTCGCGGGGCAGGGCGGGTCCTGGATGGAGAGCGAGGAAAGCAGGATCATGGCAGGGAAGACGGCCGCCAGTCCGAAGATCCAGCGCATCGGGACATGGGCGGTCAGCCAGCCCCCGCCGACACCGGTCAGGACCAGGGTGGCGTAGAGCGTGCCGATCTGGACCGCCTGGAAGAACCCCGTGGTCCGGCCGGCCTTGCCTCTTTCGACCATGATCCCGTCGCAGACCACGTCCGAGAGCACGACCCCGATGTTTACCGCCACCATCAGGGCGAGGAGCGGCGTATAGCGGTATCGCGGCAGGCAGGCGAGCCAGATCAAGGCCAGGGTCGGGATCGCGGACGCCAGGGCGATATGCGGCACGCGCCTGCGGCCGCCCCAGGGTGCCATGTCCGTGAGAAGACCGAACAGCGGCTTCAGGAGGAACGGGAAGGTCATCCATGCCACGAACACGGCGGAATCCCCGGCGGAAAGGCCGAGTCCGTCCTTGAGCAGATAGGACAGCGGCTCGAAGACGATGCCGAGCATGCCCTGGGCGAAATAATTGACCGCGAAGAATACAGTCAGCCTAGTCGAGGACAAGGAGCGTGATCTCGTAGAGGATCAGGGTGGGGATGGCGAGGGCGACCTGGGAGAAGACGTCGGGCCCGGGGGTGAGGAAGGCCGCGACGAGGAACGCCAGCACGTAGGCGTAGCTCCGCTTGGACTTCAGGAACTCGCGGGACACGATGCCCGCCTTGTTGAGGACGATGAGCGCCAAGGGCAGCTGGAAGACCGCTCCGAAGGCGATGCAGAGCGCGGCCGCGAAGCCCACGTAAGAGTCCACGGCCATCAGAGGCTGGACGCTCTGCGAACCGCAGGCGAGCAGGAAGCGCATGGCCGCGGGCAGGACCACGAAATAGGCGAGGCCTACGCCCCCGAGGAACAGGAAGTAGGACGCCGCCGCCATGAGGCGCAGGGGGCCGCGCCAGCTTTGGTCCAGGGCGCGCGCCACGAATCCCCATACCTGGAAGAGTACCACGGGCAGGGCCAGGATGAGCCCTCCGAACAGGGAGAGCTTGACCCGCGTCATGAACGCGTCCGTGGGACCGGTGAAGTAGAGCCGCCCCGCGGGCTTGGCCACGAGTTCCAGAAGGCCGCCCGACCAGTGGAACAGGACCGCTGTGCCGGCCGCGATCGAGACCAGGGACACGATGAGCCTGCGCCGGAGTTCGGCCAGATGTTCGGTCAATGGGACCGGCGGGTCTTCGATCCTGGCCAGGGCCGGGGAGGGCGCGGTCGAGGCCGGAGGTCGAGCGCCCCGGACGCCCTCGGGAGAGGCGTGGGCGTCCGCGGGCGCGGGAGCCGCGTCAGCCATGGGAGGCAGCCTCGTGGCTGAGGACCGTGTGCTCCCGGCCCACGCACCAAGGGATCCTCACGACCGCTATTCCCAGGGCCGAGACCACGGCAGCGGTCTCCTGGTCCGGGAAGTGCTGGTCATGGCCGAGGGCGATGACATCGGGCCTGACCTCGCGCACGGTCTGCGCGAACCCGTGCGGCGCGCCCAGGAGGATGCTGTCCGCCACGGCCAGCGACTCCAGCCATGCCAGGCGCGTCCTGCCGGACACGGCGCCGGCCTTGCGGTTGTGGCTGTCGTGGGCGAGGACCACCACCAGCTCGTCGCCGTAGGAGCGCGCCATCTTCAGCATGGACAGGTGGGCGCGGTGGACGCGGTTGAAGCACCCGGCTGCCAGGACCCGGACAGGCCGCCTTCCCGTTCGGCTCGGAGCGGCACGCCCGCGCCAGAAACGCCGGGCGCGGACAGGTTTCCTCATGGCTTGGGACTCCGGCCGGGGTCTTCTTCCCAGGCCTCCTTCCAGGCGGACTTGAACGCGTGGACCGCGCGGCCCAGCGAGGAGGCCACTTCGGGGATCTTCTCCGGTCCGAGGACGAGCAGGGCCACGACCGCGATAAGAAGGAGTTCGCCGTAGCCGAGGTTCGGAAGCATGGACCAAAGTACCAGTTTTACCTCAGCCGTTCAACTGCCGGTCTTGCCCCGCGACCTCCCTTCATGACAAAATAGGGCATCCTGGCCGGTCGGAGGTCCTATGGGTGTCGAGACGAAGGCGGTCTATGCCGGAGACGGCAGGGTCGAGCTGACGCACGGCCCCTCGGGCGAGAAGGTCCTCACCGACCTTCCCGCGGACCATGGGGGCCAGGCCAGGGGCTTCTCGCCCACGGATCTTTTCGCCGCGTCCCTGGCCTCCTGCATCCTCACCATCATGGCCAAGACCGTCTCCTCCGAAGGGACGGACTTCGCGGGAGCAGCCATCACGGTCGAGAAGAACATGAAGGAGAAGCCCCGCATGGTCGAGTCCTTCTCCGGGACCATCAGGCTGCCGGCGGGCTTGAGCGAGAAGGCGCGCGCCAAGGTCCTGGCCTGCGTCCAGGCATGCCCGGGGCACCGCAGCCTGCATCCGGACATCAAAGTGGATCTAAGGGTCCTCTGACGACAGGCTCCTCGGTCGGACTCCTAGGGGAGCAGGTCGTCGGAGCATGCCTGCACGCTGCACGAGAGGGACCCGGGAGGCTGGACATAGGTCACGACATAGGCCCCGTAGATCGCCGGAGTGGGGGTGTTGCGCGTCAGCGTGACGGACCAGGATGGCGTCGTCGTGCCTGACACCTGGCTCAAGACGAAGTACTTCATGCCCCCCAGATTCACGTCGAAGGTGGAGGCGGCGACGGTTCCGGCGAAGTAGTTGCCCGCCTTGGCCAGGTACCGTTCCTCCGCGGTCTTGAGGCCGTTGATCCATTGCATGGATTCGACGAACTTGCCCTTCTCCACGACCTTGAAGTACTGCGGCACGGCGACGGCGGCCAGGATGCCGATGATGAGGACCACCACCAGCAACTCGATGAGGGTGAAACCCGCTCTCCGGTTCGTCATGAGGCTCAACTCCCATTCATGATACCACATCCCGGAAGATCGCGGCCGAGTAGGAAACGATCCCGCCCATGGGGTCCGGGGCCTGGCCGTAGGAGAGCAGCCTTCCCGACGCCTTCCCCCCTGAGACTGCGGACATCCATCGCAGGGCCGTGTACACGGCGGAGAGCCCGCACACCCTGCGCTTGTTGCCGTCCTTGACCACGGAGAGGTAGAACTCGTCGGCCTTCAAGGACAGGGCCAGGCCGAGGGAGGACCGGTCTTCGGCCTCGATGCGGGCCTCGGCTTCAGGAGTGGGGTTCTCCGAATCCCCGAAGCGCGGTCCCACGTGGGCGAGGTCTACGCCCGCCAGGATCAGGATCCTGGCTCCCGAGTCCGCGCGCGCCTTGAGGACTTCCCCGATGCGGACGAGCGCGCCCTCCACGGTCGGGATGCACGAAGGCGGCCGGTCCGGGCAGAACCGCTCGAAGGACGAGACGAGGATCGGGACCCAGGCCGGGGCCTTGTCCCGCCAGAGATGCTTGAGCCAGACCGCCTGGAACTCGAGGGAGTGCTCCATCCGGTGGACCCACTCGTCCTCGAGCGGGTCATACCAGAGCGCCTTCCTGAGGTCGTCGTAGAGCCCCATGTCCACGGCCAGGGGGCCGTGGGGCGTCTCGTAGGACTTGCGCGTGAGGACCCAGGGAGACTTGGGAGCCATGTGGGACACGCCGAGCGCGACCACCGCGTCAGGGGGCCGGGTCTCGGACAGGGCCTGATAAGCCCAGGCGTAGGACGGGCCGCCGCGGCTGAAATCGATGTGCGGGGCGAAGAGTCCCAAGGCTGCCGGGGCCGTGGGTTCGGGGGCGAGGTCCTTGCCCGGACCCTTGGGGTCACGGAGGTGCTCGCCGAAGCTTTTCGCGAGCTCCAGGACGTCCGCGGGATAGGCCGGCCCTTGGTGCCAAGCCTTGCGCGTCCCGCTGTCCTTGAATTC
This sequence comes from Elusimicrobiota bacterium, assembly GCA_016234805.1. Classification (GTDB taxonomy): domain Bacteria; phylum Elusimicrobiota; class Elusimicrobia; order UBA1565; family UBA9628; genus JACQWX01. The sequence goes on from JACRNU010000048.1 coordinate 31,602, forward strand.
CTGGAGCGCCTGTCGCCGCAGTCGGGCCGTGCGCGGGGTCTCCAGAAGGTCCGCGTCGGACAGTTCGGCCGCGAGCTTGGCCACCAGGTCGGCCTTGAGTTCGGCCCCCGTGCTCTTGGCGAAGAGCGCGGCGATCTCCAAAGCGGTGCGCTTGCCGTCCATGAGGGAGGCGATGAGCATGCCGCCCGGCGCGAGGGCCGCGCTCTTCTGGGTGAGCCCTTCGAGGTCGCGCAGGAGGAACATGGGCTCTCCCTCGTGCTCCGTGGGCACGGCCTCGAGGCTCGAGCGCAGGCACGGCAGGCCGCTGCCCGTGCCCTGCGGAGGCGGCACGCCCGCGCCAGAAACGTCGGGCGCGGGCAGGGGGATGTCCGTGGGGCTCATCAGTCGAGAGCGAGCTCCAGGTAGAGCCCCGCGGCCATGCTGAACCCGTAGTCGGAGGAGTGCGCCCAAGTCGAGTAGAGGCCGCCTTCGGGGTCCAGCACCTCCACGAAGTTCCGGTGCTTCATGACCACCGCTTCCACGGCCGCCTTGTGCCCGGAGTAGTCCCTGCCCAGACGCTTGAGGCCGTTGAGGTAGGCCAGGCCCAGGTGGGGCCAGACAGCGTTGTGGTAATCCGGCGAGAACTGGGTGAGGGGCGGCATGAGGCGCTTGTCGTGGCGGCCCTCGTGGGCGCGCATCGGGGAGGGCTTGGTCAGGCCCTCGCGCTCGATGCGCTTGGCGATGAATTCCCGGACTTCCTTCTTGAAGAGCCCGAAGTAGAGGGCGAAGACCCCGGCGTCCACGCCCATCTCATCGCCGACCGAGCAGTCCACGAAGTGGTCCCCCCTCCAGCGGACCCGCATGAGTTCGCTCTCCAGGTGCTTGGGGTCCGCCGGGGGCTTGAGGCCCAGGGCCGCGGCATCATGGAGCATCTTGAGGCAGCAGACATTGTTGTAGGTGGAGGACGGCCGCAGGATGGTGTCCATCCAGTCCCCGGTCACGGAGTCGGCCACGAGACCGTCAGCCAGGTGGCGCCGGCAGTAGTCGTCGAGCAGCCCCTGCAGGGCCAGGGCGTGCTCCTTGCGCAGGTCCATCCCGGTCCAGCGGCAGTATTCCGTCATGGAGATGACGAGCCAGGGAAGATTGTCCCCCCGCCAGTAGGGAGCGTCGAACCCGCGCAGCCTGCCGAAACAGCTCGGCACCCGGCCGAGCCGCCGCGATTCAGAGACCATGAAGTCGAGCTGGTCCCTGAGGTAGGTCAGGGGAAGGACCTTTTCCGCGCCCCGCAGGGCCTTGCCGAAGTCCGTCACCCACATGTAGCGCAGATGCCCGGACGCTGCCAGAAGGACCTTGCGGGCATTGCGGCGCAGGACCTCTCCCGCGATCTCCACGGGGTTGTCTCCTGGCAGGGGCGGGATGCCTCTGGACCGGACCCGGAAGGAATCCGTCACGTGCCGCACGAGCGAGACCACGCCTTCGGCCGTGACGGAATAGGGTCCGATCTCCATTGGCTCGATTATATGAATTTGTTACCTTAACAACGCGGGAGATCATGACAAGGAACAATCGGTGGCTGGGCCTGGCCGTGGCAGCGGCGGCCTGCGGGGTCTTCTTCAACAGCCTGGGGGGCGGGTTCGTCCAGGATGACAGGCCGATCATCGCGGAGAATCCCTTGGTGCGCGGCCCGCTCTCCCTGGCCGGCATCTTCGGTTCTTCCTATTGGCAGCGCGGGGAACCGTCCCGAACGACCAGCCGGCCTCCGGGAGGAGAGTATCGTCCTTTCTCGATCCTCAGCTACGCCCTGAATCAGAGGATATCCGGATGGGACCCCTTCTGGTTCCACCTCGTGAACATCGGCCTCCACGCTGCCGCGTGCCTCCTCTTGTTCCTCGTCTCGCAGATGCTGGGATTCCCGGCCGGAGCATCCTTCCTGGGGGCGCTCGCCTTCGCCGTGCTCCCGGTCCATGTCGAAGCCGTGAGCTCGATCGTGGGCCGGGCCGAGGTCCTGGGCACGGTCTTCGTGCTGACTGCCTGGCTGGTCCTTCACGAGGAGGGACGGTGGCCGCGGATCGCGGCCGGGATCGTGTTCTATGGCCTGGCTCTCCTGAGCAAGGAGTCCGCGGCCCCGTTCCCTGCCGTCCTCGTATTGGGCGAGGCCTACCGCTGCCGCGGGCGATGGAAGGGACTGGTCCAGCGCAGGCTGCTCCCGTGGCTGTCTGTTTTCGGCGCGCTGGCCCTGTACCTGGCCTGGCGCAAGGCCATCCTGGGTTCCGCGCTCCATGTCGCCGGCCCTTATTTCCCGACGCAAAGCACACCGGTCGTATGGCTGACCATGGCGAAGTTCCTCTTCCGCGGTTGGCTTTGGCCGATGGCCTCGGGACTGGGATTGTGCGCGGAGCACGGCCGTCCCGCCTTCCCGGATGCCGGAGTCTCCGACCCCGCGGCCTGGCTGTCGCTGGCCCTGGCCGGCGGGGTCGCGGCGTGGGCGTTCCGGAGCTTCCTCCGCGGACGGGCCTCGTGGGCCTTCTCCGCGCTCGTCTTCTTCTGCTTGGCCGCGCCCCTGTCCAACCTCCTGGTCCCGATGGGGATCATCGGCGCGGAAAGGATCGAGTATCTCCCCTCCATCGGCTTCTGCCTCCTGCTCTCATGCCTCTGGGGAGCGGCGGCCCGGCGGAGCTCCCCATCCTGGTCCAAGGCGCTCGCGGCGGGCTGTCTCATCTGGTGGGCGTGCCTCACCGTGGAGCACAACCGCGCGTGGCGCGACGACGCGTCCTTCTACACGTCCGCGGCCTCCTGCGCGCCGGGACATCCCCGGGTGCTCTCGGGCCTGGGCATGGTCGCGGACCTCGCGGGCCGGAGGGCCGAGGCCCGGGATCTATATCGCCAGGCTCTGGCGATCGACCCGGACCTGGCCGGCGCCGCCTACAACATGGGGAAGTCCCTCTATGACGACGGGGATTGGCGCGGCGCCAAGGCATGGTTCCACGGGCTGGAAAGCCGTTCCCGGGCCGACAAGGACACCCTCTGCTTCCTGGGCCTGATCGCGGAGCGGGAGGGGCGCAGCCGGGAAGCGCTGGCCTACTACGGCCGGGCGCTCGAGCGGGACCCCGCCTATCCCGACGCGCGGCGCAACCTCGGACTGCTCCTTTATCGGATGGGAGATGCCCGGAATGCCGCCGGACAGCTGCGCGAGTACCTCAGGGTCTCGGGGCCGTCGAAAGACACCCGCGATGTCTCGGCCTTCCTGGAGGGTCTTGAGCCGCGGCCGCGGGCCTCATCCGCTATTCCCTGAAGCCGTCGGCCGAGGCCGTCATTGATGAGCCCCCGTCGACTTTGTATCATGAGCCGTCATGGCGAAGAAACCCATCGTGCTGCTCGCGGTCCTCGACGCGGTCGGGCTCACCACCCTGGAATACCTCCTCCGTTCTCACAAGGGCAAGGTCCGGTTCCCCAACCTCTCGCGCCTCGGCCTGGGCCGGCTCGTGGCCCCGGACCTCAAGTCCCGGTTCGGCAGGGACGCCGGCCGTTCCCTGGCCGCGGCGGTGGATCAGGCCTCGGCCTCGGCGGACAGCGTCATCGGCCATCGGGAGATGGTGGGCATCGTGGACGGCCGGACCTACGGCCTCTTCCCGGAGGGCTTCCCCCCCGATTTCATCGCGGACCTGGAGACCAGGATCGGCCGCAAGACCATCTACAACAGGATGGCGGGCGGCATCGAGGCCATCGAGGCCAATGCCGCGGAGCACGCCAGGACCGGCCGGCCCATCGTCTACGCCAGCAAGTGCGACCCCGTCATCCAGGTGGCCATGGATGAGGCCGTCATCCCGGTCCGGGAGCAGCACGCCATCGGCGATGCCGCCTTCGAGCTCGCCCGGAAGCGCGGCATCCCCGTGACCCGTTGCATCGCTCGGGCCTATGTCCGGTCCGCGGGCGGGGAGGTCGCGCGCACGCCCAACCGGCATGACACGGTCATCCCCATGGATGCCCGGACGCTCGTCGACGTGTTGTCCGACGCGCGGGTCTGGACCGTGGCCGTGGGCAAGACCAGCGACCTGGTGAACACCCGCTACCACGACGCCCTCAAGCTCACGGACCGCGCCTTCCTCGACCCGGGGCTCGGTCTGCGCTTCGTCCACCCGAAGGGGAAGGACACCAATCCCTTCGTGACCCAGGGCGTGATCAATGCCCTGGCCGCGGCCCGGGCCTCGTACCGGCCCAACGGGACCTTCATCTTCTCCAACTTCGTGGATTGCGACAGCCTCTACGGCCACACGCGGGACGTCTCAGGCGCCTTGGCCAGCATCGCGGAGTTCGATCGTGTCCTGCCGCTGCTGGAGCGCGGCCTCGGGCCCGGGGGACTGCTCATCCTGACCGCGGACCACGGCATGGAGCACCGGCCGGATTACGGCTACCACCACAAGGAGCCCTTGCCGCTCATCATCGAGAGGGTAGGCGGCCGCGCCTCCCGGCAATTCCGTGTGCCGCGGATCTCCGAGGGCCTGACCGGGATCGGCCGGCTGGTCGCGGAGGAGTTCGGCTGCGGGAAGGCCTACAGGGTCACGAAGGTGGCGGCGTAGCGGCTCTCAAAGCATTCAGCGCTCAAGCGCTGAATGCTTTGAGGATCATCCGGAAGCAGTCCAGGTAGGTCTTGGCCTTGGCTTCGTCGAGATCCCGGTAGGGGATGGTGACGGAGATGGCCTTGCCGTAGGCTTCGTTGTCGTCAGGGAACACGCCCCGGCAGGCCTCCCGGTCCGTCTCCGGGCAGACTTCCTTGGAGACGATGATGGTGAGCTTCTCCATGGCCCAGAGCATGATCGCGTCGCGCCAGCGGTTCGTCTTGCTGGACCGCAGACGCAGGGTCGGGCTGGGCTGGAGCCCCTTGTTGGTCCGCATGCGCCAGGTCAGGGTCGGATCATCTCCGAAGATCTCGAGCGCCTGCTTCCAGAACGCCGAGAATTTCTCGGCGTCCGAGCCGGGAGCCTGGCGGACCTTTCCCATGTAGTCCGCGAAAGCGTCGCTCTCTTTCTTGGCCAGTTCGGGCTTGACGGTGGAGATCTTCGGCTCAGCCGGCTTGACCCGGGCGCGCTCGAACTCCAGGGCCTCCGAATCCGACGGCCGCTCGAACTGTCCCACGAACAGGAAGATGCGCTCCGAGGCCAGGAAGTCGCGCACGAGGACCTTCTTCCCCGAGACGCCCGTGACTTTGTAGATGTTGTCGTCCTTGAGGTTCTTGAGCAGTTCGCCGGGCTTGATGGATTCAAGGAACAGGCCGGCGGGCGCTTCGGGTGCGGGCGCGGGGATCTGCTGCGCCGCGGCGGGTTCCGGGGCCTGTGGCGAGGCCGGCACGGCTTCGGCGACGACCGGCTCCGGATGCGGGGGCTCGGCCGGCAGCGCCTGCCCTGCCGTCTGCTGGTCTTTCGCGAGGTCTTCGTGTTCCATGTTCATGGAGATATTAGCATTACTGCGACTTCTGGCGGACACAATACGGGTGGTCCTTGGGACAGGCCTCCCCGCCGAGCGAGACTTTGGTCTTCGGGTTGTCCATGGGACCCGCGGCGTAGACGGTGGCGCCGAGCTTGCCGCCCTTGCCCCCTCCGATCCACACCTCGACGGTCTTGGCGGGGAGGTTGACGGTGCCCTGGATGGCCGCGCCGGTCTTGCTGCTGCAGACGTAAGCTTTCGGATAGGACGGGCTCGTCCCCGAGATCGTGAGGACGCCTTTCTTGAAGGCGTAGCGGTTGTCGACGAACAGGAAGTCCATGGTGTTGATCCCCGGCAAGCCGGGGACGAGCGCGGCGATGGCGTTGAGAGAGGAGACCGGCTGAGCCAATGCCTTGAGCGAGGGTTCGGACTTCAGGAACTGGACGAGGTTGTTGACCTTGCCTCCCGAGGTGGCGCAGGAATCCACCTTGGACTCGTTCCCCGGGATCTTCACGGGCATGCCTACGAAGAGCTCGGCGGCGCCCGTGATCTCGTCGAGCTCCGGCGTGATGTCCACCAGGTCGGTCTTGAAGTAGATGTCGTTGAGGTTGAGGTTCTGGTGGTCGAGCTGGCGGATGACGAGGGAGCTCTTGAGGTCGAGCTTGCCGGCCGACGCCGCCGCGGCCGTGGACTTGGCCGAGGCCGCCGCGCCCGAGGACTGCAGGGATGCCTTGGCCGCGGCGAACTGAGCCTTGGCGTCGAGCAGCTTGGCGAGATCGAGGTAGCCGAATTCCCCATTGAGCTCGACCTTGGGATTCGGGGTGAGGTAGTCCTTGGCCTCGACCCAGAGCGTGAAACGCTCCCCGCCGACGCGGCCCTCGAGAGGCTCGAGTTTCGGTCCGCCGAACTTGTAGATCCTGATCAGGTCTTCGCTGGCGTCCATCTCTCCGCTGAAGTCCGCGATATCGAGCCCGTAGACCTTGGCGCCGACCTTCTGGAACACGAGGTAGCCCTTGAGCTTGTCGATCTCCATGGCCCCGAGCCGGCCTTCGACGCGGCTGATCTGGCCGAAGAAGCTCCCTGACGGCTTGAACCCCTTGGTGAGCGGGGAGATGTTGGCGATGGAGTCCAGGGTGACCTGCACGGTGCTGACCTTCATGTAGAAGTACCACTGCCGCAGGTCCATCCTGGCCGGATCGAGCAGGTTGAGCTTGGTGTTCTGGTCCGTCCGGAACACCATCTTGACCACGCTCTTGCCCATGGTGACGCCGAAGAAGCTGGGGCGGAGCACGTCCGGGGTCCCCTTGAGGTCGAACTCGAGTTCCGTGGCCGGGACCTCGAGGCCTTCCGGCACGCCGGGCAGGGGGACATCGGCGCTCTTGAACGCGGGAAGCCTGATCTTCCCCTCGAGCTGGAAGTCCGGGTCGAGCTTGCCTGCCAGGATCTTCTTCGCGACGGCCTTGAGGGTGACGCTGCTGTCTTTGGCCTTCACGGTGAGGCCCTCGATGACGGCGTCCTCTCCCGAGACCTTGATGCTGCCGTCGATCGACATGTCCGGGATCGCGACTTTTTGAGGCAGGTTGGGGATGGGGAACGGGATGTCCGAGGTCGTCAGGCCCGAAAGGCGCAGGTCGACCTTGGCCTCCACGTCCGCGGAGGGCTTGCCGGAGGCGAGCCTAGCGACGGTCCCCGAGACCGTGACCTTGCCGAGCCGGGCCACGCTCACCATGAAGCCGGCGAGCTTCGCGGTATCGTCGGCGAAGGAGACCTTGCCCGAGGCTTCGATCGGAGGGATGGAGAGCCCCGTCGGGATGGAGGTCGAGAGCGCGATCGGGAGGTCGGAGAGCTTGGTCTCGGGGATCTTCAGGGAGACGGTCAGGTCGGGCTCGGGCGTCTTGCCGGTCAGGCGGTGGACGGCCCCGGTGAGGGAGACCTGCCCGAATCGGGTCTCGACACGCAGTCCGTCGAGGTCGAGCGTGTCGCCCTTGAGCGCGGCCTTCCCCTCGATCTTCGCCGCCGGCAGGATCAGCCCCTTGGGCACCGAGGCCGGCAAGGCCATGGGCAGGTCCGTGGTCCTGATCTCGGGGATGTCCAGGTTCATCGCGACCGAGGCCTCGATCTCGGGCTTGGGGCTCAGCGGCTTGCGTACGGTGCCCGACACCGTGATCTTGCCGAACTTGGTCTGGATCTCGGTCGCGGAGACCGATGCCGTGTCGCCCGCCAGAGACATCTTGCCCTGGGCCTTGACCGCGGGCACGACGAGACCGGCCGGGACGGACTTGAGGTACGGCTGGACCTCGGCCGGCAAATCGGAGAGCTTGAACTCGGGCGTGTCGAGGGTCATCGTCATTTGGCCCTGCATCTGCGGCTTGTCCGAAAGGGCCTTGAGCATGGTCCCCTGCCCGTCCACCCGCACCAAGGGGGGCACGCGCACGATGATGTTGTCGACCTTGATATCCCCCCGCTCGAAGCTTCCCCCGAAGCGGACCATGGCTTCGGGGACCTTGACCTTGGGCACGCCCAGGAACTGCAGCCCCTCGGTCGAGAAGCCCTTGGAGACGACGTCGATCTCCCCCTTGAAGTCCGGCAGGGGTTCGGTTTTGAGACTCGAGAGGTGGGCGTTGGCCACGTTGACTTCAAGCATCGTGACGCCCTTGAGGCCCAGTTCGGCCCGGAGGTCCATGTCCGGGGCCGAAAGGTTCTTGACCTGTCCGGTCGCGGACAGGGTGATGCCGGCGTATTCGACGACGAGCTTCTTCGCGGAGGCGGACATCTTGGAGAGCTTGCCGTCGGCGTAGTTCGCCCGGCCTTTCCAGGCGAGCTTGGCGTCGTAGGTCTTCCCCCCGTACCGGGCGTTGACCCCGAGGGAGACATCCGCCTCGAAGGGGGCCGAAACACCGAGGTTCCAGGCAGAGGCGTTGATCCCGGTGAGGAGGACTTTCGCTCCCAGGGCTTCATCCGTGAAGGATATCTCCCCGTCTTCGATCGCGGCCTCGGAGACCCTCAGGTCGAACGGCATGGAGGCCGGCGCGGCCGACGCTGGGGCTTTGGAGGGCGCGGTCGCGGTGGAGGCCGCCATCAGATCGGAGAAATTGAAGGTCCCGTCCTTTCGGCGCTGGACCTGGATCTTGACCCCGGAGGCCTTGAGGCGGTCCACCACCACGCTGCGGTGGAGCAGGGGCATGAGCTTGAGCTTGAGCTGGAAGGAGTCCGCGCTGACGAACCTCCCGGCCTTGAAGTCGGGCTTCTCGGAGATCTCGATCCCCTTGATGACGAGCCCGCTCAGGACGCCGAGATCCACGGACTGGAGCTTGACCTCCCGGTCGAGGAACTTCCGGGATTGGGTGAGGATGAGCTCCCGCGCCTTATCCGGAGGAAGGTATTTCTTCAGGGCCACGCTGAGCGCCGCCAAGGCCACGACGGCCAGGATCGCCAGCGCTGCCGCGACCTTCACGAGCAAGCCGAGTCTTTTCTTCATGTCGCCACCGGTCCTCCGCGGAAGATGATATCATTCTGGTGTCAGACGTTAAGCAATAAAAGCATCTATTTCTTAACGTCTGACACCGGCTTGCGTCGGCTGTCTGCTTGCGTTGGGTTCCGGCTGTTTTCTAATATCAGGACATGGAAACCGCAACCAGGCTCATGAAGCGCAAGCTCGTCACCGTGGCGCTCAAGGCGAGCGCGGCCGAGGCCGCCCGGGTGATGAAGAAGGGCAATACCGGCTCCGTGTTCGTCGGCTCCCTCCCCAATCCTGACGGCATCTTCACCGAACGCGACCTCGCCCGCAAGGTCGTGGCCGAGGGTCTCGACCCTGAAAAGACGCCGGTCGAGACCGTCATGACCCGCAAGCTCGTCACCGTGGACTGCTCAGAGCCCCTGGAGAAGGTCTTTTCCGCCCTGGCCAAAGGGAACTTCCGGCACCTCCCCATCACGGACCGCGGGGGCGTGGTGGGCATGATATCCCTGACCGACCTCGCCAATGTCTTCCGCCAGTTGGCGGAAGACGAGAAGTTTCTCGACTCTTACTGACACTGGTGGTGCCTCGGACGGTGCCTGTTCTGCTGGTGCCAGGCACCTAAACCGGGACTGCCGCATCGGGCCTGGTGCCAGGCACCTGCCACTGGACCACTAGATGGTGTAGCTGAGGAGGTAGTCCTTTTTCTTCTCCAGCAGGCCCGGGATGTCGAGGCCGGGCAGGGGCTGGAGGCTGCGGACCACGCTCGCCTTGAACCGGAGCCCCGACTGCTCCAGTTCGGAAGTGTCCAGGATGACCGGCTCGGGCTCCTGAGGCTCGGCCGGAGTCCCCGGCGCCGGGGGCGGCGCGCCCGGCGGCGGAGTCGGGACCGTCTCGGGCTCCTCGAACATGTACACCTTGGGCCGGGAGGGGTTGGCGAGGTTGGGCCGGACCACGATCCCGCGCCGGCCGTCGTCGAGCTGGACCAGGGTGCCCACCGGATAGAAGCCCACGCAGGTGACGAGGAGCTTGACCATGGCCGGGTCGAACCGCGCGCCGCGGCGCTGCATGACGGCGGAGAGGATGCGCTCGGGCCGCTGCTTTTTCCAATAGTAACGGTCGCTGATCATGCCGAGGTCGTAGACGTCCGCGATGTCGATGAGCCGGTGGTAGATGTCCGCGGCGTAGGACGGAGGCAGGGTGGCCTCGGCGTTGGCGACCCGCCGGGGCGGGATGCCGTGGTGGTGCGCCGCGATGAGGGAGGTCTGGGGCGCGACGTCCTCATGGCGCGTCAGCAGGAGGAAGCCCCAGTCCGTGTGCTGGCGCGCGGTCAGGCGCTCGGCAGGGCTCAGCTGGGTGTGGTCCTGGGTCCACTCCAGGGGGATGGTTACCCTTCCCATGTCATGAAGCATGGCGGCCATGACCATGGTGGTCATCTGGCCCGAATTGAGCCGGATGAGGTCCCCCAGCGCGCTGGCCAGCACGGCCACGTTGACGCTGTGGGCCAGGTGCGGGTCGAGGCCCCGGCCGAGATGGGGCAGGAGCAGGTAGGGCTCGTAGCCCTTGTTGCGCATGGTGGCCGTCATGTCGTCGACGAAGCGGTAGAGGGGCTTGAGGTCCGCGTCCGGGCCCGCCTTCAGGCCGTCTTGGGCTGCCCGCAGGGCGTCGATGCCGCGCACGTACCAGTCGTAGAGGGTCTTGCGCTTGCCGGCTTTCGACTTGCTGGCGATGTCGTCGACCTCGGCCTCCACGATGTGGATGGTCTTGACGCCCTTGAGGTGGAGCTGCTCCGCGGGCATGACGGCCGAGGGTTTGATGGCTTCGGCGTTGAGGATCTGAAGCAGGATGGAGAGGTCCTCGACCCCGATGCCCTTCATGAAGGTCAGGTACTTGACCCGGCAGCGGGCGAAGCGGTCCACCAGCATCTGGTTGCTGACCGTCTCTTCGATGGAGACGGAACCCTCGATGTAGAGGAGCTCCTCCATGAACCCGAAGCCCACGTCCTCCTGCTCCTCGAGGATGGGGCCGAGGGTCTCGACGAGCCGCTTGACGGTCCCCACCACCTCGCTGTGGCCGGGCGGGTAGAGCCGGATGTTGTTGAGCCCGAAGTTCATGAGGCGCAGGGCTTCGATCATCTGGTTCCACCGGATGTTCTCCGAGCGGGACTTCCTGATCTTTCGCGCCATCAGACGTGCCCCTCATGCTTCATCTGCTCGAGCGCGTGCTTGGCCGCGTGGCGCAGCTCCTTGTTGAGGCCCGTGAAGACCTCGTACCAGGTGCGCCGGGCGGTCTGCTTCAGGAAGCGGATGGCCTCGGGACCGGGGAACCGTCCGAGGGCCATGACGATGGAGACCTTGGTCCCATAGTCAGGGACCTTCGGATAGGCCTCGAGGAGGCGCTTGTCGATGCCCGCGGCCCTCAGCAGGGAAAGGGCGATGACGGCCTTGGCCGTCTCCTCCCGGTGCGGGGTCGCGGCGATGAAGTGCGCCAGGCCATCGGCCGCGTCGTCCCCCCCGTACTTGGTGAGGAACTTCATGGCGGCCTCGCGGGCTTTGGCGTGGCCGTGCATCAGCACGGGAGCGACCTGCTTGGCCGCCTCCGGACGGCCGATCTCGGCGAGGATGCCGATGACGTTGGTCACGAGGAACCAGTCAGCGTCGGAGAGGGTCTTAAGGAGGAGGTCGAAGCCCATGACCCGGGCCACGGCGGCGATGAGGACGCAGAACCTCGCGCGCAGGTCCTTGTCGGAGAGGCGGCGGAGCTCCTCGAGCAGCAGGGGCATGATGTCGTCGCCGAGGAACAGGCAGAAGTCCGCGACCTTGCGCAGGACCTCGGCGCTCGCCAGGGGAAGGGTGCTCAGGTGCTGGACGAACTGCTCCGCGAAGACCGGGCCCAAGACCTTCTCCCTCACCCCGTCGCGAAAGCCCGCGAAAGCCTTGGCAAAGGCGGGGTCACTCTCCATAGCGCGCCACCGGTCGAACTCGGCGAGGAGGATGTCCACCCTGCCGTCCCGCGAGAACCCCTGCAGCAGCCGCAGGTAGGCCGCCAGGGCGAACTTGGGCTGGCTCGGCCCCACGGGGTGGTCGAGGATGCGGTGGGTCTCTTCGAGGGCCCAGATCATGGACTCCTTATGCTCGTGCACGCGGTGGTCGTGGACGCGCTCGAGGTCCGTGTCCACGAAGACCGCGGCCCAGGAGGCCAGGACAGGCCTGCTCCAGGCCGGGACCGCGGCCTTGTCGGAGCGCCGTCCGCGGACCTTGGGCTTCCACTCCATCAGGCGGCGGAACTCAAGCCACCGGCCCTTGATCCGCGGGTCGTAGAGGTCCCAGGGCATCCCCTCCTCGAACTTCTCTACCGAGACCTCCCGGTATAGGAGGCGCTCGATGAGGCTCGTGACCGACTCCGCCTCCTTGCCGCGCAGGTCCTCGTTCTGGTGGAGGATGAGGGTCATGAAGTCCGGGAGGATGGGTGCCTTGAGGAAGGCCGCGATCTGGTCCTCGGTCAGGCTCCCGGGCTTCTGCTCCTTGACCTCGGTCTCGCCCGTGGTCACGAAGCTTAGGATGAAGGAGAGGGTCAGGCCCTCGATCCGGGTGTTCTGCAGGGTCTTCTGGAGGTCGCTCAGGGTGCGCTTCTCGTCCGGCTTGGCGGTGAGGGCCCGGAAGAACTCGCACATGCCCTCCTGCGAGATGCGGTTGGTGAACAGGACGCCGCCCACGCCCAGGGTGTGAAGGCTGGAGGCGAACGCCGAGACCTCCGCGGACTCCGGCAGGACGATGTCCTCGATGATGACGGTCCTGGCCTTGACCTCCAGGGTCAGGGTCTGTTCCCCGCCGAGGGTCTTGAGCAGCAGAGCGATCATGCGGTCCGCGATCTGCAGGACCATGGTGTGTCCGGGCTTATAGAGGACGCTCGTCTTGGCGCTGGTCATCAGCGACGCGAGGAAAGCCTGGACCGCGGTCTTCCTGCGGTTGGCCTCGGGACTGAATTCGGCGGCTTCAGGCATCTTCGGTGGTCCGTCGCAAAGGGGTCAAGGCCAGGGGCGTCCCGCCCTGCGGGACTGTCCCTTCCTGTGAGTGATGGGAATGGGACGTCACTCCTTGGGCACGAGCACGATCTCGATGCGGCGGTTGAGGGCCTTGTTCTCGGGCTTGTCGTTGGGCGCGACCGGCCGGTACTCGCCGTAGCCCGTGGCCACCAGGCGCGCCGGCTCGAGCTTAGCGCTGTCCTGGAGGTAGCGCGCGACCGCGGTGGCGCGCGCGGTCGAGAGCTCCCAGTTGGTCGCGAACCTGTTCTTGAGTTCGCCGCCGATGGGCACGTTGTCGGTGTGCCCCTCGATGCGGATGTCCTTGTCGGCCACGCCCTTGAGGACTTTGGCGATGTTGTTGAGGACCTTCCGGCCGTCGGGCTTGACCATGGATTCGCCCGAGTCGAAGAGGATGCGGTCCACCATGTTCACCGTGAGCTTGCCCTTGAGCTGGGTGAGCTGGATCTCGCCGGCCGCGATCTCGGCCTTGAGCCCAGCGGCGAGCTGTTCGAAGCTTCCTTTGACCCTGGCGACCTCCTCCTCCTTGGCCCGCTCCAGAGCACCCTTCTCCTCCGCCGCGGCCCCGAGTTGGGCCGTGAGGTCGGCGATCCGGGCGCTCTTGACGGCCTCCATGGCCTTGCGGTCCGCCACGGCCAAGTCGAGCTTGCGCTGAAGGGCCGAAGTCTCGGCCTCCTTGGAAGCCTTGACAGACGCGAGCTCACTGGTCGCGTCCGAGAACTTCTTGGCGAGGATGTCCTTGTCCTTGGTCAGGTCCGAGACCTTCTTCGTGAGCTCCCCTTTGTTCGCTTCGAGCGACTGCCGGAGATCCTTGTTGGAGTCCTCCAGGGAGGAGACGCGCGTCTTGACCGAGGCGAGCTCCTCGGCGCCGCCTTTGACCTTGGCCTGCGATTCGCCGAGCTGGTCCTGCAGCTGGCGGGAGGAGTTCATGTACTCGACCTTGCCGGCTTCGAGCTGTTGGCGCAGGCCTTCGGTCTCCTTCTTGGAGGCCTGGAGCTGTTCCTCGAGCCCGGCGGCGCGGAGCTTCTCTCCCTGGGCCTGGGATTCGAGAGCCTTGTATTTCCCCGTGGTGACGCAGCCTGAAAGGCACATCAGGACCAGAGGCAGGATCAACTTGTTCATGTATTCAACTCCTTAAAGATAGCTCGTCGCGAATCCACGACAAGGCAGGCATCGGCTGTGAGGATACAGAAATTATCCCGACTAATCAATATCCTGCACTCGACTGTCACTCGACCTCACCCAGTTTTTGGCGGGCTCGTCTGGTGGCAAGCGACTCGGCCTGATCCTGTCGGGTACGCGCTCGCCCGGGCACCCAGCCGCAGGCTGGGTCGCGGGGCTCTGCGCTCCGCGCTCCGCCTCCTGCATGTCCAGGTCGGCCTGCGAAACGCCGCGGTGCGAATTCCTGCGTTTTTCAAAAAATAACGGCGCAAATATCGATGCAATTCACATCGCCCGAGAGATGTAAATTGCGTCGCCAAATTCAGGATTTATTTTCGAAAAACGAGGGGTTTCCCATCGCGGCAGGGAACCAAATCGGCCGGTCCCGCAGCTGTGCTTGTTGGCAGGGTTACGTACGCGACGGCCTCCGGGCTCAGTGGGTGAGGTCGAGCCATCTGCACCCCGCATCGCCCTGGCTCTTGACAGATATATCCAAATGGTTATAATGGGGATAGCTGACTCCATGAACCCGCAACTTGTCGTCGTTTACTACCGGTCTTCCGGCCAAGCCGAAAGCCCGGTCCCCATCTCGCGGGCTACGCTTCCGCCAAGAACCGCGAAGGGCTGCCCGTCCTCGTGCTGCGGTCGTGGGATAGGAGGCATGTCATGGCGAAGAACAAGGCATTGATCGAACCGGCGGACATCGGCAAGCCGATCGAGGCTTCGATCCAGGAAGGGATGAAGGACCCCGAATACCGGAGGAATTACATGCTCTATCAGGTACGAACGGCCATCGCCGCCGTGATCCGGTCCCTGCGCGAGAGTCGCGACATGACTCAAAAGGAACTGGCCGACAAGGCGGGAGTCCCGCAGCCGCAGATCGCGCGATTGGAGAGCGTAGACGATGAACGAATCCCGACCTTGGAGCAACTGGTCAGGATCTTCACCGCTCTCGACAGCAGGGCCTTCTTAGAGATTGTCCCGCCGCTTCAGACGCACGCCGAGAAACGCGAGATCGTGCTCGTCTGAAATTTATTCCATCGACCGAATATCTGTTAGGCGCACATATGGTTGACGAGAAGCCAAAGGACTCTCACCTCCGACCACCGCGCAGGCCACCTACGGCTCTTGGAACGATTCATACCGGCAGCCCCCGCCCGGGAGTCCGGAATCGAATCGTGTCCATTACTGGCTCATCGGGTGTTGGCAAGTCCCAATGACCCCGTCGGATATCAGGGGTGTGTGCGGGGCGGCCTTCTCCGAGGCCCTCCATGTTTCCCCGATCACCTATGTCCGGCTTGAAGAACGCCTACGCGATCAGGCGGCAGGCAGCAGCAATGCTCGCATGGCATTTGCCTTGGCCGAGACACTCATTCCCTTCTCGTCTTTTGGGCATGCGGGCACGCATCGATTGCTTGACCGATTGCGCGTCCTTGGCGAAGACAAGGGGGTATGAGAGCAAATGCTATCGTGGCATCCAGGAGTCGTAGCCGGAGCATTCATGTTTGTCGCTTGTGCCATTGCGCAAGCCGAGCAGGCAGCCCGGCCTCCAACTCTCATTGATAAGGGGGCGTGCCCAAGCGAGGGGTGCGGATATGGCAAGCGGAAAGTCATTGCTGAAGCCGTCCTCTACGCCAGGCCGAATATCAAATCCAAGAGGGTGGCGAAGTGTGCTCCAGGCAGCACCGTGCTGGCGATAACGGGCGAGGTTCATTCGACTGCTGGCGAATTCAGAGTGAAGAAACGGCATGGGCGCTACAAGCCGGGCGATACGATTTGGGTATATACTTATGGCGCTTCCGGGTTTGCCGTGGGTAGCCGTGTAGGGTAAGATAGTGGCTTCCAAGATAGGAGGAGGCCACCATGCAAGACACTGCGCTCTATCAGTACCTGTTGGGTTTGAAGTCGCCGTGGACCGTGAGCCGAGTGAA
>JACRNU010000036.1 GCA_016234805.1 Elusimicrobiota bacterium
ATTCACTCGGCTCACGGTCCACGGCGACTTCAAACCCAACAGGTACTGATAGAGCGCAGTGTCTTGCATGGTGGCCTCCTCCTATCTTGGAAGCCACTATCTTACCCTACACGGCTACCCACGGCAAACCCGGAAGCGCCGTAATCTTACCCCTTCCAACCTGACCCCTTGTATGTGCCCCGGACGGTTCCGGTCCCCTTCCAACCTGACCCCTTGTATGCGCCCCGGTTGAACGGTAAGTAATCAGAACCGGTAGGAGAGCGAGAACCGGTGGCCGATGGTGAGCACGCCGAAGGGGGTCCACGCGTAGTCCATGTCCACGCGGTGGGTTCGCAGCCCGCAGCCGAAACCGACGCCGGTCAATCCCTGGAGGTCCTTGTAGTCGTTCATGCCGTTGTAGCCGGCCCTCAGGGAGAACCCGGTCTTGGAGGTGAGGGCCTGGCGCAGCTCGATGCCCCCCGCGCCGTAGACGCGGTTGTCCCGGGGCGCGATGACGTCTCCGGTCAGGGTCAGGTTCTTGAGCACGCGCAGGTTGGCTCCGGCGCTGACGAAGAACGGGAGGTCCTGGTTCTCCCTGCCGTACCTGAGGGACCCGCCGAAGTTGTGGACCCCGGCCGACAGGGTCAGGGGCATGCCCACGACGCGCAGCCGGAGCCGCGCCCCGAGGTCGCCCGCCGCGGTCTGGGCGCTCTCGTAGAGCTTCGAGTAGATGTACTTCATCCCCACGCCCAGGTCGAAGTCGGGGGTGAGCCTTCCTCCCCAGGCCAAGGCGCCGGCGAACTCCTGGGGCATGAAGCTGCCGCCGGTCGTGGCTCCGGTGTTGTCGGTCTCCTGGAGGGAGCCGGCGTTCATATAGAAAAAAGCCACTCCCAAGGCGCCCAGCTGGCTCTCGCGCAGCTCCCTGGGCCTGCCGCGGCCGATGATGGACTCGATAGGCTGGGCGTAGGCGAAAAAGTCGTAGAAGACGCCCTGGTACATGGCGCCGTGGGAGAAGCTGGCATGGCGCAGCCGCAGGGCCGAGAGCCCGGCCGGATTCCAGTACACCGCGGTGGCGTCCTCGGACAGGGCCCGTACCGCGCCTCCCATGGCCGCGGCCCGGGCGTCCGCGCCGAGCTTGAGGAACTGGGCGGCGTTGCCCCCGGTGTCGCGGCGCTTGAAGGCTGCTCTCGCTGGCGGCGTCACCGCCAGCGAGAAGACCAGAAGGATGGTCGATGAAACGGCAAAGGCAACGGCCCGGCACCTGGACCTGCGGTCCAGGAGCCTAGCCGCATGGCGAGGCTGTCCACTGATGGCTTTCATGCCGTTACCGTTCCACCACGAACTTGAGGATCTTCGTCGCGCCGTCCGTCGCGGACTTGATGTGAGCGAGGTAGACCCCGCTGGCCGCGGGCTGGCCCGCGAAGTTGCTGCCGTTCCACAAGGCGCGGCCCTGCCCCGAGGTCCCGAAGCCGAGCTCTACGATCTTCTCCCCGGCCAGGCTGTAGATGCGGATGAGGCCGTCGGTGGGCAGGCGGTCGAAGACCAGGTTGGCGGCGTCGAACCGGCCTCCGGACCGGATCTGCCAGGGCACGGGATAGACGCGGACCTCGGCGAGGCTGTTGCCGTAGACCTGGGCGCCGAAGAGCCCGAAGATGGAGAAGTGGGGCGTGAGCGCCGCCACCCGGCTGTTGGCCGGGTCCACGGTCGTGGCGAGAGGCTCCCACCTCAGGACGCTCGGCTCGAAGACAAAGGCCCGGAGCGTCGAGGCATGGATGGGAGGATTGGTGCCGTCGAGGACTCCGTCGCCGTCGGTGTCGGGGTAGCTGATGTAGACGGTGGCCTGGGAGCCCAGGAGCCCGGTGAAGGGGACCCCGTCGATGATGGGGACGATCTCGACGAGCGAGTCCTCGATGAAGCGCTGGCCCGTGGGCATCGCGGTCAGGCCGATCTCGATGAGGCTCGTGCCCGGCCGCACGGGCTGGTTCACGGGATCGGGCGAGATGAAGATGAAGGGCTGGCCCGTGGTGAAGGCGTTGGCCGGCAGCTCGAGCGAAACCCCGGTGACGTTCGATGCGGGAACGTATGCCGTAGGGAAGGCCGCCCGGTAGTCCGCGAGGACCTGATCGTCCGTCATGGCGTAGGAATAGAGCCTGACCTCGTCGACGCTCCCGGAGAAGGAGAGGTCGAAGGTCCCGGCGCCGGATTGGCGGCTGCCGATCGTGACGGGCGTGTTGGTCGTCGGACGGGCGCCATGCCCCGAGGTGGCCGCGGATAGGACGCCGTTGACGAGGATCTTCAGGGTCCCGCCCGCGGCCGAGGAGTAGATCCCGGTCAGGTGGGTCCATGCCCCTGCCGTGATGGTCATGGTCGAGCTCACGGTCTTGTTCGCGGAGAACATGAAGCGGTATTTCCCAGCCGCGGCGTCGAGGCTGAAGTCCTCGCTGCCTCCGGCGCCCTTGGCCGCGATGCCGGCGCCGTTGGATTGGTTCAAGGTCGCGGGATTGACCCATGCGCTCACCGTGATGTCCCCGGCGAAGTTGTAGGCCGCATGCGCCGGGATCCTGACGAGCGAGTCGGCCTGGCCCCGGAAGGTCACGCTATTGCCCATGTTCGACGGGCCGGTCGTGAAGGTGGGCGTGGAGGCGCACGCCGAGGCCAGGCAGGTCAGGGCGCCGTTGTTGACGGTCAGGGAGGCGTCCGACGCCGTGGTGCCCGCGCTCTCATCGAGATGCCACAGCCCGACGAGACCGGCCTGGAGCACGTAGGGAGAGACGGGCCCCGAGGACACGCTCACGAAGGGGTTCGGATAGGTCGCGGCCTTGAGCGGCGTCTGCGGGAGGAACTCGGTCGTCAAGCCCCCGTTGCTGACCGTCCTCATCCGGAAATAGTAGGTGGTCAGGGGGAACAGGTCGTCGATGAGCACGCTGGTGCCGATGACCCCGGTGGTGCTCAGGGCCTTCTGGAAGGAGGAGTTCGTGGCTGCGACGACCTCATAGTAGGTGCCCGGGGGGTTGCCGTTGGGGTTCCAGGACATGACGACGTAGTTGGTGCTGACCTCGGTGATGGCGATGCCGACCGGGCTCGTGGCCAGGGTGAAGACGTAGACCAAGGGACTGCGCCCCCCCGGCAGGAGCGGGTTGCGGCCGTAGGCCTCCACGGAGGCGCCGTAGGCGGTGTTGGTGCTGAGCGTGCCGGAGGAGTAGAAGAGGGTGGGGGTGTCGATCATGAGCCCGTTGGTCGAGCTGTAGAGCTTGTAGCCGAAGGCTCCCGTGACCGAGGACCAGTCCCAGCGCACGGACCCGGTCGAGAGGGCCGCGGCCATCAGGGCCGGGACCGCGGGCAGGGTGGTGTAGTCGGTGGTGCCGTAGGAGGTCAGCTGGGAGCCGTAGGAGTCGGTGTGCCTGCCGTTCTTGGCCCGGACGCGGGCATAGTAGGTCGTGCCGGGCGAGAGCCCGGAGACGCCCAACCGGTCGGCCGTCAGGTTGTCGCTGATGGACGCGAGCGTGGCGACGCTCCCGCCGAAGCCCGGCGTGAGGGTCTGCTCGACCTCGTAGCGGGTGTAGGTCGGGTTGTTCGAGGCGAGCCAGCGCAGGAGGACCGAGCCCGTGGAGATGGAGTTCGCGTCGAACGCGGTGGTCACGAACGCGGGCGCCGCGGCATGGGTGTAGGCGGTCGCGCCGTCCGAGATGGGGCTGGCGCCGTGGAGGTCCTTGGCGTAGAGCCCCCGGCCATGGATCTGGTTGGGAGGCTCTCCCCCGAAGCTCTCCGTGATGGAGAGCGTGGGGTGGAAGACGCTGATGATCTCCGCGCCCGTGGTCCGGTTGACGAGCGTGTAGGAGGAGGCGGACTCCGGAGGCACGCAGAACGAGTCCGGGACCGACCAGGACCACTCGATGCTGCTGGTGGACTGGGGGTTCCCGGAGAGCGCGGGCTTGGAAGGAGGGCTCCGGTCCACGGTCAAGTTGAAGGGATAGGAGGACGTCAGGTATCCGCCGTTGTTCTCCGCGATGAAGACGAACCGGTGGTTGGGCGCATCCGAGTAGTTGATGGTCTGCGGTTCGTAGAAGACGAGGCTGGTCGTGTCATCGGACGCCGGGGGGTTGAAAGCGTCGTTGTTCGCGCCCGTGGGGTTGCGGAAGAGGTAGGTGTAGGTGCTGCCGTCGGTCGAGTAGCGGTGCAGCGTGGAGTTGTATTCGGCCGCCACCTCGTCGTCGAGCAAAGCGACCTCCCAGAGGCGCAGGTCGTCGATCGTGCCGTTGAAGAACTCGCTGCCGGCTATGTAGCTGCCGATGTAGGCCATGGCGGTGAAGGCTGAGCTGAAAATACCGGCGTTGTTGGCGGCCGTTCCGCCGACGAACAGCCCGTCGATGAAGTACCTCCAGGAGCTGTTGTTCCAGCGCACGACCGTCACGTGGTGCCATGCGTTGTCGTTCAAGCCCGAGCCTATGGAGATGTCTTGGTTGCCCGCGGACTCTCTTGAATCGAAGCGCCGTAATGCGCCGCCGTTGAGGCCAAAACCCCAGTATTTGGACCCGTCCTGGTGGGACAGGATCCTCTGCGAACCACCTGCCGAGGTCCTGACCCAGGCGGAGAGCGAATAGGTGACCGGGATGACCAGGGTCGAGGTGGTCTCGAGCACGACCGAGTGCGCCCCGTCCAGGGACACCGCCTCGCTGTGCAACCCGGCCGGAAAATTGACGGGGGTCGGCTGGTCCGCCAAGGACTGGGTGCTCGTCGGGCAGGAGGCCAGCGGGATAGGGGCGATCAATGGGGCCGCAGGGATGGCGGCATCCAAGTCCATGGGGGCGAGATTGGCCGGGCATCCGGCGGTGACGGTGCTCGCGCTATAGGCGGTGTAGGTGCACCTGCCCATGGTCGCGGTCACGAGCCCCTCCGGGTCGGTGTAGAGGTAGCGCCACGAACTCATCCTCTTGGCGCTGCTCGAGTATCGAGCGAAAGACGAGACGGCATTGCCTCTGAAAGCGTAGATGTATTTTCCAGAGCCTGGATAGACGAGCGCGCCGCCGGTCTCCACTGTCCACGGCGCGTCCGTCACGGTGTTATCGTCCCATGAATTGCCTGAGATGGAGTACCGCGCGAAAGACTGGGTGTTGGTGCCTCTGAGAGCGAAGATGTAATCTCCAGAGCCTGGATAAACGATCGAGCCGCCCCAACTCAACGTCCACGGCGCGTCCGCCACGCCGGCGTCGTCCCAGGAATTGCCCGAGATCGAATACCGCGAGAATGTGTTGCCGACGGCGCCTTCGAGGGCGTAGATAAAGTTTCCAGAGCCTGGATAGACTAGCCCGCTGACGTTGGTCACTGTCCACGCTGGCGGGTCAGTCGCTGCGGCATCGCTCCAAGAATTGCCTGAGATGGAGTATCGCGCGAAAGACGCCACGCCATTGCCTCTGAAAGCGTAGATGAAGTCTCCAGAGCCGGGATAGACGAGCGATCCGCCGGTGCCCACTGTCCACGGCGCGTCAGCGGCCGAGCCCCAGACATTGCCTGAGATCGAGTAAGTGGCGAAAGATACGCTGTTGTTGCCTGACAAGGCGTAGATCTTGTCTCCGGAGTTCGGATAGACGAGCGCGCCGCCGGCCCCCACTCCCCACGGCGCGTCAGCCACGCCCGCGTCGTCCCAGGAGTTGCCTGAGATGGAGTATCGCGCGAAAGACGTCACGCCATTGCCTCTGAAAGCGTAGATGAAGTCTCCAGAGCCTGGATAGACGAGCGAGGCTCCGGCGCCCACTGCCCACGGGGCGTCAGCCGCGCCGGCGTCGTCCCATTCATTGACGACGTCGGGAACCACCGAGCAGTCGTTCTCCTGGCTGCGCGGATACGAGCCGTTGAAGCGCCAGAGGCCGAGGCTGTTGGAGGAATTGTAGGAGGTGGGCTGCCGGCCGACTCGCAATCCGACGGTGGACCTGATCGGGACCCTGATCCGCGGGGTGATCTTGCGCGTGGTGGTCCCGGTCTGGAAGTTCCCGTCGCACTGCTGGACCTGGGGAGAGTAGATGGTGGGACCGCCGGCTGCCAGGCTCGGGGCCGCGGGGAGCCCGGCGAGCAGGAGTCGGAACAGGAGGCCTGTCAGCATGGTCGCGGGGGTGCGGGAGGCCGCACTATTAAGATGATGAAATCTTATTGCGTCTTTGTTTCAGTCGGAGCCCGGACAGGAAGGCCAGGGCTTCCTTGCGGTCCGCGAGCCTGCCCGCGGCCTGGGCCCGGTCCACTTCGCCCAGGACCTTGCCCACGCTGGGACCGGGCTTAAGGTCCAGGGCCCGCATGACGTCGTTGCCGTTGACGAGGCGCTCGAGGGGGCTGGAGGGCCGGGCTAGGAGCCCTGCGAGCAGGATGGACACGGTCCAGAGGTGGCGGAGGGTCTTGGCTGTGTCTTTGTCCATGCCTGGCGGGGCCTGGAACCCGGCTTCCATGGTCCCCTTGCCCCTGGTCCACGAGGCCATGAGGGGCAGGTGTTCGATCAGGATCTCCTCGGCAAGGTAGGATGCGTGGTCGGCCCAGGCAGTCAGGAGCAGGCTGAAGGCGGCCTTGCCGGTGTCCTGGAAGAAGCGGCGGCACGCGCGTTCCGTGACCTTGCCCGAGGCCGCGAGGTTGCCCGGCCGCAGGTGATGGCGGATGACCTCCGCGACCTCCGCGATCTCCCCCTTCGGGAAGCGCAGGCGCCGCATGACCCTGGAGGCGGCCAGGGCGCCCTTGGCGTCGTGGCCGAAGAACCGCAAACGGCCCTTGATGCGCCGGGCCGTGGAGGGCTTGGCGATGTCGTGGAGCAGGACCGTGAGCATGAACAACGCGCGCCTGCGGGGGGTGGAGGACGGCGACGCTCCGGGGACCTGGCGCCCTTGCGCCAGGCCCGGGAAGACCTCGGCCAGGTGGTCGAACAGGAACCCCCCGCGGGAAAGGGCCGCGAGGGTGTGGGTCAGCACCCCGCCCTGGCCGTAGTATTCGACGGCGCAGCGGCGGCCGGGCTCGAGCTCCGGGAACAAGACGGTGAGGATCCGGCACTCGTCCATGAGCCTGAGCTGGCGGGCGCAGTCCGGGCCGGCCAGGATCTCGAGGAACTCCTCCCGGATGTCTTTGGTCGGGACCTCGCGCAGCAGGCTCCGCCGGGTCCGGAAGAGGTCGCGGGTCTTTGGGTCCGGCTCGAGCCCGAGTTCGGAGGCGACGCGGAAGGCGGCCAGGATCCTCAGGGGTTCGTCCTCGAAGGGACGGCTGGAGGCGGCGCGGAGCACCCCGGCCTCGAGGTCCGGCACGGACAGGAAGGCCTTGAGGTCAAGACGGGGCAAGACCAGGCCTCTTGGCCAGCTCCGCCTTCCTCAGCTCGCGCTTGAGGACTTTCTGCAGGGCGTTCTTGGGAAGGGAAGCCACGACCTCGATGGTCCGCGGCCGCTTGTAGGCGTCGATGCGGTCGCGGCAGTGCTTCATGAGGTCCGCGACGCCGGCTTCGGACCCCGGGGCAAGGACCACGAAGGCCTTGACGGTCTCGTCGCCGTGCTCGTCGGGCACGCCGATGATGGCGGCCTCCGCGACCTCGGGGTGCTCGAGGAGCTTGGCCTCGACCTGGGCTGAGAAGACCTTCAAGCCCTTGACGATGATCATGTCCTTCTTGCGGTCCCGGATGAAGAGGAAGCCTTCCTCGTCCACCACGCCGATGTCGCCGGTCTTGAGCCAGCCGTCCTTCGTGAAGATCTCGCGTGTCGCGTCAACGAGGTTGTGGTAGCCCTTCATCACGTTGTCGCCCTTGATGCAGATCTCGCCCTCCCCCCCCGCAACGAGCTCGCGCTCGTCGTCGTCGACGATCTTGATCGCCACGCCGGAAATGGGCCGCCCCACGGAGCCCGGCCGCCGCGCCGAGAGCGAGTTGGCCGTGGCCACGGGGCTGGTCTCGGTCAGGCCATAGCCTTCGAGGACCGGGAGGCCGAAGCCGTCTTCAAAAGCGGCGGCCACCGCCGCGGACAGGGGCGCCGCGCCCGAGATGGCCATGCGCAGCCTGCGGAAGAACCAGAACCGCAGGACCAGGCCCTTCAAGCCCCGGGCCTCCTTGGACAGCACGGCGTAGAGCTGGGGCACCGCGGCCATGACCGTCACGCCGTGGCGGCCCATCATCTTGAGCCAGGGCTGGGCGGGCACGATCGCGGGCGAGATCACCATCTTGGCTCCCAGGGCCAGGCTCACCAGCACGCAGCCGGTCCAGGCGAAGCTGTGGAACATGGGCAGGACGCAGAGGCTGACGTCGCCGGGTCCCAGGCGGAAGAGCTCGATGGCGCCCAGCGCGTTGGTCACGAGATTGCGGTGCGTGAGCATCACGCCCTTGGGCTGGCCCGTGGTGCCGGAGGTGTAGAGGATGGCCGCGACATCTTCCTCGCCGGTCGCCGTTGCGACCGGCGAAACTCCATGAGAGAGGAGCCGGGAAAATGGTAGTTCGATTCCTTGACATTTCTCTTCCGGGGCATCGGTGACCCAGATGTGCTTTAGACTCGGAACCGCCTGGACTGCTTTGCGCAGTCCAGGCAGGAATTCGCGCTGGCTCACCACGCCGACCGCCTTGCAGTCGTTGAGCATGTAGGCGAGCTCGTCCGGCACCTGCACCATGAAGTTGATGGGCACGGCCACGGCCCCGAGCCTGCTCAAGGCCAGGTAGGTGACGACGAACTCCACGGCGTTGCGGTGCACGATGGCCACGCAGTCGTCTTCCCGGACTCCGCCGTTGCGGAGTCCGGCCGCCGTCCTTGCGACTTGCTCGTGCAGTTCCCGGAAGGTCACTGTCTGCGACGGGGCGGCGTAGGCCGTCTTGCGGGGGCTTCCCTTGAGGGCGGCGTCCAGCAGGTCGTTGAGTGTCTTCATATTCAATGGACGCGGGTGATCTTCCGGAGGCCCGACGGGTGGTCAGGGTCGAGGCCCTTGGCCAAAGACAGGCGCAGGGCCGCGAGCTGTCCCCGGACAGCCAGCGGGAAGGGCGAGATCCAGTCCGGGACCGGGTCCGGGCCGAAGCGCAGGCTCGACACCCCGGCGGCTTTGAGCCGGCGTTCGACCCGCTTGATGGAGTCCTTGCCCGGGCCTCGGCTGAGCAGCAGCAGGGCGCGGAAAGCCGCCCCCGCCTGCGGGCCTGCCATGGCGATCGGGCCGTGGAGGAAATCCGCGGCCGAGGCGCCCTCGGCGAACACGCCGGCCGTCTCCTTGAGCTTGAGCGCGGTCTCGAGGGCGGCCGGGAACGGGAAGCCCCGGCCGACCACCACGCAGCGCTCGAGCCTTTTCAAGGGCTTCATGGACGCTTCGATGGCCGGCCCGTCGGCCAAAGCCCGCCGGAGCGCCTCAGGCGCGGCGCAGAGCCCGGCCAGGAGTTCCTGGCCGCGGCGGCCGCCCGCCCAGCCCGCGGCCAGCAGGTAGAGGCACGCCACCTGGGTCGTAAAGGTCTTGGTGGCGGCGATGCTGCGCTCCTCTCCCGCGTGGAGGAACAGGGCGTGGTCCGCGGCGCGGGCCAGGGGCGAGGACGGGTCGTTGGTGACCGCCACGGTGAAGGCTCCGGCCCGGGAGGAGGCTTCGAGGAACTCCACGATGTCCGGGGAGCGGCCGGATTGGCTCACCCCGATGACCGCGGCGCCTCTGAGCTTCAGCCTGCTCTTGTAGAGCGTGGCGATGGATGGCGCGGCCAGGCCTGCGGGAATGCCCAGGTGGACGCCGAGGGCGTACTTGCCGAGGATGGCCGCATGGTCCGAACTGCCGCGGGCGGCCAGCATGGCGAAGGCTGCGCCTTTTGAGCGGAGCCTGCGTCCGATCTCCCAGGCGTCCTTGCGGCCGCGCTCGATGACGCGGGCAACGGCCTCGGGCTGTTCAAGGATCTCCGAGAGCATCCAGCGTCCCGGAGAGTGCACTCAGATCGAGGTGGTGACGAGGCTTTCCGTGGAGAGCACTCCGGGCACGGCCCGGATGTCGCGCACGACCACGTTGGAGAGCGTGCCGAGGTCGTCGGTCTCGATATCGAGGACCAGATCCCACCGGCCGAAGACCGCCGTGACGTGGGCCACGCCCTTGATCTCCTTGACCTTCGCCAGAGCGACCTTCTCCTTTCCCGCCACCAGACGGACCAGCACCAATCCTGTAACCATGGGGCAAGTATATCAAAATTTCCTATCATCTTCGCCGTGCTCGAACGGCGCGGGGTCTGGCTCTTCATCGGGACCGCGGTCCTGTACGGCCTGTTCTTCGGGGGCCGCACCGCGTGGAAAGAGTGGCACGGGACCGTCCGCCTCGAGACCTCCAAGGCCGAATATCTCCACGACGAGTTCATCGAGATCAGGCTCTGGACCCGGGACAGGGCATCAGCCCGGCGGCTGGCCGCCTCCCCCCAGCGCGTCATCGTCACCCGGGACGGCAGGACCGTGCGGACCGTGGGCGGCATCGAGGTCGTGCCCCTGTCCTACCTGGCCGCGTCGGACCGTTGGACCGGCAGGTGGCCCTGCCCCTGGAACGCCCCACCGGGCGAGTACCGGCTCAGGCTCCTGGGAGACCCCGGCATCGCCGAGCGGCTGCGCATGAGCCCGTTCCGCGTCTCGCGCCGCAAGCCCGCGCCCATGCCCCAGGGCATGTCCGTGCTCACCCTGGAGAGCTCGGATTCCCTGGCGGACATGAAGGTCCGCACCCCCTCCGGCGAGACCAAGGACTGGCGCGGCCTGCTGGACTGGGTGGAGTACGCCGGGGCGGACGCCTTCTGGATGCTCGGCGGAGAGACCCCGGGACAGGGCGAGGGCGAGGTCTGGCTCAGCCGCAACTTCCGCGTCTTCCCCGAAGTGGCCCGCGAGTGCCGCAGGCGCGGCATCAAGTTCGGCCTCTACGCCATGTGCTACCTGACGACCTCCAAGACCGTGAGGCTCAAGCGCTACGAATACGCCCGGGAGGTAGAGGAGGGCGGGTCGGTCGAGACCCGCGCCATCTCCCTGCGGGACCCGCGCCGGCCCGAGGACATCGCGGCGCTCCTCAAGCAGTTTCGCGACATCCCCGGAGTGGACTACGTCGGCCTCGACTACATCCGCAACGCCCTGGGAGGGTACGAGCTCGTCGACGAGTTCCTCGCGGAGTTCCCGGGCCTCAAGCCCCCCGAGGGCTGGGCGGCCTTCACCAGGGAGGAGCGCATGGTCTGGCTGGCCCGCAAGAAGGGGATGCGCCGCGACCTGGATTTTATCGACGCCTGGCAGTGGTGGCGGGCTCACCGGGTGGGGCAGATCGTGCGCAGGATCAAGGCCGAGGTGGGCGACGCCACTCCCCTGTGGGCCTTCACCCTCACCTGGGACAAGGGCTGGCATCACGGCCAGGACCCGGTGATGATGAACGACGCCGGGGTGGACATCGACGCACTCATGCTCTACGAGGCGACCGAGGACCAGTTCGAGGCCCTGCTCAAGGACTGGCGCCGCTACGTCCGCCGGGACGACGTCCAGCTCCTGGTGGGCAACGTCATCGACTGGCCCCTGCACCAGCGCTCGGAGCTCGGGCCTCGTTCATTCTACAGCAGGCTCCTCCGGGGCATGGACCGCGTCTACGCGGACGGCCCGGCCGTGGGCATCTTCAGCCATGACCTCCAACGCGCCCTCTGGGGCCGCCTCGGGACCTGGACCACGCGGCAGTGGCTCGACGAAGTACGGCGCGCCGGGCTTCGCGCCAAGTCCCTGGTCCCGGCCGGATCGACCGTCGGAGGCCGGTCATGAGGTTCGCCTTGGCCGCCATGTTCGCGCTCCTGGCTGCCCCGGCCTTCGGCCAGGAGGGAGTGGGCTTGGGGCTCGACCTCCAGCAGTTGGGCTTGGGCTCGAAAGCGAAGTTCCAAGTCGGCCGGATGCCGCCGGTGGCCGCGGCCGTCGAGAACGCTTTCGGGCCGGAGTTCTGGGCCAGGGTCTCCGTGTCCACCGCTGGGCCGGCCGCGGACCTCGCGCGCCTCTCCAGGGAGGGCTGCTACAAGCTCGAGATCGTCCAGCTCCTCCTGCTGTCCGCTGAATCCGGCAAGGGCCTCAAGGCCGTGGAGGAAAAGCGCAAGAAGGGAGCCAAGCTCGCGGAGATCGCCAAGGACTTCGGCCTGGATTACGGCAGGCTCTACGAGAAGGCTCTGGCCGTGCAGGAGATCGTGGACCGCGACTATCTGCCGCGCTACCCCGAACGCCGGGCCCGGAGGAAGAATGACTGACCTCTGCCGCGCCCCCGCGCGCCTTCTGACGCTCGTCCTCGTCTCCTCGGCGGCCGCGTGGACGCCCCCCGCGGCCGCGGCGGGCCAGGCCTCGCCCGAATCCTACGCCATCCTCAAGGGCATCGTGAAGTTCGGCAACAGGCACGCGGGCGCGTCCAAGCGCGGCCTTGCCGTGGACCGCCTCGCCCGGCTGCTTTCCAAGCGCGGCCTCGAGACCGAGAAGGTCTCCTTCGAGTCCCCGGATCCCAGGACCGGCAGGATGTGGCCCATGACGAACATCGTGGCCAGGTTCCGGCCCGAGGCTTCCTGCAGGTTCCTGCTGGGCTCGCACTTCGACGCCCGGCACGAGGCCGAGATGGACCCTGACCCGGCCCGCAAGACCAAGCCCATCGCGGGCGCCAACGACTCGGGCTCGGGCGTGGCGGTGCTCGTGGCGCTCGCCTCCCGGTTCCGGGAAACGGTCCCCAAGGGCGTGGGCGTGGACGTGGTCCTCTTCGACGGCGAGGAGATGGGCTACCCTGACGTGGGCGGCTACTGCGCGGGCTCTCGGCAGTTCGCGGGAGCGCTCACCTCCCGTCCCTCCGCTGGGACCCGGACTTCCTTGCCCATACCGAAATTCGGCATCGTGCTCGACATGGTCGCCTCGCCCAAGAGCGTGTTCAAGGTCGAATCCTATTCCCAGGAGGCCCACCCCAGCCTGGTTTCCACGCTCTGGGAGATCGGGACCCGGCGCATGCCCGCGGCCTTCAGCCGGGAGCGCCTGGGTTGGATTCGGGACGACCATTTCCCCCTGATCGGGGCCGGGGTCCCTTCCGTGCTCGTCATCGGCTACAACGATCCCCGCTGGCACACGGCCGCGGACGTCTTCGAGGGACTGAGCCCCGAGCGCCTGGCGCTCGTGGAGGGGCTGCTGGAGGAGTTCATGAAGGATAAGCTGTCGTCTTTCCTGGGAGGCTGTCCATGACCGAGCAGGGGAACCCGCGAACCATGACCAGGTTCGTATTCTGCGCCGCGGCCCTGGCAGCCAACGGGGTCGTCATGTCCGTGGAGATGCTCTCCACGCGCCTGCTCTTCCCCCGCTACGGCAACACGGTCTTCACATGGTCCGCGGTCATCAGCATCATCATCGCGGGCCTCTTCCTCGGCTACATGGCCGGAGGCTGGCTCGCGGACCGGCCCAAGGCTTCCTTGAAGAAGCTGGTCTTCTGGGAGCTCCTGGCCGCCGGCATCCTCACGGCGGCCGTGCCCTGGCTCTGCGACGCGGCCCTGCCGCCTTCTCCCACCGGGAACACCCCCCCGCTCATCGGGTGCTTCCTCGTCTTCGGCCTGCCCGCGGCGGCCCTGGCCTCGGTCGGGCCCGCGGTGGTGGGCATCCTCGTGGAAGAGGGTTGGAGCGCCTCCTTCTCCTCCGGCGTGGTCTCCTCTTTGGCCGCGGCTGGCAGCATCGGAGGCACCCTGCTCACGACCTTCACCCTCATCCCCGCGTTCGGCGTGCGCTCGCTCTTCGGAGGCTTGGGCGCGGTCCTCGGCCTCTCGTCTTTGGCCGTGGCCCTGGCAGGCCGCAAGTCCCCCCGGGTCCGCGGGGCCGGGGTCGGGTTGGCGGTCTTCGTCGCCGCGGTACTGGGATTGTCGCGGGCCGCGGCGCACGGCCCGAGGTTCATGGCGGCTGACCCCGTGTTCGAGAAGGATTCGGAGTATCAGCTCGTGCGCGTTTTCGAGGCCGGGGCCGGGAAGGACCTGCTGAGGGTCCTCATGCTCGACAGCACGCAGGAGGGCGCGATGCGGCTCGCGGACCGGGCCGTGGTCTTCGAGTATACGACGGCCTACCGATTGCTGGTCAACTTCCTGCGGGGCCGTGAGGCCCGGCCTTCGGCGGCCGCGCCCCGGATCCTTTTCATCGGGGGCGGGGCGTATTCCATGCCTCTGCGCGTGGCCGAGGAGATCCCGAGCTCGACCGTGGAGGTCGCTGAACTCGACCCCGTGGTCGAGGCTGTGGGAAGGAAGTTCTTCAGGACGGCGGAAACACCGAATCTCAGGACTCTACTTCAAGACGGACGGCAAGCGCTCAGGCTCGCCGGAGCGCGATATGACGGCATCTTCATCGACGCCTACCAAGGCGTCATGGCCATCCCCTTCCACCTGACGACCAAAGAGTTCTTCGAGGAGGTCCGCGGGGCCTTGAAGCCCGGCGGAGTCGTGGGCATGAACATCATCGGCAGGGTCGATGAGGACAAGGGCCTCTTCTGCGCCATGGCCCAGACTCTCTCGGTTGTCTTCCCCACAGTGCGGCTCCATCCCATCCACTGCCCCAAGGGCGGCCTCCAGAACGTCATCGTGGCTGCCTCGCCGGATTCGGGCGCGGACCTGTCCGGCGTTCTCAAGGGCACGGCCTTCAGTCAGGGGTTCGACGCAGCTTCATTGGCCTGCTTGCCGGGGCAGGTCCTCACCGACGACCATGCCCCGGCCGAGTGGCTCGCTGCCGGCTACCTTCGTTAGCCCAACTGTAATCGCCCAGGTTGGCCTGACCGCGACAATTGCGTTTCCATGAATTCCACCCTTCTTAGCGAAGGTGAAATTAATGGAAACGCAATCACGCATCCAGCCGGATTTGTGGCCCACTGAGCTCTCCGGGATCGGTTCGTTGCAGAGGTGGTTTTGTCCCATTCCCCTGGCTGGCGGGGAAATAGGGGCTTGTCCGCCCCTTATGCGCCCGTTGGCGGAGGATTGGGACAAAACCTCCGACGGAGAGTTTGAAAATCGCGGAGGGACCCCTCTCTGAGGACCCATGTGACATGGTGCCCGGTGATTTTTCAGGATTCCCGTCGAGGGTTTTGTCGCATTAGGTCGGTGCAGGGGTCGTTTTGGTGAGTTCTTCCTCAGTTTCGGGGGCAGAGCCCGCGGAAAGCGCGGACTCCCGTGTCGCGGGAATTCTAATGTCGCGGGGATTCTAATGAGGAGGCGATTGCGGATCGGTGTTTGTCAGGACGTTCTTGAAGAACTTTCTCAGTTCTTCGCTTGCCCATAACCTGTCACCAGCTTTGCGGCTGACGGGGGTCTCGGGGTCTGTGGCGAGTCTTGCCAGGACTTCCTGGGTCGCGTTCGGATGCTCCGCGATGGCGCGGCGGACGCAGTTGTCTCCGAGTTCGGCAAGAACCATCATGGCATCGGGCTCGACGGAGTAATGTCTTGCCAGTTTTCTGTCGATGGCGTGGAACTTGAAGGCTTGCGAGAGGAAGATGTCCCAGACCAGGTCCTTCGGGATCGGCCCTCGGGGCAGGCCGTGCCGGGAAGTCCACCGGCCTGCTCTCAATGCGTACCAGAGCAGGTGCAGGGGTGCTTTCGGATGGCAGGCCACAGCGTCTTGGTAGACCCATGGGAGGTCGTCCCAGATGCGTTCAAGGTCCGCGAGGTCCAAGCCCAGCAGGTCTTCAGAGCTGACTAACGAATCCCGCGACATTTTCGTTCCTGTCGTTTCGCGTTGTCGAGTCTGCGCTGCATCCAGGCCAGAGCCTCCTCGATCGTCTTGATGGCTGTGTCCAATTCTTCAAGCTGCCATTCGTCGTCAGCAGTCTTGTCCCGGAGATAAGGTCTCCTTCTGCCGGCGTTGGTGAAGACGATGAGGTCATGCCTGGAGGTGCGTTCAAGGACCTTGCCGCTGAGGCTCTTCAGCACACGCTTGACGCCCAACACGCTCAAGAACCTGCTGCGAACCTCGGGGCTTTTGAGGCGGAAGAACTCGGCAGGGTCGATGTCCTCCGGCTGCTTCTGGATCAGCCAATCCGGGACCCTGACTCCCGCGAGATACGCGCGGCTCTCCTCCCCGCGCTCGATGACGATGCCTCGGCCGTAGATGTGGATCCTGGCATGGCCGCCTTCCTGGGTGGATATTTCGATGGTTTTCACCGGGCGCAAGGGTTTCATCAGATGATTGAATCCTCTCCTCTGGGACGGATGGAAATCCGGTCCTCGGCATCGAGATGCAGGATCGTCTCCATGATGGTTGCCCGAGCTTCTTCGTCGGCCCCCTCGCGCCAATCTTCCACGTAATGCATAGCCTCCTGGAGCAGTGCTCCAGCTCCTGCGGACATGTTCTCGAAGAACTTGTCAGTGACCTTAGGGGAGGCTCCTGACAGGGCTCGCGCCATATGGTCCGGCGTCAGGTTGAGGACGATGGACTTCATGGCCGCATCGGGGAAGCATGCGATGTCCTCAAAGACAGGCATGTGCTGCCGGACCCTGAGGAAAAGGGATGGTTGGTCCTTCTTGAGGAAGTCCAGGACCGCTTCTCGAGTCGGGCCATCAGCCTGCTTGAGCAGGACGACCAGGTGCTTGATCCCTTCATTGACGAAAGCAAGCCCTTCCTGGATATCCGCGCTGATGGCGCGCGCTTGCGCATCCGAAGCGCGGGCAGCGGCCTTGGCATGCTGTTCGGCAGCGGCTCTCAGTTCGGCCGGCAGGGCTTCGAGAAGCGTTTTCGAGAGGGAGGGTTTGAGATGCCGCGCCAAGATTGCGATCGCGCCGGGGTCTTCCTTTCGAAGAATGAACATCCGGGCGACTTGCTGGATGTTGTTTTCGGCGAGGAAGGAGAACGGCGGGTCCTCCTTCATGCGGGAGCTACACCGAGTCGAGGCGGTAGCCGAACCCGCGGACCGCGGTGATGATGGACCCGGCGGGCCCGAGCTTGTCGCGCAGGTGGCTGACGGTGACGTCCACGACCTTGGTGGTGAGGTCGAGGCCTTCCTCGTAGCCCCACACGTGCTGGAGAAGGAAGTCCCGGGTCAGCACCCGGTTCTTGTTGGAGATCATGAACCACGGGCCGGGGGCGGCGCGGCCTTGCCGGACCGGCGCAGGAGGGCCTCGACCCGGGCCACGAGTTCCGTGGTGTTGAACGGCTTGGCGAGGTAGTCGTCCGCCCCGCCCTTCAAGCCCAGGACCCGGTCCTCCACGGCCTTCTTGGCCGTCAGGATGAGCACGGGCAGGCTGGTCCACTTGGGATTTTCGCGCAGTTCTTTGAGGAAGTCGAGCCCGTCGCCGTCGGGCAGTCCCCGGTCCAGGATGACGAGCTCGGGGGCGGCCCGCCGGATGCTTTCGCGCGCCCCGGCCGTGGACTGGGCCTGCTGGACCTCGAAGCCCTCCTCCTTAAGCACGTCGCAGATGAGGTCGAGGGTGGCCGGCTGGTCTTCGACCACGAGGATCTGGGCCTTCATAGAGGTATGTTCCCCCGGTTGACGTGCTCCCCGGGCTTGCGCTTGTCCTTGAGGAAGCGCAGGGCGCGGATGACCCGTATCCGCATCTGGCTGGGCTCGATGACCTCGTCGATCGAGCCCGTGGACGCGGTCTGGTAGGGGTTGGCGAACCGGTCCGCATACTCCTTGCCGAGCTTGGCGGCCAGGGCGAGCTTGTCCTCGGGGATCTTGGCCGCGGCGATGTCGCGCTTGCGCAGGATCTCGACTGCGCCCTGCGGGCCCATGACCGCGATCTCGGCCGAGGGCAGGGCGAAGTTGAAGTCCGAGCCCATGTGCTTGGAGTTCATGGCGATGTAGGCGCCGCCGTAGGCCTTGCGCAGGATGACCGTGATCTTGGGCACCGTGGCCTCGGCGTAGGCGTGCAGGAGCTTGGCGCCGTGGCGGATGATGCCCCCGTGCTCCTGCTGGACGCCGGGCCAGTAGCCCGGGACGTCGGCCAGGGTCACGATGGGGATGTTGAAGGCGTTGAGGAAGCGGATGAACCGGGCGGCTTTGTCCGAGGCGTCGATGGTGAGCGCGCCTGCCATGTGTCCGGGGTTGTTGGCCACGATGCCGACCACGTCGCCTCCCATCCTGCAGAAGCCCACCACCACGCTGCGCGCGAAGTTGGCGTGGACCTCGAAGAACTTGTGCTCGTCGGCGATCTGCCAGATGGCGTGGTGGACCCGGTAGGATTTCTTGGGGTCGATCTCGCAGAGCATCTCCATCAGCGGCGTCGCCCGCCGCACCGGGTCGGGGTTGGCCACGCGGGGCGGGCGCTCCCACCGGTTCTGGGGCAGGAAGCCCAGGAGCTCGCGCACCTGCCGGAAGACGTCCGGCTCGGATTGGGCCACGAAGTGGCAGACCCCGGACTTGGCCGCGTGGGCCTGGGGGCCGCCGAGGCCGTCGAAGGTGACCTCCTCGCCGGTCGCGGATTTCACCACGGCCGGGCCGGTCACGAACATCTGGCTGATGCCCTGGACCATGAAGATGAAGTCGGTGAGCGCGGGCGAGTAGACCGCGCCTCCGGCGCATGGCCCGAGGATCACGGAGATCTGGGGGATGACGCCCGAGCTTTTGACGTTGCGGCGGAAGATGTGCGCGTAGCCGTCGAGAGAGTCCACGCCCTCCTCGATGCGGGCCCCGCCCGAGTCGAGCAGGCCGATGCAGGGGACCCTGTTGTCCTGGGCCAGGTCCATGACCTTGGCGATCTTCATGGCGTGGGCCAGGCCCAGGGACCCGCCGAGGACCGTGAAGTCCTGGGCGTAGATGCAGACCTCGCGGCCGTTGACGCGGCCGAAGCCCGTGATCACCGCGTCCGCGGGGACCGGCTTGTCCTGCAGGCCGAAGTCCCGGCCCTGGCACTTGATGAGGAGGTCGAGCTCCTGGAAGGAGCCTTCGTCGAGGAGGTAGTGGAGGCGCTCCCGCGCGGAGAACTTGCCCTTGGCCTTCTGGGCCTCGACGCGCTCCTTGCCTCCCCCGGCCATGGCCGCGGCGGTCTCGGCCTTGAGGCGCTCGAGCTTGACCGGGTGGCCTCCTTCTTCAGGGGCCGTGAGGCCCGAGGTCCTTCTGGCGCCGCGTTCTGTCATGGGTCGTTGGGGAACTCGGTCGGATTATACCAAATGAGGCGGCGGAGTTCGCGCTGAAGGCGGGGCTGTTGGACCCATCCCGGGCATGGTCCTTTGGCCCATGACAGTCGCGGGCAGGTGCTGGTACAATAAGCTCGCCATCACGATGCGTTATCTAGTAGTGTTCTCCCTGCTCGCCGCGGGGCAGGCTGGGCTGGCATCGGCCCGGTCTCCCGCGCTTGCGCCTACGGCGCCAGCTCCTGCGGCCCTGGACGCCGAGGCCCTCAACCGCTTGTTCGACGGCAATGCGAGTCCTGACTCGGATCCGGTGGTCGTGGCCGCGCCCGCCCCTTCCTACATCATCCGGGCTGAGCAGGATCCTCTTCCTCTCGCGCCCCGCTTCGCGCTCAACCTCCCGGCTGTTCCCGCGCGCCTCAGGAGCATGGTCGAGGGATTCCACACGCTCTTCCACAAGAACCAGGAGGAGACCAGGGAATGGGTGGACAAGATGAACGTCCTCATCCGCGCCAAGAACGCGGACCGCAGGTGGGGCAGGATCCCTGAGTGGACTTATGACGGCCGGCCCAACGAGCCGCCGTGGACCTGCCTCTCCGACGGCGCCGGCACGATCAACGATTGGTGGGCGCTCCAGCTCGGCCGTCCCCTGCCATCCTACCAGAGCGCGGTCCATGGAGGCCGCGAGGAGGGCGTCGATCCCAGGATGCTCGAGCTCGCGTACCTCGAACGCGCCCGTACCGGGGACTCCGAATACTTCCTCCTGCCCAAGTGGATCGAGGAAGACCCGGTCCGGCACCTGGCCATCCCCCAGCAACCGCGCGGCTACGCCGAGCTCCTTATCGAGAACGGCGGCTATGAGGTGACGGATCCGGTCACGGACCAGGTCCTTCGCTGGACTCCCGGGATGTCCGCCATGGAAGGGCAGTACAAGGAGCTCTTCGTCGGCAGCCTGTTTTCCTCCCGCACCCCGGACAAGTACGCCCGCGTCCTGGCCGAGGGCATCGAGAAGTGGGGCATCGCCTACGTCCAGCTCGAGGACGTCAAGAGGCCGCGCCTGACCGGGGCGCACACCGTGGCCGTGGTCGGCTACTTCTGCATGGAAGGGACGGACAGCCTCATCCCCTGCTCGGAGAACCGCTCGGACGCGGATTGGGGCCGGACCGCCTACTTCGCGGTGCACGACTCTTTCGGGGATTTTCCCGCGGACAAGGTTCGCGACGCCTCGGGCGGCTCGGCGTACCGGGCGGTCAGGATCTCCTCGATCGACCAGGCCATCGTTTTCCCGCACAGCCTGGCCGTGACCGCCCGGCCCGAATCCCCCGGGCTCTGGCGGGTGACAGTGACCAATAAGGGCGGCAGGCCGGTCCAGGTCGGAACCGTGAAGGTCGCCGCGGGCGGGACCGAGCTGCCGGCGACGCAGGCTCCTGACGGGACCTTCCTCATCTCGTCAGCCGCGCCGATCGAGACCGGCTTCTATGTGGAGGCGCGCCATTATTTCGAGGCTGACGGCAGAGGGCGGGCTTTCCGGCTCGCGCTCTCCGGCGGAGCTACGGCAGGCGTCGAGGTCGTTCGCACGCCGCCGACCCCCACCTACTCCGAGCGCCGGGCGGCCATGCCCTCCGGGGATTGACCGCCGCATGACTTCCTCGACGGTCCTCTTCCTCGGCCTGGCCATCCTGTGCTGGGGCTTGAGCGCTTTCTTCGACAAGCTTTGCTTCCGCCACTTCCCCGGCCAGGCCCAGGCAGCGGACGTCTTCATGGTGAGGCTCGCGCTCACGATCCTGCTCCTGGCCGTCCCCGTGGCCGCGCGCTGGACCAGCGTGTGCTCTGCCGCGTCCTCGGCCGCGAGGATGGGGCTTTTCTGGGTCGGGGCCAGCGTGATCACCGCCATGTCGGGCGTCTACTTCTACCTCGTGGCCATGTCCGGAGCCGAGGCCTCGAAGATCGTGCCGCTGAGCTCGACCTACCCGCTCGTGACCTTCCTCCTCGCGGTCGCCTTCCTCGGCGAAGGCTTCGCGGTCAGCAAGCTGGTCGGCACCCTGTTCGTGTGCCTCGGCGTGTTCTTCCTGTCCCGCTGACGGTGCCAGGCACCGCTTCTTGACACCAGTAGGGAATTCCGATAACATTGTCATGCGAATGGCACTACTGGGAGATGTCTACTTCTACATTTCCGCTATCGGGTTCGCGGCCAGTTGCGCCCTGTTCGGGTTCTTCCTCCGGCAGTACCGCCTGGCCGCCAATGCCGTCGATGACGCGGAGCTCGAGCCCCTGGACCTGCCGAGGGTGGTGCCGTTGGTTCCAGGGCCCTCGACCGGGGCCGTGCTGTCCGCGCCCGGCGTTTCTGGCGCGGACGTGCCGCCTCCGCTGAGGACGGGAAGCGGCCTGTCCGCGCCCGGCGTTTCTGGCGGCAAGGAGCCGCCGTCCCCGAAGGCGCGGGCCGTTCTCCAATCGCCGGAGGGGGCTGGCGCGGACGTGCCGCTTCCGGTGAAGACCGAGCCCGCACCGGCGGAGCCCGGAGCGCTCAAGTCCGCTGCCCTGGCCGCCCTGCCCTCGTCCGGCCCGGCCACTCCGCGGCCGAAGAGCGAGACCACATTCCCCGGCGGCATCAGCCCTGCCATCGTGTACCTGCAGAGCGTCAAGAGCCAGCTCGAGATTTTGGAGAAGGAAGTCACGAACCTCAAGTCCCTGGCTTCGAAGCAAAGCGGTCAGGAGGAGCTCATCCTCAAGAAGCTCGGCGAATTGTCCGAGCAGATCAAGGCCTCGGCATCCCGGCCCGCTCCTTCGGCTCCTGCCCAGATGCGTCCCCCTGCGGCCTCTGTCCCCGTGGCGCCGCAGGCCCGGCCGCCGGTCCGGCCGCCTGCCGCGGTCCCTGCCCCCATCACTCTTCCGCCCATGACTGCCTCGCCGGTCACAACTCCTCCGCCGGCAGCGACCCCGCCGGTCCCGACCCTCGCGCCGGAACCGGCTGCGCCCCAATCCGTCGTTCCCGGTCCGGACGCGGCGGCGATCACCCCTTCCCCTTTGGTGACGCTGTCTCCCCTAGTCGAGCCTCCCGCGGCGGCCGTTCCTGCGGAGCCGGCTCCGGCGCCTGCGCCGGCCGAGGCCGCTCCACTTGCTCCGGTTCCGGAGGAAAAACCCCTTGAGCGTCCTTCCATCATGCTCGATGGCATTCCCCAGCAGGGAGAGGCTTCGGCTGAGAACAAGCCGGTGCGCCGGGGTCCGGTCTGGCCTATCTAGTGCTCCGACCGGCTCATAACCGGGGTTTTGGATGCCCGGATTCGAGCCGGACGCGAGAAGCGACGACCGAGCATGCCGAGGTATTGCCGAGCGGATTCCTTGAGAGCGCGGCCGGTCGCTTTCGGGCTGCGCCTGCGTCGCTCGTCGGTCGAAGGCGTCCAGCCTTCTCCCTCCTCTCTCCTTGGCTCACTCCGAAATCGACCGGTCCAAACCCCGGTTATGAGCCGGTCGGAGCACTAGCCCTCTTCCTGGCGTGTCTTCTTCCCGTCGCGGCCGGCGCCGGGATGTTCCCTGAAGCCCCTTTCTCGGACAGGTCCGGCGGCACCACGGCAGCGCCGTTCCTCAAGTTCCCTGCCGGGGCGAGGATCGAGGCCATGGGCGGCGCCTCGGCCGCGGCAGCGCGGGACTGCGAAGCCGTCTTCTACAATCCCGCCGGCACCCTCATCGGAGCCAAGGGGCCGCGTTCTGATTTCGGTCTCGGCTACTCCAACCTGATCTCCGGGGCGCAGGCGGGCTCGGTCGCCTACTCCCGTTCCTTGGGGAAAGCCGGCACGGTGGCGGCGGGACTCGTGTATTTCATCCACGGGGCGCAGACTGCTTACGATTCCAAGGGCGATCCGGTCGGGGAGTTCTCTCCCTCGGACTTCGCCCTGACCGGCGCCTATTCATACGGCTTCGGGCGCAATATCCGGGTCGGGGCCGGCATCAAGGCGATCCGGTCCTCCCTGCAGAGCGAATCCGCGGCCTCGGCCGCGGTGGAGCTCGGGGCCCAGTTCCTCCGCGTGGTGGAGCTCGGCGACGGCCCTCTTGACCTGGGCTTGAGCGTCTCCAACCTGGGCATGCCCATGAGGCTCGGAGGGGTCTCCCAGCCCCTTCCCCTGCGCTTGAGCGGGGGCGCGCTCTGGCGCGTCAATCCCATGCTCAACGCTACCATGGACGGCCATCTGCCCGTGGACGACGACCCTTACATGTCCCTGGGAGTCGAGCTCGTCATCGGCTTGAGCAAGGCAGGCAAAGGTTCGGTGAGGACCGGCTTCAACCAGGCCGCCACGCGCGGCATCGACAAGCTGGCGGGCGTCACCGTGGGAGGCGGGCTCGATTTCGGCTGGCTGAGGTTCGACTACGCCTGGGCGCCGTACGGCGACCTCGGCCACGCCAACAGGGCCAACCTCTCGTTCAGGTTCTGAGCTCAGGCCATGAGCGAGCTCGGCCTTCAGACCGCCGGCCTCCTGGCGGTCTTCGGGTTCCTCATCGGCATCCTCGGGTCCGTGATGGGCGTGGGAGGAGGTGTCTTCATCGTCCCCCTCCTGGTGCTGTGGCTGAAGGTCCCGGTTCACCAGGCCATCGCGGTCTCCCTGGTGGCCATCATCGCGACCTCAAGCGCCGTGGCCTCAGTGAACGTCGAGCGCGGGCTGGCCAACATGAGGCTCGGCGTGGTCCTGGAGATGACCACGGCCCTGGGCTCCATCGCGGGAGCGCTCGTCTCCAACATGCTCCCGGACCGCGTGGTCCAGGTCCTGTTCTCCCTCGTGCTGTTCCCGGTGGCGGTCATGATGTTCCTGAAGGGCCTGCGCTCCGGGAGGTCCGCGCTCCAGGGTCATGGCCCGGCGCCGCCTGCCCGGCCGGCAGGGCCGTTCGACGCCGAGTTCTTCGACCCTTCCTCCTCCTCCCGCACCTCCTACGCGGTCCGGCGGATCGTGCCCGCGTCCCTGCTCTCCCTCTTGGGCGGAAGCCTCTCCGGCCTGCTCGGGCTCGGCGGCGGGATCATCCAGGTCCCGGTCATGAACCTCATGTGCGGGGTGCCCATCAAGGCCGCGACCGCCACGAGCAACTTCCTCATGGGGGTCAGCGCGGCCGCGAGCGTGCTCATCTTCTTCAAGCGGGGGCTGGTCGTGCACGAGCTGGCCGCGGTCATCGTCTTCGGCGTGCTCCTGGGCTCCTTCGTGGGGATGCGCGTGCTCTACAAGGCCAAGCCCGAGAAGATCCAGATGGGGTTCTCCGTGCTGGTGATCCTGGTCGCGGTCCGGATGCTGGCCGGGGCCTGGAGGCCATGATGACCGGCCAGACTTGGTCGGAGGCAGGGTTCGGAAGGCTCATCCAGCGCACGCTCCAGGCCGGGGTCGCGTGCTCGGTCGCGCTGCTCCTGCTGGGAGGCGTTCTGGGCCTGGCGTCCTCCGCGGCCTCGGGAGCGGTCCTGGGCGCGGGGATTTTGGTGCTCGTGCTGACTCCGGTGGCGCGCGTCGCCATGCTGATCTACGGCTTCCACAGGAGCGGGGAGCAGTTCTTCGCCCTGGCTTCGCTGGTGGTCCTGCTCCTGCTCGCGCTCGCGGTCCTGGCCTAACTTAGAGCCGCTCGATGATGACAGCGATGCCCTGGCCCCCGCCGAGCGAGACCGCCGCGGCCCCGAGCTTCAGGCCCCGGCGCTGGAGTTCTTTGAGCAGGGTCAGGACGAGCCTTCCGCCCGTGCCGCCGAACGCGTGCCCCAGGGCGATGGCCCCGCCGTTGACATTGACCTTC
Source organism: Elusimicrobiota bacterium (assembly GCA_016234805.1). Taxonomy (GTDB): domain Bacteria; phylum Elusimicrobiota; class Elusimicrobia; order UBA1565; family UBA9628; genus JACQWX01. The sequence goes on from JACRNU010000036.1 coordinate 24,735, forward strand.
TCCTCCGGCAGGCCCAGTTCCTTCATGTCCACCAGGACCTGGGCCGCGAAGGTCTCGTTGATCTCGAAGAGGCCGATGTCGGACATCGAGACCCCTGCCAGGTCCGCGGCTCTCCTCAGGGCCAGGGCGCAGGCCAGGGACATGTTCCTGGGGTCGGTCGCGACCACGGCGTCCGCGAGATAGCGTCCGACCGGCTTGGCCCGGGCCAGGCCGGGCAGGGCTGAGGCCGAGGCCATCATCAAAGCCGCCCCCCCGTCGACGATGGCGTGGGTGTTGGCGTGCGTGGTCGAGCTGTCCGGAAAGAGCGCCTCGGAGGAGCTGAAGCGGCCGGGCTGGGGATCCGAGAGCACGGCATCGTCGAAGTCGAGCCCCGCGAGCGGGACGAGCTCCGCATCGAAGAGCCCGCGCTCCCGGCCGGCTTTGGCGCGGCAATGGCTCAGGAGCGCCCAGCGGTCCTGGGCGGAGCGGTCAAACCCGTACTCGAGAGCCAGGCGGTGGGCGCCGGCCGAGATGGGCTCCCCGGCCGAGAGGTCCGTGAAGGAGGGCACGAGCACGGCCCTGCGGATGTTGCTCGGCGAGTCCGCTCCCGCCGCGGCCACGACCCCGGCGGTCCCGAGGCGCAGCTCCTGGGCCGCCACCATCATGGCATAGAGCCCGGACCCGCAGGCCAGGCAGACCGCGAGGCCCGGGACGCTGTCGGGCAGGCCGGCCCGGTGGCCGACGTAGCGTCCGCCGTAGCAGGAGTGGGACCCCGCGTGGTAGGAGTTGCCGAACACGACCTTGTCCACGGCTCCAGGCGCGAGGCCCGACGCGGCCAGGGCGCCCTTGAGCGCGGCCGCTCCGAGGTCGAAGTGGTCGAGGTCCTTGAGCCTTCCGCCCTTGGCTCCGGAGCCGTCCGTGCCGCTCGACCAGGTCGCGAACGGGGTCCTGGCGCCCCCGAGGATCACGATGTCGGCGGCGGCTGTATCCGTCCTCATTTGGGATTCCTTCCAAGTCCGGGTCGGATGACCTTCATCATCTGCCCGTGGATGAGCCCGTTCGTGGCGAGCGTCTGCCTGCCGTACTCGCGATGGTCCTTCCAGTCCTTGCCGAGGAAATCCGTGACCCTGCCGCCGGACTCCTGGATAAGGAGAAGCCCGGCTGCCGCGTCCCAGGGGCTCAGGCCGAACTCCCAGAAACCGTCCGCCCTGCCTGCAGCGACCCACGCCATGTCGCGCGCGGCCGAGCCCGAGCGCCGGATGTCGTGGCAGATCTCGAGGAACTCGGCGTAGAAGCCCGTGTAGTAGGCCGAGCGGTCGGCCCGGTCATAAGGGAAGCCGGTGATGAGGAGGGCTTCTGAGAGTCTCGCTGTCCGCGAGACTCTCAAAGGCTTCCCGTTTAATCGCAATGCCGTTCACTTAAGCCGGGTGCCCGTCGTTGCGCAGATAGCCGCTCATCTTGATTTTGACATGACGAGGGTAGCGTCGGTCGGTTCGTCGCTCGGGAAGAAGGAGCTTCCCGACGTCGAGGCGCATCCTC
>JACRNU010000037.1 GCA_016234805.1 Elusimicrobiota bacterium
ACTGGAAGGCCCTGAACCTGCCTTCGAACAAGAGGCTGATCTACGACACCTTGAAGGGCTTCACCCTCAGCCAGCATATCCTCTACATCGGCGAGACAGGGGGCGGCAAGACCTGGATCGCGTCCATGCTGGCCAAGGTGACCGGCAACGAGCTGTGGATGGTCTCGATGAACGAGTACACGCGGAACAAGGACTTGATCGCGCGGGAGACCTTCGGGGAAGAGGGCAAGAACCGGACAGGCCTCACCGCTTCCACCGTGCTGCGGTGGATGCAGGAAGGCGGCATCCTGGTGTTGGACGAGATGCACAAGCCTCTGGAGGGTATCGCGATCCTCAACAACATCCTGCAGAACGGCGAGTACCGGATGGCGGACGGCCGGGTCATCAAGTACGACAAGAAGAAGTCGTGGGTGATCGGGACCATGAACCCGGTGAAGCCCCCTTATAAAGGAGAGCCTCCGAGCGGGGAGCTTTCGAGCAGGTTCGGCATGACGCTCGACGTCAAGTACCTGCCTCCGGACGAGGAGGAGGCCCTGCTGGCCATCTTCTTCGAGCGCGTGCCCAAGGACGTCATCGCAAGGCTCGTGTCCATCGCCAATGACCTGCGGAGGATCTACCCTGAGATCCTGCCCCTGCCCATCGCTCCCCGCACGCTCATGCACATCGTGGAGCACATCCAGAAGTTCCCGAACGACAACCTCGCGGACATCTTCACCAAGACCTACAACCCGTCCTCCATCGTGGAGGACCCGGCCATCGCCGAGGCCATCACCAAGGCGCTGCAGGCCCATGACCTGGCAGGCACGGGGGCCAAGGCGCAGGCTCCGGCGCCGGAACCCAAGAAGCCGGCTGACGACGAAGACCCATTCTGATCTGATAATAGGGAAAGACCAGAATCATGAGATCCGGCATCCTGGCAGCGGTCCTGGCCGCCAGCCTCGCGGCCACAGCCGCGGGGCAGGTCAAGACCGCGCCCGCTTCGCGCGGGGCAGGGTCAGGGGTCTCGCCAGTCTCCGGCCTGCCATCCGGCGCCGGGACCACGGCTGCCGGCGCTCCGGTCGTAGCACCCCTTAAGCTCTACCTGGGGTCCGGGCTGGGCGTCTTCGCGGCGCCGGGAATCCGGCTCGATGCAGCGGAGGCATCCCGGTTGGCTGCACCGATCGCCGTTGACGCGACGGTCCCGGTCCTCGGCGGAGCCGCGGTCTCCGCGGCGGGCCCGGCCGCCCCTGACGGAAGGGAAGAGGCCGTTCCTTCTGCCCCGTCCGCCGAGGTGCTTCCTGAAGCTGCCCTGCCCGCGGCTCGGGAACTTGATGAAAGTCGGAAGTCCCGCGAGGGCTCTGATGGGATCGTCGCGAGGCTCAAGAGGCTCTTCGACGGGGCCAAGCCAGTGAAGCCTGACGATGGGTCTGCCGTGGCCGCGGCTGAGGGATCATCCGCGGCCGAGTCCTACCTGTCCCGTGCGCCACAGCTCCCGCTGAAGGAGCTAGGCCCGAGATGGCGCAAGACGGGCGGTCCGCAAGAGGCGGAGGCTGCCTTCCAGGACGCCAAGGGACCGGAGTCCATCGGGGTCGCCCAGGCGGGGATCAGGGTCGGGGAGAAGTTCAAGCTGGAGGAGGCTCCCGCGGCCTCCCGGTCTCAGGCGGGTCCGGCGGGCTCGGGCACGCTGGACTGGGACTGGGAGGTCTGGGAGATGCCGGACGCGGTCCGGCAGGCCGCTCTCAGGGGGACGGCAGCCAACGAGTTCCTGTATTGGAGCGACGCCAAGGGAGGCCTCTTTCGGCAGGATTTCAACTCCGGCAGGAGTTTCCGCGTCCCGGTTCCGTCGGGAGGGGTGGACCGTTTCGCCTTGAGCCGAAGCCGCAGGTATCTTTACGCCGCGGCGGGCGCGGTCTTGGATAGGTTGGACCTCAATTGGGACAACTCCGCCACGCTCTACGACGAGCGGGCCCGGGCCGGAGAGACGCTGTCCCTGGAGCAGTTCGTCGATGGCGGCAACGGCGACGGCATCTTGGCGAGGCTGGAACGCGGCGGCACGCTGATCTGGCAGGCCGAGGGGATCGCGCTCCGACATGAGTCCTCCTCCGGCTGGGAAGCCCAGCAGGGACTGGAGCGGGTCGGCAACGATCTCTATGCCAGGCGTGACGCTGATGGGACCCGCCTCTGGCGCAGATCCCGCAGCGGGAGCGGCGTCTCGTTCGATGACCTCGGGCAGCTCCCGGCGAAGGTCCTGGCCGTGGAGGAGGGTCTTGGGCCCGGCGTCTATCTGGCCGTGTCGGCGGACGGGCTTATCGAGTGGAACGCGGCCTCCCGGACCTTCCGGCTTTTCACGGTTCCTGGGCTGAAGGAAGCCGTTGACGGCGTGCCCGTGAGCCTGAGCGTCTCCGAGGACGGCCGACGCGCGGCCGTGGCCGCAGGGTCGCGGTTGTTCAGGTTCAACCTTGGGCGGGCCCGCGAGGAGCTTGATTCCAAATCCGCGTCGATCCGGCTCTGGTCCCAGGCCAACCCCATGTTCGTGGAGGGGGGTTATCTCCACATCGGGGACTTCAAGTTCCCGATAGCACGGAAGCAGCCCCTTCCGCGGCCCTGGATGGAGAGGGCATGGGCATCGGTGAGGAGGCTATTAAGGATGGAAGCGCCGCCTGCGGCGGCGCTGGAAGCGGGCATCAGCGAGCGGGAC
>JACRNU010000038.1 GCA_016234805.1 Elusimicrobiota bacterium
ATGAGGAGCGGCGCGCCCATGGGGTGGCTCATCAGCCCGCCCAGGTGCTCGGCGGAGAGGCCCGCGGCGGTCTTAGCGTTCACCACCCCGACCGCAAGAGAGGTGAAGGTCAGGTAGGTGGGCGCGTTGTCGAGGAAGCTGGAAAGCACGCCCGAGGCCCAGAAGAACTGCCAGGGCTCGGTGAGCCCGAGTTCGCCGCCGCGGAGCTCGAGAAACTTGAGCGCTGGGACCATGGTGATGAAGATGCCGATGAAGATGACGGCCACCTCGATGATCGGCCCCCAGGTGAATCTGTTGGCCTGGCGGACAGCCTTTCCCGTCATCACGAGCGAGAGACCCGCCATGGCGAGCATCCCCACGACCTGCACGAGCTTGAGGACGTCCTCGCTGTGGTGGATGCGTTCGCCGTAAGTGCCGACGAGGAAGATGGTCGCGACGACCCCGAGGAGCCACAGGAAGTTCAGCCCGCCCCGGATCGAGAGCGGCGCCTTCACCTGCTGGACCTCCTCGAGCTGGGAGCCGGCCCTCTCGCGTTCCTCCTTGTTCAGGACGACCTGGTCCAGGATATTGAAGATGACGAGCAGCGCGACGTTGACCACGAGCCACGGCTTCCAGAGTCGGAGCGTCCACAGGAAGTCGACGCCGCGCAGGAATCCGAGGAAGAGCGGCGGATCGCCCAGCGGCGTCAGCATGCCGCCGCCGTTCGAAACGACGAAGATGAAGAAGACGACCATGTGGACCTTGCGCAGGCGCTTCTCGTTGGCGCGCAGCATGGGCCTGATGAGCAGCATCGACGCGCCCGTGGTGCCGACCAGGCTGGCCATGAGCGCCCCGACGGCCAGGAAGGCCGTGTTGACGATGGGCGTGCCGGCCAGCGACCCCTTGAGGTAGATGCCGCCCGAGATGACGAAGAGCGCCGCCAACAGCACGATGAAGACGATGTATTCTTTCACGCTGCCGAGGAGCCATTCGGTTCCCAGCGCGTTGCCTCCGAGGACCAGCCAGCAGACGACGGGAAGGCTCGAGATCACGGCCAGGATGAGCTTGTTGCGGTTCTTTTCCCAGAAGCGGGCGGCGAAGAGCGGCGTGAGCGCGATGAGGAGCAGGTAGACCGCGAATGGCACCACAGTCCACACGGGCGGCGCAACGGGAGCCACGGGGCAAGTATAGCGGTTTGGCGAAGCGTCGCGCTATCGCTTTTGAGAAAAGAGGCACCACTGGTCGTGGAATTCAGCCTTGGCGCCTCCCCGACTGTGGAAGATATCGAAGCGTTCCGCGACGATCTCGCGGATGTCGCCCTCCCGGAAGACGCTTCTCATGCGGTCCGATGAAAGAGGGTTGGGCGGATTCCTGAACCAGGAGCTGAACGATTTCCCGCGGGGCTTGAGCACCCTGGCGATCTCGCCCAGCTGCCGAGAGCACACTTCGATGTTGCCCAAATGGGTGAAAACCGAGCCGGCGATCACGCTGTCAAAGGACCGGTCGGGAAACGGCAGGACCACCTGCTCGGGAAGCATCTTCCCTTTGGGGTTGTAGAACTCATTGAGCACGTCAAGATGGATGAATCGCGCGCCTTCCACGAGCGGGAAGATATGGGAATCGCAGAAATCGATGCTCTCCCGGACCGGATCGGCGCCGACGTAGCTCCCGAGGCCCTTATCGAGCAGCCCGAAAAGCTGCCGGCCGTTGCCGCAGCCCAGGTCCAGGACCTCGGCTCCCGGAAACACGATCCCATGATCCAGGAACTCCCTGCCCTCGGCGCGGCTCGCGTCGATCGCCTCTTGCGCGGGAGGGGCGTGCCCGTGAGTCGCTTTGGAAAACACTTCCCGCCAATCCGTGGAGGGGTTTTTAGATCGGAGCATCAGGAAGATGTTAGTGCTCCGGCCGGGCCCTGTCAATCTTTCTGTCATGTTGAATCCCGATTTTCTATCCTAAGGGCCATGGCCAGGCGACTCTCCCGACCCCGCGTCTCCATCGTCGTGCCGACCTTCAACGGGAAAGCCCTGCTTGCGGCCTGCCTGGATTCGATCAAGGCCCTGGACTATCCGCGCTCAGCGCTCGAGACCATCGTGGTGGACAACGCCTCGACCGACGGCACCTCCGAGTTCCTCCGCAGCCGCTACCCTTGGGCCCGCGTCTTGAAAAACGCCGAGAACAATTACTGCAGAGCCAACAACCTGGCGATAAGCCGGTCCAGGGGGAAATACGTCGCCTTCCTCAACAACGACGCCGTGGTCGACGAACGCTGGCTCGCGGAGCTCGTCGGCATCGCTGAAAAGGACCGCCGGGTCGCGGGCGTCTCGGGCAAGATCCTCTTCCCCGACGGCCGCATCAACAGCACGGGCCATCAGCGCCTTCCTCATTTCCACATCCGGGACCGGGGCCTTGGACAAGCCGATCGCGGCCAATTCGACGCGACCGAGGAAGTCGAGAGCATCAGCCTGTGCGCAGCTCTTTTCCGGCGGTCGGCGCTCCGGGACATCGGCCTCTTGGACGAGGACTTCGTCATCTACCACGAAGACATCGACCTCAGCCATCGGCTGCGCCGGAGGGGATGGAAGATCCTGTATCACCCCCGGGCCGTCGCCCGCCATCGCTGGAGCGCCACATCCCGGAAACTGGGCATCAGCTTCTTCTTCAACAATCGCAACCGTCTCCTCTTCCTCGCCAAGCATTTCCCGCGGGAACTGCCTCGCGGCGTCGCTCATTCCCACTTTTGCGGGCTCACCCGCTTCGGCCGCAAACGCACCGCGTCCCTGGCCGCCGTGGCTCCCGAGGTGTTGGCCAAGCTGCTCAAGTCCTGCCCCGAACCCCTTGCCCGGAAGGTCGGAGGGCGGGTGCTGGGAACCCTCCGCGGCGCCCTCGACCCCGAGACCCTGCGGCAGTTGCGCAGGCGCTGGCAAGCCATGCTGGGCGACAGGAAGATCAGCGTCGGCATCTACGACCACGCGCTGCACTTCATCGGCGGCGGCCAGAAATACGTCTTGACCATGGCCGATGCCTTGCGCAACCGCTTCACCATAGAATACATCGCCAATCTCCCCGTCGACGCGAGGGCGATGTCGCGATTGCACGGTCTGCCCCTGGACTTCCCGGTCAAGATCGTCCCGCTCCCCTCTTCCGCGTGCTGCTCCCCGGGACGCATCGACCCGGAACTCGCCCGCGACCCGGCCCGCAACCCTTTCGACGCCGTCAGCGAGCAAAGCGCCGGATACGATTTGTTCATCAACGCGAACATGCTCACCCGGGTGCGGCCGCGCGCGTTCAGGTCGGTGTTCGTCTGCCATTTCCCGGACCAGAAGAAGAATGACGCCTGGTACGCGGACCGATATGACGTGATCATCAACAACTCGGCCTATTCCGCGCGCTGGATGCAGGCCCTCTGGGGCCTGCGGCCGCACGAGAAGATCCACCCCCCCATCGACATGAACGGCTTGAGGCTGCCCAAGAAGAACATCATCCTCTCCGTGTCGCGGTTCGAGGAATCGGGCAGCAAGAAGCAGTTGGAGATGATCCGCGCCTTCGCCAAGCTCTGCCGGGACCACCCCGGGGTCGGACGCTCGTGGCGGCTGGTCCTTTGCGGCGGCTCGCTTCCCGCATCAGGCTACCTCAAACGCGTGGTCGCCTCCCAATTGCTGGCAGGCGCGCGGGTCCCCATCGACATCATGACCAACATCGGGTCCGGGGAGCTCAAAAAGCTCTACGCCGTCTCCAAGATCTTCTGGCATCTCTGCGGCATCAACGAGACCGCGCCGGACCGCTTCGAACACTTCGGCATGACCACGGTCGAGGCCATGCAGAATCATTGCGTGCCCGTGGCCTTCAACGGGGGAGGCCAGCGGGAGATCATCGAGCGCGGCAGGAGCGGCTTTCTCGTGAACTCCTTGAAAGGGCTGCGGAAAACCACCCTCAAGCTCATCGACGACCCGCGGCTGCTGCGACGAACCGCCTCGGCCGCCCAGCGGAGAAGCAAGGCCTTTTCCGCGGACATCTTCCGAGGGAAGGTCTCCGCGCTCTTCTGCCGCCTCGAAGCGGAGTTCAAAGCGCCCCCGCCGCCCTCGATCGAGCAAGTCGCCGGCAAGACCCTGTTTCGTCCTCGATGAATTCCGAGGAGGCGGCTCTCGACCTGTCGCGCGGAGTGTCGGGCGTCTTGAACCAGGACGAGACCTGGGGCGGGACCGTGAGGATCGCGGGCGATGTCGTGGTCGCCGAAGGCTCGACCCTTCGCATCACCGCAGGAGCCGCCGTCGTCCTTGCGGAGTCGTGCTCCATCACGGTCTTGGGACGATTGATCGTCAAGGGAACGGATGCCCTGCCAGCATCCATCAGCGGTCCGGGAACCTGGGGCGGCATCCACGCGAAAGCGCGGGGCCGGGTGCTCATGCGTCACGCCAGGCTGTCGAACGCCGCGCCCAACCTCATCCTCTCCGGACAGGGCCGGATGGACATCGCGGACTGCAGCCTTTCGTCCACGCATGACGCCAACGCGGTCTGCAGCGGGGGCTTCCTGAAGATCAAGCGCTGCGCCCTGGACGGCCCTTCGGCGAGCGCCATCCGCCTTCAGGGCGGCCGCCATCGGCTCAGCAGCCTGAGGATCACGGGCGCTCGCGAGGGAGTGGTGCTGACGGGAGCGGCGGCCACGGCCCGGGACCTCGCATGCTCTCGCTGCCAGGAGGCCTTGATCGTCCGGGACGGCTCGACCCTCGAGCTCGACGGAGCCGCGTTCGAGGGCGGCAAGACGGGCCTCACTGTCATCGCCTCGAAAGCCGCCATCAAGAACGCCTCCTTCCAGGGTTTTTCGGATACGGCGTTGAGCCTGCATGGGGGAGGCGGGGTCCGTGTCGAATCCTGCCGGATCAGCCGATGCCGCGTCGGGATGACTCTTTCGGAGGAGAGCGGCGACTTCACGGGGTTGGCGGTCGACGGATGCGCGGACATGGGGGTGTACGCTCCGTCGGGCCGTCATCGCTTCCTCCGGTACGCGGGACCTCCGATCGTCTTCGAGGAGGCTGCGCAAGTCGACCTTGACGACCGCCCGCTCTCGGCCAAGAAGCCGTCCTGGTCTCGCGAATCATCGCGGATCCTGCGGTTGGTCCTCCGTACCCAGGACATCCGACCCATTCGCGCCGCCTACCGCGCGCTCTATTTCCTGGGAGAGCTCGCTTTTCGCGCCATGACGCGGCTTTACGGCAACGCCATTTCCTGCGATGCCTGGCGGGGCTGGAAGCGCGGGGATTGGAGCCCCGGCGTCAGCGACCTGGATTTCGTCGTGGTCGCGGCCGTTTTGTCGAGCCGGTCCGGCAAGAGGTGGCTCGCGGGCTTCTGGAAACGCCACGCCCGCCTCAAGCGCGTGCTGCCGTTCTTGGGGGAAACCGTCGTGGTCCTGGAGCCGGAGCTCCAGGAATACCTCGCCCACGGAGGCGTGCGCGCCAGGGAGCTGGCCGTGGCGCGCCGCCGCACGGCCCCTGGCTTGGCCGCGGAGCCCAAACGGCGAATCGCCTTGTGGGCCGAATGCGCCTCCTCCTACACCCGCCTCATCGAATGGCTCTGGCACAGGAACGGATATCCCTGGGCTTTCAGGCGGACGCAGTTGTTCAAGAGCAGCGTGGACCTGCTTCGCCACCTCCCCGAGACCGAAAGCGGGCCGAACCCGGTCCATCCATCGCGCAAGGCCTTTTGGGAGAATATAAGGGCAACGCCTTTTGCCGGGTCCCGCGGCGCGCTGCAGGGACTGCTGGATGAAGACTCTCCGGAGGGTCCGCATGAAGCCCTGTTGTCCGGACTTTGGGCGCACCTGCTGGCCGTCATGCACCGATGCGCGTTGGGGACCGAAAGCCGCTGGAGCGCCCTCGACGGCAGCTCGACGGACCTCCGTTATGATCCACCCCCCCGGGCCGAGGCCGCCGGCGGGAAAGGAGCCTCTTTGGAACGCTGGAGCCCGCAGGTCCGGAGATTTCAGGATCATTTTGGAGCAGGATTGAGCGGGGCGCTCTTCAGCGACCTTTATCCCTCCTACGCGATATTGAGCGATGAGGAACTGTCGAAGGCAGGGCTCGGGGGGTCCCTGGCCCGCTGCGGCCGATCCGGACCAGCCAGCGGACTCACCATCATCTTGTCGCGCCGGCTTTGGAGGTTATGGTCCTGCCTCCCTTTCGCCGAGAACCCGTTGTTGTTCATGGACGCCGCCACAGCCCCTGCCGGGCGCCTCGTGCCCATGCGCGGTCAATTCTCCTGGGCGGACACTTCCGCCCCCACGCCGTTGCCGACCGTCCTGTCGGAGTCGGCCAGGCAGAGCCTGGCGCAGCTCCGGCTGATCCGGCGCTGGCTCGGCTCGCCGTCAGCCGCCCTCAACGGCCGATGCGCCTTGCACTATCTTCTGAGCCGCGCCATGGGCCTGCGCCTGCTGACGCAGCGCCGCATCGCTGCGCCTTTCTTCGACCTGGACCATCTCGTAAAGGCGTACTCCCGGGAGTTCCCGGACTCGGCCGCGGAGCTCTCGAAGATCTCCCCGGAGGCGGGCACCAGGTCGGTCGATGAGGCCTACTGGGCGTGCCACGATTTCCTCGAGTCCGCGCTCAGCGGTGCGATTAGGTAGAATCCAACGATGGCCTTTCATTGGGACCTCTTCTGGATGCTCACGCGCACCGAGTTCCGCTTGCGAGACCAGGGGACCCTCGGAGGCTTCCTTTGGACGCTCCTGCACCCGCTCTTCATCTTCCTCATCCTGTATGGGGTGTTCACCCGCTCGATGGCGTCCCGGGTGGACCACTACGCCGCCTACCTTCTCATCGGCATCGTCCAGTGGACCTTTTTCGCGACCGCGACCAGCGGCGGGCTGACGAGCCTGCGCCGCAAGGCGGGCCTGCTCGCCCATTTCAACTTCCCCCGCATCCTCATCGTCTTGTCCTCGGTCTTCTCCATGATGATCTCCCACCTCCTGGAATGGCCGGTGCTCTTGCTGGGGCTTCTGGCCATGGGCATCAAGCCTAATGCCGGCTGGCTGCTCCTGCCGGGCGTCATCCTGATAGAGTCGGCCCTCATCGTGGGCCTCTCCTGCTTTCTCTCGGTCGTCGCGGTCCGCCTGCGGGACCTCGAAAGAGCATGGGGCATCGCGCTCTACGGCTTGTTCTTCATGACCCCGGTCTTCTACACCGACGATGTCGTGGGCGCGGCCGGCCGGCTCATGCTGGCCTTGAACCCCGTGGGCGCGGTCATCGCGGCGACCCGGGGCCTGATCCTCGGGCCCGCACATCCGGCGGTGGCGGGCCTGCTGCCGGTGGGCGCGGCCGCGCTGGCGCTCTGCGCTGCGGGAGTCCTGCTGTTCCCAAGGATCAGCCGGGGCGTGGTCGAACAACTATGAGGAGCGCCGTCCTGGTGGAGAGGCTCAGCAAGCTGTTCAATCACGTGCTGCCGCGCCGCAACACCGTGCTCGGCCGCCTGCGGGGGCTCAACGGAGGCGTCGAGACCTGGGCGCTTCGCGACGTGTCCTTCGAGGTGGAGCCTGGAGAATGCTTCGGCATCACCGGGCCCAACGGGGCGGGCAAGAGCACTTTATTGTCCTTGATCGCGGGGATTCTAATGCCCACGGGCGGCCGCGTCGAGGTCGGAGGCCGGACCAACGCATTCCTGGGGCTGGCCCACGGCCTTCAACCGGAATTGAGCGTCCTCGACAACGTCGAGATCTGCGGGATCCTCATGGGCATGAGGCGCCGCGAGGCCCTGCGCCGGAGAGACGCGATCCTTGATTTCGCCGGGCTCTCGGACCGCGCGGAACTGCGGCTCGCCGAGCTCTCGACCGGACAGGCCGCGCGGGTCGCGTTCTCGACGGCCCTTCACGCCGACCTGGACATCATGCTCGTCGACGAGACGCTCTCGGTCGGCGACGCCGCGTTCCAGGCCAAATGCGAGCGGGCCATCGACGGCCTGCGCCGGCAAGGAAAGACCCTCCTCGTCGCCTCCCACGACTTGGAGCTCCTCCGGCGCATCTGCCGGCGGTCGCTGCGCCTCGACCAGGGCCGCGGAGAGCTCTCCATCGCGCCCAAGCCGCGCGTGCTGTTCATCGGGAACAGCCTGACCTACGACGAAAGCCGTATCGACGGGCGCCGCCTGGTGCTTAACGACGTGCCGGGCCTGGTCTCGGCGCTGAGGCCGGAAGGAGTCGAGACCGAGACGGTCGCGGAGGGCGGACAGAACCTGCAGGGCCATTGGGAGCAAGGGCGCGCGCGGCGCCTCATCGAATCCGGCAAATGGGATTTCGTGGTGCTCCAGGAAGAAAGCACCCTGCCGCTCTCGGACGCCGAGCAGATGCGCCGTTACGCCAGGCTCTTCAACGAGGAGATAAGAAGGGCCGGAAGCCGGGCGGTCCTGTTCATGACCTGGGCCAAGCGCCATGAGCCGCAGGAGCAAGACCGCATCGCGCGCGCCTATCAGGAGCTGGGCGCCGAGCTGGGGGCGGCCGTGGCCCCGGTCGGCTCAGCCTGGGCACATGCCATCGAGAAAAAACCCGACCTCGAGCTTCACTCCCGGGACCAGAGCCACGCCGCGCCTCTGGGCGCCTATCTGGCCTCTCGGGTTCTTTTTTCCGTTCTTTTTGCCGGCGCTGTCCCGGACCGCGCCGCAGGGCTCGCCGCTGCCGCCATGCTCGCGGGGGAACCGCGGTCCGCGGGCGGACTCTCGCCCGAAGCCGCTCGTTTCCTCGATTCCGTGGCCGAGCGGTTCGCGGGCCTTGCCGGAAGCGCCTAAGGCCGGCCGGAGGGGCGGGCGGAGGCCGGTCTCAGGAAGGAATCCCTGGCCTCGCGCAGCCTCCTGGAGGTCTTCTTCAGGGAATCGGAGAGTCCGGCAGGGACCTTGAATAAAGGGCCAGGAAAACCGCCGGCCCCATGCGCCGCGAACTCGGTCAGCATCAGCTCCTCATCCTTCGTATTGTAGAGCCCTCCGAGCGATTTCGTGATGAAAGCCCTTTCCTCGTCGCCGAGGCTCTTCCAGAGCCCGGCCGCGCGGGCCCGGAACCCCGGCTCCCAGACGAAGAGCGCGTGCACGAGCTCGTGCTCCAGCTCCTCCCTGCCCGAGCTGTTGCTGAAGAAGATCAGCGAGGCCCCGCCAAGGCTGCGCCAGCGGTCTCCGGCCCTCTCCACAAGCCCCTGGCCCGCGAGCAGTTCCATCAAATAGCGCTCGCGCTCAGGCATCCGCACGGTCTTGCCCGGGACTTTCGCTCCATAGCGGTTGGCCGCTTCCACGACCTGGTCCAGGCGGTACTCAGCCCCGCCGACCCGGAGCTTCGCCTTGCCTGCCTCGACCTGGGCCGCGGCGAGCACATCGCGCTCGTCGATGACGCCGTCCGCGTCCAGGTCGTCTCCCGGCCCGAGCGGCCCCTGCGGAGCGCCTTTCTTGAGATCGAAGCGAAGGGCAGCGGACGCCACGGCCCGGAGGAGTTCCCGCTCGTTGCGGGCGCGGATGCCCCAGATGCGGTAGCGGTCCCCGAGCCTGCTGATGAAGAGCGGTTCGAAGCTGGGGGTCTGCTGCATGGAGACCATGCGGCTCACCTCCGGGCTCATGGGCCCTAGGGGATCACCTCCCCGGGATTCCCGCCCCGCCGCGGAAACGGGCAACGCCAGGCACAGGACCAGCAGGCAAGGGAGCATCATCTCGGCTCGTAGACTTCGAGTCCCCCCTCTACGGCTTTCTTGCGACGCTCCACCTCGGCCTCGGCTCCCCGGAAGAAGGCGCCGTAGAGCAAAGTCGAGATGATATAGAGGCCGATGGCTGCGAAGAACATCAGCTTGTAGTCCCCCTTCATGCGGCCGAACACGAGCGCGGACATGGCCCAGGAGAGGTTCCAGTTCAGGGTGAACAAGGCAGAGAGCACGCCCTGCTCCCGCTTCCTGCAGAGCTCCATGACCAGGGTGTTCGAGACCGGGCCGCTCATGTTCATCAGGGAGGCGCGCAGGAGCATGGCGCCCACCGCCACCTCGAGGTCCGCGGTCACGGCCAGGGCGAGCATGAAGGGCAGGGAGGCGAGCTGGGACCCCACGATGGTGCGCACCTTGCCGATCTTCTCCGCGAGGAGCGGGGCTGCGAGCATGCCCACGACCATGGTCGCGCTCTGCAGGGACATGAAGAACCCGATCCGCGAATCCGACAGGCCGGGAAAGGAGTCCTTGAGGTAGAGGTTCATGAACTGCACGATGAGCCCGGCCCCGATGGCGAGGATGAAGGAGGGGAGCAGAGCCTTCCCGTAGTAGGCCCAGTCCCAATCCCTGATGCCGGAGAGGCTCAGGCCCCTCTCCTGCGGGCACGGCTCGTGCCTGCCGGAGCGGATCATGAGGAAGGGGATGACGCCGAGCAGGCTCACCCCCAGGCCCGCGAGGATGGCGGCGCGGTAGGCCGCGAGCTGGGAGAGCCCCGCGAGCGCGGCCCACTCCTTCACGTGTCCAGCCAGGATGTTGCCGCCGATGCTGCCCACGAGCCTCAGGGTGAAGGCCAGGGTGAAGACGTAGGCCCGCTCCTCAGACTCGGTGTTCTCCATGGTGAACGGCCCGGTCACGACCCAGAAGAACACCGAGGCGCCCGCGCCCAGGAACAGGCACAGGTGCAGGCCTTCGGGCGAGGGGTTGAGGATGGCCAGGACGAAAGCGGCCAGGGAGACCAGATGGGAGACGATGAGAACGGTCCGATGGTCCCAGCGGCCCGCGCAGAAGCCCGCGGGCAGGGCGCAGAGGGCGGCCGCGACCTGGGCGATGGCCGTGGTCTTGCCGATGAACATCCCGGTCCCGGCATCGTCAAAGCCCAGGCCCGCGCCGAACTCCTTGAGGTAGAGGTTGAAGAGGAGCCCCCAGAAGGTCATGCCGAGCCCGATGAGGAGGTCTCCGAGCAGGAGGAGCCGGATGTTCCGGCTGAACCTGCGCAGGCGGGACCAATAGAGGCCGAGGAGTTCCTGGAGGCGCATCCCCGTCTCAGGCCGCGGCAGACTGCTGCTGCTGCGCGGCCGGAGCGGCCGGAGCAGGGCCGGCCGGCTGCTTGGCGGGCAGGGAGAAGCCGAAAGTCGAGCCCTTGCCGAGCGTACTCCGGGCGTAGACCTGGCCGCCGTGCTGTTCCACGACCTTCTTGACGATGGCCAGGCCCAGGCCCGTGCTGGTCTCGTTGGCCGTGGGCTTGGCCCCGAGCTTGGCGAACTCGGTGAAAAGCTTGGGCATGTCCTGCTCGCTGATCCCCTGCCCCGAGTCCTCCACCTCGACGCGGATGCCGCCTTCCGCCATGGACTCGGTGCGCACGAGGATGGAGTCTCCCTTGCCGCAGAATTTGACCGCGTTGCTCACGAGGTTGTCCACCACGCCGCCGACGCGCTCGCTGTCCATCTCGACCATAGGAAGGCCTTCGCCAAGACTCCGTTCGAGGGAGATCCCCTTCTTGTGCGCGAGCGCGGCATAGACGTCGAGCCGGGACGCCAGGATGTCCCTGATATCCGCCGGAGCGAGCCTCAGGACGAGCTTGCCCTGCTGGATGCGGGTGATGTCGAGCAGGTCCGAGATGAGCTTGTTCATCTGGGCCGCCTGGTCGCCGATCATGCGCAGGATCTGCCGGCGGTCCAGGCCCTCGACCTCCTCGCCTTCCCCGAGCGTCTCGAGCACCTCGCTCCAGTAGGCCACGACGGTCAGGGGCGTGCGCAGGTCGTGCGCGGCCATGCCGAGGATGCGGTCCTTGAACTCCGCGGCCTGGTGGAGTTCGACCGTCTGCCGGCGGACCTGCTCCTCGAGCGCCTCCGAGTACCCTTTGAGGACCTCCTCGGAGAACCTCATGATGTTGGTCTGGGTGACGAGGCCCACGACCTTTCCGGAGGAGACCACGGGCAGGTGCCGGATGGAGCAGTCCTGCATGACGGACAGGACCTGGCCCACCGGGACGCCGGCATCGACGGACACGAGCTGCTTGCCCACATGGGCTCCCACGCTCTCATCCGGGTCCACGCCGCGGCTGAGGCTCCGGACCAGGTCCCGCTCGGTCACGATGCCGACCGGGACCCCGCCATCCTCCACCACGGCGCAGCTGATGCGCCGGCCCTCCACGACCTTGGCGGTCTCGCGCAGGCTCAGGCTCGCGGGGACCGCGACCACCGGGGAGGTCATGATCTCCTCCACGCGGATGCTCGCCAGGTCTTTCATGGGGTGCTGGACGATATGATATCAAATGAGCGCATCGGGGATATGGTACGATGAGAAAAGCACCCATGGGCGGCCAGGATCAGGACGGGAAAGGCCTTAAGACGGCATGGATGATCGTCGGCGCCATCATCCTCATCGCCCTCGCCCTGCGCTTCTCCCGCGCCTGGACCAGGCCCATCGCCTATGACGAAGCCTGGCATATTTTCATCGCCGGCGCCCAGCCGGCCCGGCACTATGTCTCGGAGCTGCGATGGATGGCCCACCCGCCCCTGTTCACTCTGGGACTGCGCTGGTTGATCCCGCTTCACGATCACCTGATCTGGCCGAGACTCCTCCCTCTCCTGGCGGCTCTGGGAACGATCCCGCTGGCTTTTCTCTGCGCGCTGGAAATGGGACTCTCCGGGGCCGTCGCCGTCCTAGGATCATTCCTCCTTGCGATCTCCTACGCGCACACAGCCGTATCCATCGAGGTGCGTGGCTACAGCCTCTGCCTCCTTTTCATCTTGGCCGCCTATCGATCCTATCTCAGGCTCCTGCGCGCTCCGGCGCAAGCGTCCACCCGCGACCGGTTCGGTTTCGTCGCAGCCTCCCTGCTTGCCATTTGGACCGAATTCAACGCGGTGTTCGTCCTGGCCGCCGAGCTGGCCGTGCTCGCTTGGGAAGGCCTATGCCGGCGCGGATTCATGAAATCCCTGTGGCATGGAAAAGGAGAAGTCTCCCCTTGGCTCGGACCGGTCCTTCTGGCAGCCGGCTCCATCGGGTTGGCCGCTTATCTGCGCTGGACCCACGCCATGCAGTGGCTGGAGATCCCGGCCTATTCGAGCTTTTTCCCAGGCGCCTCCGAGCCTCTGCATCGCTTCGCCCTGCGCGGGGCCGGCCACGCCCTGGCATTGCTGACACCCCTGCGCTGGACCCCGGAAAGCTGGAGACCTTATGCCTTGGGCGCACTGGCCTTACCCCTGGCCGCCCTTGCCATCCGCTACTCCGCCCCGCATTCGCCCGCTCGCGACTCCGGTCGCGGCTGCGCCATACTCATCCTGGTCCTCGTCGGAATGGGCATGTTCCTCGCTTCCTTGTCGCGCCTCTACCCCTTGGGCGGCCACCTGCGGCATTCCTTCGTGCTGTTCCCCTTCCTATTGTTTTCCTTTCTTCTGGCGTTGGACGAGGGCTATCGTCGTTGGCCCGGCTCTGCCGGCCGGGCCCTGTTGGCGATGACGGCCGTCGCAGCCTCGGGCTGCGCCCTGATGGGCTTCCCCCGGCCCGCCCCGGGGAGCTCCCGCGACACCGCCCTGGTGCAAAGCGAGATGGCCGAGCTGCGCGGAGCCATGCATGCCGGGGATGCGGTCTACGTGGATGCGGATAATTTCATCTGCCTGTTCGCCGCCATGCGGGACTGGAGCTGGACACGACGCGGCGGCCACGCCGACTTCGTGGACCTGTTCTCCGTGGAAAAGGATGGGGCCGAGGTCATCGTGATCAGGGATTCCAACACCATGCTGCGCGTGCCGCCCGCAGAGTCCTGGACCGGCAGGCTTGTCGAGGTCTTGGAACAGCTGGGCCTGACTTCCGTCCCGGTCTGGGCGGCGTCCTTTTATCCGCATGCTCTTTCCCGTAGCGGGATCGGATCGGACATGTCCAGCCTGACGGATTTCTTCCGCAGCCATGGATTGCAGCTCGATCGCGTGATGTTTTCCAAGTCCGGAGGGGCGTTTCGCCTTAAGCGGCTCCGCTCTTTGCCTTGAGTGTCCGGCAAAAACTACAATGGGGGGCATGAACCCTGAAACCGATCCCGCGGCTCTCTCCGGGTCCCTGGAGGACGTGATCGCGGTCAAGAAAGCCAAGCTCAAGGAGCTCCGCGAGCGAGGCATCGACTGCTTCCCGCCGCGCTTCGAGAAGACCCGCTCCTGCTCCGAGATCCTCGCCATCGGCGCCCCCCTCGAGACCGGCGGGGCGGACGCCGCGCCCGTGACCTGCGCCGGCCGGGTCATCGGCCTGCGGGACATGGGGAAATCCATCTTCTGCCACATCCAGGACGGCACGGACAAGTGCCAGGTCTATTTCAAGAAGGACGCCCTGCCCGAGGACCAGTTCCTCCTCGTCAAGAAGGACCTCCACCCCGGGGATTTCATCGGCGCGGCCGGGACCGTGTTCAAGACCCGGACAGGCGAGCCCACGATCGCGGCCTCCTCCGTCACGCTCCTGGCCAAGGCCCTGCGCCCCATGCCCGAGAAGTTCCACGGCTTGAAGGACGTCGAGACCCGCTACCGCCACCGCCACCTCGACCTGCTCTCGAGCCCGGAGACCCGCAAGGCCTTCCGCGAGCGCTCCCTCATCGTGTCCACGACGCGCCGGACCCTGGAATCCATGGGCTTCATCGAGGTGGAGACCCCCATCCTCCTGCCGAGCGCGGGCGGGGCCTCGGCCCGGCCGTTCAAGACGCACCACAACGCGCTCGACCGGGACATGGTCATGCGCATCGCCACCGAGCTGCACTTGAAGCGCCTCATCGTGGGCGGGCTCGACAAGGTCTTCGAGCTCGGCAGGCTCTTCCGCAACGAGGGCATCGACACCAAGCACAACCCCGAGTTCACCACGGTCGAGGCCTACGAGGCCTACAGCGACTACCACGGCATGGCCAAGCTCTTCGAGGCCGTGGTCTGGGCCTGCGCCCAGGCCCTGGGCCGGGAGTCGGTCGAGTACAACGGCAAGACGCTGAGCCTCAAGCCCCCCTTCCACCGCGTCTACCTCCCCGAGATGTGGAAGGACTCCTGCGGGGAGAGCTTCGAGACCGTCCTCCACGGCCTCTCTTTCGACCGCAAGACCCTGCTGGGCCTCGCCGGAAGGCTCGGCATCCCTGCCGGCGAGGCCACTCCGAGCGCCAAGGTCTTCGAGAGGATCTTCGACGCGAAGATCCTCCCGCGCCTCGACGGGATGACCTTTGTCCTCGACCATCCCGCGGCCATCACGCCCCTGGCCAAGCTCAAGCCCGGCAGCGCCTCCGTGGTGGAGCGCTTCGAGTGCTTCGGCGGCGGCGAGGAGGTCGCCAACGCCTACTCCGAGCTCAACGACCCCGAGGACCAGCTTGCCCGCCTCGAGGTGCAGGCCCGCGTCAAGCGGGAGGAGGGCGACGAGGAAGCCGACGTGCTGGACTCGGATTTCGTGGAGGCCATCGAGTGCGGCATGCCTCCTACGGGGGGCATAGGCTTTGGCATCGACCGCTTGGTCATGCTCCTGACCGGGCAGACCTCCATCCGCGAGACCATCCTCTTTCCCATGCTCAAGGATGAGTAGCAGCTCCAGCTTCGAGTCCTTCATCGCCCTGCGCTACCTCAGGGCCAAGAGGAAGGGCCTCTTCGCCATGGTGACGACCGCTATCGGCGTGGCGGGCGTGACCGTGGGCGTGGCCGCGCTCCTGACCACCCTCTCCGTCATGAACGGGTTCCAGACCGACATCCAGAAGAAGATCGTGGGCGCCCAGGCGCACCTGACCGTCTACGCGTCCATGAGCGCCTCGGGCCGCTCCCATGTGGAGGGCGTGCTGGCCGCGGACCCGGAGGTGGCGGCCTGCGCCCCGTTCGTCCTCGGTCAGGCCATCCTCAACAGCAAGGGCCGCTCGCTCGGCGTGGTCCTCAAGGGCCTCGACCCGTCCCGGGAGTTCAGCGTCAACGACCTCGGCAAGACCCTGCTCGAGGGCTCCTGGGACGGACTGAAGGGCGACGGAAAGGTCCCCGGCATCGTGCTCGGCGCCGAGCTCTCCGCCAACATGAGCGCGCCCGTGGGCGCCGAGGTGGTCCTGGTCTCCCCCAAGAGCGTCTCGACCCCGCTGGGCATGCTGCCGCGCATGCAGCGCTACACCGTGGCGGGCGTCCTCCACACCGGCTACTACGAGTACGACGCCACCACCGCCTACACCTCCCTGGAGGCGGCCCAGAAGTTCTTCGCCATGGAGGAGGGAGCCACGGGCTTCGGCGCCCGCCTCAAGGACATCGACCCCGTGGATTCCGCGGCCCGCAGGCTCCAGGGGTCCCTGGGGCAGTCCTACTTCGTGCGCACCTTCAAGCAGATGAACCGCACCCTCTTCGCGGCCCTGAAGCTCGAGAAGGCCGTCATGTTCATCATCCTGACCCTCATCATCCTGGTGGCCTCCCTCAACATCGCCTCCAACCTCATCCTGCTCGGGGTGGAGAAGACCCGCGACATAGGCCTCCTGCGGGCCATGGGCGCGACCCCGACCCAGGTCCGAAAGATCTTCTGGACCCTGGGCCTTTTCATCGGAGGCGCGGGCGTGGCCGGCGGCATGCTCCTGGGCCTCGGGCTGTGCTGGGTCATCTACACCTTCCCCATCGTCGAGCTCCCGGGCGACATCTACTACCTCTCCCGGGTGCCCGTGGCCGTCGAGCTCAGGGACGTTCTGGCGGTCACCGTCTCCGGCCTGCTGCTGTCCTTGCTGGCCACCATCTATCCGGCGGCGCGAGCCTCCAAGGTCAACCCGGTCGAGGCCATCCACTATGGCTAGCGTGCTCGAAGCCAAGGGCCTCTTCAAGTCCTACGGCGAGGGCCCCCAGGCCGTCGAGGTCTTGAAGGGCCTCGACTTCTCGGTCCTGGCAGGCGAATACCTCGTCATCCTGGGCCCGAGCGGGTGCGGCAAGTCCACCCTGCTCAACATCCTCGGGCTCATGGACCGCCCGGACGCGGGCGAGCTCGTCATCCGCGGCCGGGCCGTCTCCGCGCTCAACGAGGACGAACGCTCCCGCCTGAGGGGCGATTCCATCGGCTTCGTGTTCCAGTTCGACTCCCTTCTGCCCGAATTCACCGTGCTCGAGAACGTCACGATGCCGGAGCGGATCGCCCTCTCCCGCGCTCCCGGCCGGCCCGAGGGCCTCGAGGCCGCGGAGGCACGCGCCGGGGACCTCCTGGCCGGGCTGGGCTTGAAGGGACTCGCGGGACGCTTCCCCAGGGAGCTCTCGGGCGGGGAGCGCCAGCGCGTGGCCATCTGCCGCGCCCTGCTGAGGAAGCCCGCCATCCTGCTCGCTGACGAGCCCACGGGCAACCTGGACAGGAACAACGGGGAACTGGTTTTCAGGGACCTCCGAAGCCTCGCCGAGCGGGAAGGCGCGGCGGTCGTGGTGGTCACGCACAACGAGGGCGCCGGAACACAGGCGAACAGGGTCCTGCGCATGCTCGATGGAGCCATGATGCGATGAAGATATACCTCAACGGGCAATTCTGCGAGAAAGAAGACGCCAAGGTCTCGGTCTTCGACCACGGACTGCTCTACGGCGACGGCGTCTTCGAGGGCATCCGCGCCTACAACGGCCGCGTGTTCCGGCTCGACGACCACTTAAAAAGGCTCCAGAAGTCCGCCGAGGCCATCCTCCTGCCCCTGCCCATGCCGCGCAAATCGATCGAGGCCGCGGTCCTCGACACCCTCAGGGCCAACAAACTCAAGGACGGCTACATCCGGCTCATCCTGACGCGCGGCGTGGGAGACCTCGGCCTCGACATGCGCAAGTGCAAGGCCGGGGCGACCCTCATCATCATCGCGGACCGCATCGAGCTCTACCCGGATGCCTACTACGAAAAAGGCCTCGAGCTCATCGTCTCCACCATCCGCCAGCGCCGGCCGGACCAGCTCGCGCCCTCGGTGAAGTCCCTGAACTACCTCGCCAACGTCATGGCCCGGGCGGAAGCCACCCGGGCAGGCGCCCAGGAGGCGGTCCTGCTCAGCACGGACGGCTACGTCACCGAGTGCTCAGGAGACAACATCTTCTTCATCCGCGACGGCTCCATCGTGACCCCGCCCATCCATATCGGCCTGCTCGAAGGCGTCACCCGCAAGGTCGTCATGGAGCTCTGCCGCGACAAGCTCGGCACACCCGTGGTCGAGCGCCTTTTCGCCCCCGGGGAACTGCAGTCCGCCGAGGAGGTCTTCCTCACGGGCTCGGCCGCCGAGATCATCCCCGCGGTCAAGCTCGACGGCCGGACCATCGGGGGCGGTGTCGCGGGGCCCGTGACGAAGAAGCTCATCGGGCTGTTCCGGGAGTACGCGGCGACTCCGGGTTCAGGGACGCAGATTTAGAAGGAAGCCCTTATGACACGGCCTCTACCCCCACAACGCCTGCGCGCCTCCCCGCAGGGGAGGCTTGCGGTTTGATCTGCACTTCCTGCAAGGGAGCCGAAGCGGTCGTCTTCATCAAGACGATCGTGGGCAACAAGGTGTCCCAGCAGGCCCTGTGCGCGGACTGCGCCGGGCAGACCCACCAGGCCGCGGCCGCCGACCCCCTCGAAGGGCTGCTCTCAGGACTGCCCTCCTTCCTGAAGCTCCTGCGGCCGGCCCCGCGCGGCCGGGCCCCGCGCTGCGAGGACTGCGGCATGACCTACGCCGAGTTCCGCCAGACCGGCAGGCTCGGCTGCGCCGCGTGCTACGACCTCTTCGAGCCGCACCTCAGGAACCTCATCCCCCGCATCCACGGCGGGGCGAGCAGTCATAGGGGGGGCGAGTAAGAGCATGCAGCTCCAGAACATGCTCAAGCTGGCCGTGGGCTGGGCCCGCGCCGAGGGGCCCAGGCACGACATCGTGCTCTCGAGCCGGGTGCGCCTGGCCCGCAACCTGGCCGGGGTCCCCTTCCCCGGCAGGTCCGGCAGGCCGGCCCTCAAGACCTCCCTCGGAGGCTTCTTCAACGCGGCCCGAAAGACCCCGGACCTCTCGGGCGCGGCCTTCATCCTCATGGACGACCTGGACGCCGTGGACCGCAGGCTCCTCGTGGAACGCCACCTCGTCAGCCCCTCGCTCGCCGAGAACCCCGAGGGGCGGGGCGTGGTCGTGGCGGGCCGGGACTCCCTGAGCCTCATGGTCAACGAGGAGGACCACCTCCGCCTGGCGGCCCTGCGGCCGGGGCTGAGCCTCGTCGAAGCCCACGCCTCGGCCCGCTCCGTGGAGCGCGGCCTCGCCAGGACCCTCCCGTTCGCCTTCCGCAAGGACTGGGGCTACCTGACCGCCTGCCCCACGAACCTCGGCACCGCCATGCGGGTCTCGTGCCTCGTGCACCTGCCGGGACTGGCACTGGCAGGTATGATCGAGCGCCTTTTCGAGAACCTCTCGCGCCTCGGGCTCCTGGTCCGGGGGCTCTACGGCGAGGGCACCAAGGTGCTCGGCGACTTCTACCAGATCTCCAACGCCAACGCGCTGGGCCGCACCGAGTCCGAGATCATCACCGCGGTGGACAAGTCCGTGGGCCAGGTCGCGGACCGCGAGGCCGAGAGCCGCGCCAAGCTCTGCTCGGGACGCGGCCGCCTGCGCGTCGAGGACCTGGTCCACCGCTCGGCCGGCGTCCTGGAGAACGCCCGCGTCCTCTCTTTCGAGGAGGCCAGCCACCACCTTTCCTACCTGAGGATGGGACACGCGCTCGGCTGGGAGCTCCCCGGCTCCCTGGCCCTGGCCAACGAGCTCGGGCTCATCGCTCAGCCGGGCCACATCCAGATGAGGACCGGCCGGGAGCTCTCCCCGGAGGACCGGGACGCGGCCCGGGCCGCGCTCGTGCGCGAGCGGCTCGCATGAGATTCCATCAAGCAACGTCCAAAGTCCTGCTGTTGGCCGCGGCCCTGGGGTTCTCGGGCTGCGCCGGATCGATGGCCTATGTCCAGGCACATAAGGGAGAGGGTCAGCGGCGCTCCGTGCCCGGCAGTGAAGCGGAACTCATGGAAAAGGCCGCCGGCGCCTTGGAGAAGACCGGTGTCTACTCCACCATCCGGGAGCCTCACGCGGTGCTTGCCAAGGCCAACGACGTCGATCTGACCTATGCGTTCTATTTCTATCCCTCCCAGACCGAGGGTCAGACAGACGTCGAGATCCTCCTTGCCAGTCGCTGGCTGAAAGCAGGGCAGATATCGAATCTTCAGGCGCAATCGTTTTCCACATTCTTCGCCCCTACCGCGCCCGCCCAGGGGGCTCCGGCCTCGCCCGCGGCTGCGACGCCCGTCCCAACGCCCCCCGCCGCCCAGGCCATCTCCTCCGATGTTGATTCCTTCCAAAAACATCTGCCTCAGAGGCCGGATGATTTCGCCCTGATCGTCGGGATCGAGCGCTACGAGACCCTCCCCAAGGCCGATTTCGGACAGCGGGACGCGGAGGTCTTCCGCCGCTATGTCCTGGGCCTTGGCGTGCCTGAGGAGAACATCATCTCCCTGTCGGGCGCGAAAGCCACCAAGACCGGCATCACGAAGTACCTCGAGGAGTGGCTTCCCAGGAACGTCACCGCTGACTCGCGCGTCTATTTCTTCTACTCCGGGCACGGTGCCCCGGACGCAGGGACCGGGACAGCCTATCTGGTCCCCTACGACGGCGACCCCACCTTCCTGCAGTCCAGCGGCTATCCTCTGCCGAGACTGTACGAGAAGCTTCAGGCGCTCAAAGCCCGGGAAGTGGTGGTGGCCCTGGACTCCTGCTTCTCGGGTGCGGGCGGCCGCTCCGTCCTCGCCAAGGGCGCGCGGCCTCTGGTGACCACCGTGGCCGCGGCTCCCGTGGGCCCGAAACTGTCCGTCCTGGCAGCGTCCTCATCGGATGAGATATCCGGCTCGCTGGACGACCAGGGGCACGGGCTCTTCACCTACTACCTGCTCAAGGGACTCAGGGGCGAAGCCGACGCCGATAGCGACGGCCATATCAACCTTGGGCGAGCTGCACGCCTTCATCCAGAAGGCCGTCCAGCGCGCGGCGCGGCGGCAGAACCGGGAGCAGACCCCCCAGCTGCAGTCCGCCAAGTCAGACCTCAGGCTCTACTGAGCCGCGGCCTCGTTCGTTTGGAAATCCCGGGCCCAAACAGGTATAGTATCGCCTCGACAGGAGATAACCATGGCATTCAACATCATCCCCAAGGAAGAGAAATTTTTCGAGCTTTTCGAGGCCCAGGCCGCGCACAACGAGGACGCGGCCAGGACCTTCAGGGAGCTTATGAAGAACTGGAGCCTCCAGTCCCCTGCGTTCGACAAGCTCCGCGACATCGAGCACGAGGCCGACATCACCACGCACGAGATCATCGACAAGCTCAACCGGACCTTCGTGACCCCCTTCGACCGGGAGGACATCCACGAGCTGGCCTCCAAGATGGACGACATCGTGGACATCCTCCAGTCGCTCTCCCTGCGGATGCAGCTCTACGGCATCCAGCGCGTCACGGAGGACCTGATCGCCATGTCGGAGACCGTGCTCCACGCCGTGGAATGCCTCCGGAAGGCCGTGCCCCACCTCAAGGACCTGCGCGAGACCCGGCGCATCCTGGACTACTGCATCGAGATCAACCGCCTTGAGAACGCCGGGGACAACGCCCTGGCTCACGCCATCTCCAACCTCTTCAAGGGCAAGCCGGATCCCCTCGAGGTCATCAAGTGGAAGGAGATCTACGAGGGGACCGAAGAGGCCATCGACCGGTGCGAGGACGTGGCGAACACCATCGAGGGCATCGTGGTCAAGCAGGGCTGACCCGAGGCGGCTCCTCGGGGGGCGGGACCCACTCGTAGACCGGGCAGCCGTCCACGACCTTGCCGGTCGGCTTGTACTTGAACTCCGCCAGCAGGGGCTTGACGGCGTGCTCCGACACGGTGACCGCGCCGACGGCCCCGTACTTCTGCATGTGCCCCGCGACGTCGATGACCCGGTCGGTCATCTCCTCCATGGGGGTGGCGTCCTCGGTCAGGAGTTCTCCCGTGTTGACGCCGACCCGGACCGCGAAGTCGTGCTTGATGGTCTTGACCTCCCGGTTGAAGACCCTCAGCTCCTTGACGACCCCCTGGCCGGCGAGCAGGGCGTCCCGGGTCTCAAGGAAGCAGATCATGACCCCGTCCGGGGTCCAGGCCACCTTGAAGTAGTGACACTGCCTGAGGATCTCCTCGACCATGGTCTTGTAGCGGATGAAGTCCCGCTCGGCCTTGGCCGGGTCCTCGCCGAGCTTCATGCCCGTCGAGTTGACCACATCGATGGAGAGGAAGGAGAGCTTCTGCTTGTGCTTCTCGAGGGCCTTCTGGGCCGCGGCGATGACCTCCATGAGCTCGCCGCGGGTGAGCTTGCCCTTGCGCAGCCGGCCCACCTTGCTCAGGATCGTGGCCTCGTTCTCGTCGAGCTCGGCGGCCTCGTCCCAGATCCGCAGGGCCGTGGTCTCGACATGCTTGCCCCACTTGCTCAGCAGGCTCGACAGGATGAAGCACGCCGCGACCAGCATGATCTTCGAGGTGTCCCGGCCCTGGAACTCGGTCGGGAAATGATCCCTGAGGAAATCCCGGATGGGACGCTCCACGGACAGCGCCGCCCTCAGGACGGACTGCGAGGCCGGGTAGCGGTCCGCATCCTTGAACCTGGCCAGGACCGAGATGCCGATCATGAAGACCGCGGCCAGGAAGAAGGACGTGCGCAAGAAGCCCAGGAGGGACGCCGCCGCGGTCAGGGACCGGTGCCTGGCGCGGAAGAGACGGCTGTCCACGGGCTTCGCCATCGAGGAGGACATGGTAGCACTCCTCCCCCCGGTGTCCGCAAGACCCCTAGCGGATACTCAAGCGCAGCAGGGAGCCTTGCTCAGCCTCTCCTTGAGGGACTCGAGCTCGTCCTTCATGCCCTGCGGGAGCCTGTCCGCGAACTTGTCGAAGTGGCCCCGGATGGACTCGACCTCGGCCTTCCAGGCCTCGGTATCGACGGCAAGGAGCTCGTCCATGGCCTCCTTCGACACGTTCAGGCCGGCCGTGTCGATGGAGCCCTTCTCCGGCAGCAGCCCGATGGGGGTCTCCACGGCCTTGGCCGTCCCCTCGAGGCGCTCGAAGGCCCACTTGAGGACCCGGGAGTTCTCCCCGTAGCCCGGCCAGAGGAACTTGCCCTCCTTGGACTTGCGGAACCAATTGACGTAGAAGACCCGCGGCAGCTTCTTGGGGTCGGCCTTCTTGCCGAGCTTGAGCCAATGGCCGAAGTAGTCTCCCATGTGGTAGCCGCAGAAGGGCAGCATGGCCATGGGATCGCGGCGGAGTTCGCCCACCTTGCCGGCCGCGGCAGCGGTCATCTCGGAGGACGCCGTGGCGCCCAGGAAGGTGCCGTGCTGCCAGTTGAAGGACTCGATGACCAGGGGCACCACGCTGCCCCGCCGGCCGCCGAAGAAGAAGGCCGAGATCGGAACGCCCTTCGGGTCCTCCCACGCCTTGTCGATGACCGGGCACTGGGAGGCCGGGGCCGTGAACCGCGCGTTGGCGTGCGACGCCGTCTTCCCGCAGTTCGGGGCCCACTCCTCGCCCAGCCAGCTCGTCAGCTTCGCCGGGGTCTCGCCGCCCATCCCCTCCCACCAGACGTCGCCGTCCGGGGTGAGCCCGGTGTTCGTGAAGATGGAGTTCCTCGTGGCCGAGAGCATGGCGTTCTTGTTGGACTCCATGGAGGTCCCGGGAGCCACGCCGAAGAACCCGTACTCGGGGTTGATGGCGTAGAGCCGGCCGTCCGGCCCGAACTTCATCCACGCGATGTCGTCGCCCACGCACTCGACCTTCCAGCCCGGCATGCTCGGGATGAGCATGGCCAGGTTGGTCTTGCCGCAGGCGCTCGGGAAGGCCGCGGCGAAGTACTTCTTCTCGCCCTTGGGGTTGGTGATGCCCATGATGAGCATGTGCTCGGCGAGCCAGCCCTCGTCGCGGGCCATGGCCGAGGCGATGCGCAGGGCGAAGCACTTCTTGCCGAGCAGGGCGTTGCCGCCGTAGCCTCTGCCGTAGGACCAGATCATCCGCTCCTCGGGGAAGTGCACGATGAACTTGTTGTTCGGGTCGCACGGCCAGAAGGAGTCCTTCTCGCCGGCCTTGAGAGGAGCGCCGACCGAGTGCAGGCACGGCACGAAGGCGCCGTCGCCCAGCACGTCCAAGACCTTCTTGCCCATGCGGGTCATGATCCGCATGCTGCAGACCACGTAGGGAGAGTCGGTCAGCTGGACGCCGACGTAGGAGATGGGCGAGCCCAAGGGGCCCATGCTGAAGGGGATGACGTAGAGGGTCCGGCCCTTCATGCAGCCCGCGTAGAACTTGGCGAGCTTGGCCTTCATCTCCGAAGGCTCGCACCAGTTGTTGGTGGGACCGGCGTCCTCCTTCCTCTTGGAGCAGATGAAGGTGCTGGCCTCCACGCGCGCGACGTCGCCGGGGTTGGAGCGGAAATAGTAGCTGTTGGGGCGCTTCTTTTCGTTGAGCTTGACGGCCATGCCGGACTTGACCATCTCACCCATGAGCCGGTCGTACTCCTCCTGCGAGCCGTCGCACCAGTGGATCTTGTCCGGCTGGCACGATTCAGCGGTCTTCTTCACCCATTCCTGCAGTTTCTTGTTGGTGGTCATCGGGAAAGCGCCTCCATGGACGGCATCATCAATTAGGGTTGCAACATAGATGCCAGGAGCCGGCCGCTGCGCGGCACCGGAGGAGGCACCCGCCCCCGGATTGAATGTCGCGCCTAGGAAGAGCTATAGTCTCGCCGTAGCGTCCCGGGATACATGCCTACTCTCAGGCGGCATCGATCGACAAGGCTGGCCATCGACGGCGGCACGCCCGTCAGAAGGACGCCTTTGCCCTACAGGCGGCTCTTCGGCAAAAACGAGCTCAAGATGGTGTCGCGCGTGTTCCAGGACAGCTGGCGGAAGAAGACGGATTTCGGATATCAAGGCGTCTTCGAGGAAGCCTACACCCGCGGATTCTGCGCCTTCCAGGGGGGCGGGTTCGCCGACGCCGTCTGCTCCGGGACCGCGGCCCTCTATGTCTGCCTTCGGACCCTCGACATCGAACCCGGAAGCGATATCGTCGTCCCCCCGGTCACGGACCCGGGAGGAGTGGCGCCGGCCGTGCTCGTGGGCCTCAAACCCGTGGTCGCCGATGCGGCGCCCGGCAGCTTCAACATGGGCCCCGCCGAATTCAAAGCCGCTCTCACCAGTAACACCAAAGCCGTGATCGTGGCGCACATCGGCGGGATCCCGACGGACGCGGGGTCCATCGTCAAGATCGCCTCTTCGCGGGGGATCAAAGTCATCGAGGACTGCTCCCAGTCGCATGGCGCGCTGGTCGGCGGCCGCCGGATCGGCACGTTCGGGGACATGGCCTTCTTTTCCACCATGTTCTCCAAGAACCACGCCACGGGAGGCTGCGGCGGAGTCGTCTACACGCGCCATGCGCGGTACCGCGACCGCATCCGCTCCATCGCCGACCGGGGCAAGCCCCTGGCCTACTCGGACTTCGACCTCAAGAATCCCAACGAGTATCTCTTCCCGTCGCTCAACCTCAACCAAGACGAGCTTTCCTGCGCCATCGGGATCTCGACGCTCTCCAGGCTGCCCTCGATGATCGCGAGACGCCGCCGGATCGTCGAAGCGCTGGACCGGGCGCTCCGGCCCGCCCTGAGCGTGCGTCCGCTGACCGTTCCGAAGGGCATGTCGCCCTCCCCCTTCTTCTATACCCTGACGGTCGACACGGAGTCGATCAGCGTCTCCAAGACGGAGTTCGCCGAAGCCCTTGCCGCGGAAGGGATCGGGGTCAATCACGATTACCGGAATATCGTCGCGGAATGGCCCTGGTTCAGGAGATACCTCCCGGCGGGAACGGCCACCCCGAACGCCACGGCCCTCAGAGCCTCGTCCTTCAACGTCCTCTTCAACGAGAGGTTCGGCCGCGGCGAGGTCGACGACATCGCCGCCGCGATCTTCAAGGTCTCGGCGGCGTTCGCGCGCTCATAACCGTGGGGCAAGCTGCCGCCCCTGCTGGATGGCTGCCGCGAGCGTTTGTTTCCCTGCCTCGAATTTGATTATACTGGCGAAGGGAACTCCATGCACCTGTTCGTCACCGGCGGATGCGGCTATGTCGGTTCAGCCCTGGTGCCGGCATTGCTCGAAAAAGGCCACTCCGTCAGCGTCGTCGACATCATGTGGTTCGGCAACCGGCTCCCTGAACATCCCAAACTGAGCGTCCTCAAAGGCGACGTCCGGGAGCCCGATTCCTTCCCCTTGGCGGGCGCGGACGCGGTCATCCACCTGGCGAACATCGCCAACGACCCCTGCGGGGAGCTCAGCCCGAAGCTCTCCTGGGAAGTGAACGTGCTGGCGACGCAGCGCCTGGTCGAGGCGGCGATCAAGCACGGCGTCCAGCAGTTCATCTACGCGAGCTCAGGCAGCGTCTACGGCGTCAAGAACGAGCCCGACGTGACGGAAGACATGCCGCTGGTGCCCATCTCCGACTACAACAAGACCAAGATGGTCAGCGAACGCGTGCTCCTCAGCTACCAGGACCGCATCGCGGCGCAGATCATCCGGCCGGCGACCATCTGCGGGTACTCCCCGCGGATGCGCCTCGACCTTTCGGTGAACATGCTGACGATGCAGGCGCTGCGCGACCGCCGCATCACCGTCTTCGGGGGCGGGCAGGTCCGGCCCAACATCCACCTCAAGGACATGGTCGCCGTCTATCTGCACTTCTTGGAACGCGGCGGGGAGCTGCGCGGGATCTACAACGCCGGCTTCGAGAACATCTCGATCATGGGGATCGCGCAGCAGGTCGCGCGGCACGCCGAGGCCGAGATCGTCGTCTCGGAATCCACGGACCCGCGCTCCTACCGGCAGAACTCCGACAAGCTCATCGGCACCGGCTTCCGGCCGCGGCATGATGTCGCCGCCGGCATCCGGGACGTCATCGAGGCCTATCGCGCCGGCAAGCTCCACGACGCCGACGACTGCTACAATCTGCGGGTGATGCGGCGACTCCAACTCGGATAAGGCCCAGGATCCGGCCGACCACCATGAACCAGGAGCAGGAAGACGTCCGTTCTCTCGAGGCCGCGGCCAAGCGGGCGCGCGGCCGCCTCGTCGAGATATCCCATCGCAACAAGGTCGCCCATCTCGGATCGAGCCTCTCCTGCGTCGACATCGTGCTCGCGGCGTACGGCGGGGGGCTGCGCCTGGGGCCCGGGCTGGCCGACTCCCCGGAACGGGACATCTTCCTCCTGAGCAAGGGACACGCGGCCGCGGCCCTCTACGCCGTTCTCGCCGAATTCTCATTCCTGACGCTTGAACAGCTCTACGCGATGGGGACCTCGGGGAGCCCGCTGGGGGAGCACCCGACCCGGGGCAGCGTCCCGGGCGTCGAGATCACCTCCGGTTCCCTGGGCCACGGACTGAGCATGGGGACGGGCTGGGCGCTGGGAGCGGCGCTCCAGGGGAGGCCCTCCAGGGTCGTCGTCCTGATGAGCGATGGCGAGTGCAACGAAGGAGTGGTCTGGGAAGCGGCGATGTTCGCCGCCGCGAGGCGGCAGGGCAACCTGGCGGTCATCGTCGATTTCAACGCGTGGCAGGCCACGGGCCGCAGCCGCGAGGTGCTCGCCCTGGAGCCGTTGTGCGACAAGTGGACGGCCTTCGGCTGGGCCGTGCGGGAGATCGACGGGCACGATCTGGGCGCCCTGCGGACCGCCATGGCCGGGCTGCCCTCCTCCGCCGGCAAGCCGACGGCGCTGATCGCGCATACGGTGAAGGGGAAAGGCGTGTCCTTCATGGAAGACGACAACGACTGGCACTACCGGATCCCCTCGGCGGACGATCTGCTGAAAGCCAAACAGGAATTGGGCATCCCATGAGGAACGCCTTCGCCCAGGAGATCACCGCCCTGGCCCGGGAGAACCCTCTCCTGGTGCTGCTCGCGGGAGACATCGGCAACAGGCTTTTCGACCGATATAAAGAGGCGGCGCCCGGCCGGTTCTTCAACTGCGGCGTCGCCGAAGCGAACATGGCGGGAGTCGCCGCGGGGCTGGCCCTGTCCGGCCTTCGTCCCGTCACCTACACGATAGCGCCCTTCAACACCATCCGCTGCCTGGAGCAGATCAAGCTCGACATCTGCTGCCAGAACCTCCCGGTCATCATCGTCGGGACCGGCGCGGGCCTGGCCTACGCCAACCTGGGCCCCACGCACCATTCCTGCGACGACGTCGCGCTGATGCGCGTCCTCCCTAACATGACGGTCCTCTGCCCCGCCGATCCGGTGGAGCTGCGCTTGCTGCTGCGGGAAGCCCTCACCCTCCCGTCGCCGGTCTACCTCCGCATCGGAAAGAAAGGGGAGCCCTCCGTGCATCCCGCTCCTCCCCCCATCCGCATCGGACGCGCGCTGGCCGTGGCGGAGGGGAGCGATGTGTGCCTCATGAGCTCAGGGACCATGCTCTCCGACGCGATCGCGGTCCGCGAAAAGCTCGCCGCCCGGGGCTGCTCGGCCCAGGTATCGAGCTTCCACACGGTCAAGCCCCTGGATGACGAGGCCTTGGCCGCGGCGGCGGGCAAGTTCAGGCTCGTCGCGACCATGGAAGAGCACGGCGCCATCGGCGGCTTCGGGGC
This sequence comes from Elusimicrobiota bacterium, assembly GCA_016234805.1. Classification (GTDB taxonomy): domain Bacteria; phylum Elusimicrobiota; class Elusimicrobia; order UBA1565; family UBA9628; genus JACQWX01. The sequence goes on from JACRNU010000038.1 coordinate 28,517, forward strand.
CGCGGTCGCGGAGTGGTTCTCCGACCGGCGCCTGCCCAAGACGCCGCGCCTGCTGCGCCTGGCGCTGCCGGATGCCTTCATCGACAACTGCGCCAGCCAGAGAGAAGCGCGGGACGCGCACGGCCTTGCGCCGGACGCCATGGCGGAACGGATCCTCCGATGCCTGGACTGATCCGCCTCTGAAGGCCATGAATGGCGACGAGATAAGCCGGCTGGCCGAAGACCTCCGGCGGCGCGCCGGCTGCTCGGCCGGCGGCTGTACGGTGACGGCGTTGGCGCCCGGCGCCAACAACCGCGTCTTCAGGGTCGAGTCCTCCGCGGGCCTCTTCGTCATGAAGAAGTACTTCTTCGACCCCCAGGACCCACGGGACCGGCTCGGCAAGGAATTCGCGTTCCTGCGACTGGCCTGGGACAGCGGGCTGCGGTGCGTCCCCCGTCCCCTTGCCCAGGATCCGGAAGCCCGCGCCGGGCTCTACGGCTTCGTTCCCGGCCGGAAGCTGGCGCCGGCGGAGGTGACGCGCGGCCGCGTCGAGGAGATGCTCGAGTTCTACCTGGCCCTGAATCGGCTGAGAGCCCTGCCGTCGGCCGCGGCGCTCGCGGAAGGCTCCGAGGCCAGCTTCTCCCTGGAAGACCATTTCCACAGCTTCCTGTGGCGGGCGGAGAAGTTCCGCGTCCTGGAACCGGCCGACGACATGGACCGCGAGGCCGCGGCCCTCGTCCGGCGCCTGCGCGAGGAACTCTGGCCGCATGTCCACGAACTCACGCTCGCCGCGTACCGCCGCGCCGGCCTGGACCCTTCGGCCGCGCTCCCCAGGCACGACCGGCGCATCTCTCCCTCCGATTTCGGCTTCCACAACGCGCTGCTGGCCGACGACAAGCTGTGCTTCCTGGACTTCGAATACGCCGGCTGGGACGACCCGGCCAAGATGGTCTGCGACTTCTTCCTTCAGCCCGAAGCGCCGGTCCCCGCCGACCTCTTCCCCTTCTTCGCCGGAGAAGTCGCGGCCGAGGCAGGCGACCGCCGGCGCCACATGGCCCGTTTCCAGGCGCTGTTCCCGGTGCACCGGCTCAAGTGGTGCTGCCTCCTGCTCAACGAGTTCCTGCCCGAGGGCCGCAAGCGCCGGGAGTTCGCGGCCTGGCTGGATCCGGCGGATTTCGCGGCGCGCAAGGCCCTGCAGCTGCGCAAAGCGGCGCGGTGTCTCAAGGAGCTTCCCTCATGAAACGACTGCTGGATTTCGTCACGCCGCTCCACAAGCGCACGACCAGGGACTACCTGGGGCGCATGAACGACGGCAAGATCGACTGCATGCGCAAAGCCCGGGAGTACGAATTCGACTACTGGGACGGCGATCGGCGCTGCGGCTACGGCGGCTACCGCTACGACGGACGCTGGAAGCCCGTCGCGGAACGCATGATCTCGTTCTACAAGCTGGGACCCGGGGCCAGGATACTCGACGTGGGCTGCGGGAAGGCCCACCTGCTTTACGAGCTCGGCAAGCTCCTGCCCGGGGCCGAAGTCGCCGGCATCGACATCTCCAAGCACGGCCTGGGCGACGCCCCGGCCGAGATCCGGCCCCGGCTGACGCGCCGCCGCGCCCAGGACGCCTACCCCTGGGCCGACGCCCACTTCGACCTCGTCATATCGCTCGCCTGCCTGCACAACCTGCATCTCTTCGAATTGGAGACCGCCCTCAAGGAGATCGAGCGGGTGGGGCGCAGCAAGTACGTGATGGTGGAGAGCTACCGCAGCGAGGCGGAACTCTTCAACCTGCAGTGCTGGGCTCTGACGTGCCAGACCTTCCTCGACACCGCCGATTGGACCTGGCTGTTCTCGCACTTCGGCTACACCGGCGACCACGAGTTCATCTTTTTCGAATAGACCAGGGGGCGATCCATGGGGCTGCTCTACACGAGATTCAAGATCTTCCGCTACAAGAAGAAGCTCGACTCGCTGCCGCCGGAGAAGGCGACGCTGGCGCCGGTGCACATCCGCATCAAGCCCACCAACGCGTGCAACCACCGATGCTGGTACTGCGCCTACCGGGCCGACAACCTCCAGCTCGGCCGGGACATGGCCGCCCGCGATTCCATCCCCCGGGCCAAGATGCGGGAGATCACGCGCGACATCATCGCCATGGGCGTCAAGGCCGTGACCTTCAGCGGCGGCGGCGAGCCGTTCTGCTACCCGCACCTGCCGGAGACGGTCCGCGCCCTGGCCGAGTCGAAGACGCAGTTCGCGGCGCTGACCAACGGCTCCCTCCTCGACGGAGAGCTGGCGGAACTCTTCGCGTTCAAGGGCCGCTGGCTGCGCGTCTCCATGGACGGCTGGAGCGACGCCAGCTACAGCGAGTTCCGTGGAGCGCGCAGCGGCGAGTTCTCGCGCATCATCGCCAACCTCACCCGCTTCAAGGCCCTGGGCGGAGCCTGCCGCCTCGGCGCGAGCATCATCGTCAACAACCGCAACGCCGGCCGCATCCGCGAGCTGATCTCGACGCTCTGCGGCGTCGGGGTGGACAGCATCAAGGTATCTCCCTGCATCGTGAGCAACAAAGGCGCCGAGAACCTCGGGTATCACCGCGAGTCGCTGGCGGCCGCCCGCGGGCAGATCGACCGCGCGCTGGAGGAGTGCGCCCGGAGGAACATCGAGGTCTCGGACTCCTACGGCGAACTGGGCGGGAAGTTCGAAAAAGCCTACACGTGGTGCCCGTACCTGCAGATCCTGCCCGTGATCGGAGCCGACCTCAACGTCTACGCCTGCCCCGACAAGGCCTACAACCTGGCGGAAGGCTGCCTAGGCTCGCTCGCGAAGACGAGCTTCCGCGAGCTCTGGTTCTCCGACAGGAAACGGTTCTTCAAGATCGACCCGTCCCGGGTGTGCAACCACCACTGCCTCGCCAACGACAAGAACAAGATGATCCTGGAGTACCTTTACGCCGACCCGAAGCACCTCGGCTTCGTTTGACAGGCCCTAACCCGGCAGCAGCCAGGAGGAGACCTCGTCCCAGGATCCGGCGCGGCGCCAATCCCGCGATCCAGGCGCGTGGCGGCCGTCGGGGTCGAACAGGAGGCGCTCCACGCCGCCGGGGAAGCCCGGGTCCAGCAGGAGCTCGGGAAGGTCGTCGATGAAATGCGTGCACCGCGATCGCGTGATGCGGCTCAGCTTGTCCGCGCGCGTGAGCTCGAGGCAGACGCGCTCGCGGCCCGGACCGCCCGGCCCCCGGTCCAAGAAGCCCTGCCTCTCCAGCCAAGCCCATGCCGCTTCGTGCAGGTCGCACGGGCTCCCCCGGACAGGCTGTCGTGTCCGGTGGCTGATGATCCACACCGGGACCCCGATGGACCGGCACCTGTCGAAGAAGGCGCGCACGCCGGGGAACGGCTCGGCATCCGCCATGGCGTCCCCGTATGCGATCCCCTGCAGCTCCGTCCAGCTTCCTTCCCGGTCCTGGGCCCGGAGCATGTCGCGGATGGCTCCCTTCCGCGCCGGGACGCCCTGCTCGATGAAGCCGCGTTCCCGAGCCAAGCGCTGGAAGATCCTGTCGTAGCAGACGATGGTGTTGTCCAGGTCCACCCCGATGCGAGGCTCACGCCCCGCCGCCGTCATCGGAGCAAGGATTCGACGAACTTGTAGAGACGGACGGGGTCGACGGGCTCGCGGTTGCAGACGGTCTCGACCGCCATGGCCCCGATGCAGTTGCCGACGAAAGCCAGGATGTCCGGCGCCATGCCCGCGTACGCGCAGGGAGAGGTGAGGGCGAAAAGGGCGTCCCCGGCGCCCGTGCGGTCGACGACGCGCGTCGCCAACGCCGGCGCCGCCGTCCACCCCTCGCTCGAAAGGACGATGGAGCCTCTCGGGCCCCAGCTGACGACGAATTTCTTGGCTCCCAGGCTCCGCCGTATCCGCGCCGCCATATCGGTGATGGACCCGTACTTTTCGCGCGCGGCCAGCCGGAGCTCCGGCTCGTCGATCGCGGCGAAGTCAGCCCTGCGGTAATTGGTGACGGTGTTGAACCCCATGTTGGCCGAGTTGGTCTGGGTGTTGAGGGCCATGAACTTCCGGCCGGAGCTGAGAAGGTCGCGCAGCTTCTTGGTCAGCATGCCATGGCCGAAATCGTTGACGATGACCAAATCGTACTTCGGCATCTGCTCCTCGAGGATGGCCCCCAGCCGCGCCTCACCGTCCGCGCTCAGGGCGCTGTCGTTGAGCAGCTGTATCTCGAACATCTTGGTCAGGAAGCCCGGCTCCACGAAACGGCGCTTCCGTATGGTCGGCCGGTCGGACTGGATCAGCGGCAGCATCCTCACGTTGGGCCGCAATTTGCCCGAGAGGAAATCCAGGTCCCCCTTGTCGGCGCCCAGCACGGTCACCAGCGTGGCCTCGCGGCAGAACCCTGCCACATGGTTGGTGGTCGCCGCCGCCCCTCCCGCGAACCGCTCCTCCGACGAGAATCGCGTCGAGACGATGGTCTCCTTGGGCGATTTGCCCATGGGGATGCAGTAGCAGTACTCGTCCACGATGGCCTCGCCCACCACCAGCGCCCTCAGGCTCGAGAGCCGCTTCAACCGGCGGATGATCCCGGCGGAGTCGTGGCGCCGACGGAAGTCGCGCAGGTATTCCTGGGTCTCCGGGGGATAGGCGCTGAAGAACCGATTGATGATGGAGCTAGAGCTCGACGAGAACCCCGCGGTGAACACGAGCTTTCCCCCGGCCGCGCGGATCGCCTTCTCCTCATCCTCGATCTTCCGGGTCACGTCCCGCCCGGGTTCCGCGTACTCCGCGCCTTTGACGTAGAAATCAGGCTTGAGCAGCGCGATGGTCTCGACCGCCGTGGGCCACTCGTTGAGCGCCACGCAATCGATGTATTCCACCGCGGCCAGAGCCTCCAAGCGCAGGCTTTCGTCGAAGACGGGCCGGCCCGGGCCCTTGTTGACGAAGCGGTCCGGGGTGACCGTGACGATCACGAGGTCGGCGCGCTGCGCGGCCTCCTTGAAGTGCACGATGTGGCCCGGGTGCATGACATCGAAGACCCCATGGCAGAGCGCCACCTTCTTGCCGGCCTTGCGGGCCGCGCGCATGACGGCTTCGAGCTCCTTGAGCCTCTTGATCTTGGCCGGCCTGCCCGCGGGCTGAGTCATCACTCGCGCCATGACGTCCAGTATAACATGATGCGGCCCGATGCCACTAGCAGGCTGCTGAAAAACCCCTTGCGGAGTGTTGACACAAGTGACCCGCGTCTTGGAAAATCATAGAATCTCTCGACGGAACACCGACGAGAGGAGACCAACCAAGATGATGGGGACAGCCGAAGGACAGAAGTC
>JACRNU010000041.1 GCA_016234805.1 Elusimicrobiota bacterium
CCCGGAGGCACGGCTTTGCGGCCCGCGAACAACTCGACTCCGTGGAATGCCAGGCTTTCGATCCTGGCCTCCGGCGGGGTGTTCCGGCAGAGCCACGCCATGGTCTCAGGCTCGAACAAGGGGCGGGGTCCCCAGCCCCGGCCGGCGAAAGCGAGGTCATAGCGGAGGAGAGCCAAGGATTGCGCGGCCAGCAGAAGGAGCGCGGCAGGACCGAGCTTGTCCAGCCAGGTCCTGAGCGATGCCAGGATGAGGATGACCGCGAACGGCAGGAGCGGGATGAGGTAGCGGGCCTCGGTCAAAGGCCAGGTCGCGTGCAGGGCCAGAACCAGGATGACATAGGAGGCCATGCCGGCGGCCAGGCCGCTTCCCGTTCCAAGCGGAGGCGGCACGCCCGCGCCAGCGACGCCGGGCGCGGGCAGGCCGCCTTCAGGGCTTTTTGTCAGCCGGACCGCGCCATGGCCCGCGAGGAGCAGGCAGGCGAAGCCTGCTCCAGCGGACAGGGCTTGCGGGCCCGTGGCGCCGATGAGGCCCTGGCCGAACATGGAGCCCACGAGGCTGATGAAGTGGTTGGCCTGCTCAAGAGGTCCTGGGAAGAGGAAGAACTGGGACTTCCAGTTGGAAACAAAACCGGTCACGGTCCGTCCTGCCAGGAGGTTGCGGCACAGCCAGACTGCCAGGGGAGCGAGCGCTCCTCCCATGAAGGCCAGGCTTTGGACGCGGCCCAGCCTGACCCAGACCGCCACGCCCAAGCCCAGGGTCAGGAGCGCTCCCTGGGGCCGCATGAGGCATGCCAGGCCGGCGCCCGAGACCAGGACCGGAAGGTTCCACCACGGGCTCGCTGTCCTGATGGCGCCAACCCCCAGGAAGAGCGCCAGGGACAGGGCAAGATACGGGATGTCCGGGATGACGATGCCGCCCAATCCCACCAGGACCGGATTGAGGCCTGTCAGCAGGGCTGCGGACAGGGCCCAGGGTCGAGAGAGGAACCGCAGGGCTAGGCGCCAGGTGAGGAACACAGCCAGGAGACCGCAGGCCACCACGAGGAGCTGGAGCAGGTGCCAGCGCGGCTCCACGGCCCAGGCAGGGAGCATGAGCAGGGCGGAGAACCCGGGCAGGGGGTCCGTCACCGGAGTCCCGTCAGGAAGGGCGAAGGCGCCTTTCCTGAGGGACTTAGCCAGGAGGATGAAGAACGCGTCGTCGTTGAACACCCCGACCGGCACGCGGCGGCTGGCGAGGTAGTGGATGCCGGCCAGGCCGGTGAATGTCGCCGCGACCAGCAAGGCCAGGGGATAGGGTCGTCGTTTCATGGTCCGGCCACGGAGGCGCGGCCGCCCCGCGCCGTGGGGTGCATTATATTAATTCGACCGTGGTATAATACTTTATGATGAAAAGACATGGTTCCCTCAATCTGGCCGTCCGGGTCGCGGCAGGGCTCGCGTTCTGCGTGACAGCGGCATCCGCCGCGCCCTCCGCGTCCGCAGTATCCCAGCGCCGCTTCGTCAACGGACAGATATGGAAGAACGGTTCCAGCTCCTACTCGGTCAACGAGTATTCCCTGGGCGTGAACCTGTGGGTCAATGGGTCGGGCTCGAACCTCTATTTCAGCGGCAGGCCTTTCTCGGGTTCGGTGTGGGGCTCGGGGTCCTACTTTACCATCAGCGGTGCGGGGGTCAACGCCTCGGTCAACAAGTGGGGCGGCAACTACTCCGTGAGCGGCACCATCCACCCGCAGGGCGGCGGCCAGGCCCTGCGCGTCAACTTCACCATGAACGCTCTGGGCCGCGAGGACGACCCGAACAATCCGCCTTCCTACAACCTCTACGACTACGCTTCAGGCGCGAACATCAACTTCCAGCCCAACGGCAGGGACGGCTACAACATGTCGGGTTGGATGGATGACGAGAAATTCGGGGCATCCGGCACGGCCCTGGCCGGGCTGGTCGTGACCATCGCCATCGAGTCGCGGCCTCATGCCAAGCCCAAGGCTGAGGAACGGGCCCCCCGTGCCGAAGGCAAGCTGACGCCGCTGCCTTGCCCGCTCTAGTCCCATGGGAAAGGTGCTGTGGTTTCCGGCGGCGCTGTGCTTGGGCATGCTCGCTGCGGGCTGCGCCACGCCCAAGGGGGTGACCGTGGAGGACAGGAGGAGCTATGTCCTCAAGATGAAGGACGAGACCTTGGCCAGGCTCCATAAGGAGAAGCCTGAGACCCGCGACATGGTCAAAAGGGCCTCCGGGTACGCGGTCTTCAGCAACATCGGCACGCACATCTTCCTGCTCGCCGGAGGCAACGGCTTCGGCGTCGTGATCGACAATGCCACGGGCAAGAGGACCTTCATGAAGATGCGCTCGGTGGGCGTCGGCTTCGGGATGGGGGTCAAGGATATTCGGGCGGTCTTCATCTTCAAGAGCAAGGCCGTGCTGAAGGATTTCATCGGCAAGGGATGGGCGTTCGGGGGGCAGGCCGACGCCGCGGCCAAATCCGGGGAGAAGGGAGGGGCCGCCGGCGGTGAGGCCTATGTGGAGGACAACATCGAGATCTTCCAGCTCACGGAGTCCCGCCGGCGGTGAGGCCTATGTGGAGGACAACATCGAGATCTTCCAGCTCACGGAGTCAGGGCTCGCCCTGCAGGCCACGGTCAACGGCACCAAGTACTGGCCGGACAAGGATCTGAACTAGGTCTCCCACCTGCCCCTTGAATCGCCCGTTCAAACGACAGGTTCGAGGGCCCAAAGGCTGCCTCTCCAAAACCTGCCAGAACCGGCCAGAACGGCCGACTCGACAATTGCAAAACAGGCCAAGATGGCAGAGACGGCCGAAGAAAGCAGTATCCCGATGAGGAATCTCGGCAGGCGGCGGTCATGAAGCCTCCATGGACGCGATGATGCGCGGCTTGCTCGCGGCGGCTTTCCTCGCGTCTGCTTGGGGCTCGAGCGAGGCGAGAGAGCCCGCTCCCTCCTCGAGGAACCGCTTCGAGACGGAAGACGTGAGCGTCGGATTGCGGAGCCCGCACGGCTACGCGATCCGGGTCCGGTTCGTGAGGCCCCGGTTCGCCAAGTACCCGGGCCGCCGGTTCGCAGCGGTCCTGCGGCTGGCCGGCGGCTGGGGCCCTGGCACCGAGCTCCTGGATCACAAGCTCGCCGTGGCCGCCGCGTCCGCCGGGATCGTCGTGGCCGCCTTTGACGCCGAACCGAAACTCAGGGAGGAGGTCGGTTCTCCCGCATTGGACTACAACGGCGCCAAGGACCAGGACGACGCGGCCGTCGTGCTCAGCGAGCTCTTCCGCGACCCGGGCATCGACCCCGCCGCGGTCGGAGTATGGTCGCACTCCAACGGCGTCACGATCGCCTCCGGCGCCCTGGCGCGCGAGGAGTTCCGGCGCCGCGTGCTCTTCCTTCTCGACGACGAGGGGCCGCACGCTCCCTGGGACATCATCCGCGACGAGAGGATCTCGTTGCGTGATGAGTCCCTCCGGCGCATCTGGAAAGAGAAGGTCCTCAAGGCGAAAGTCCCGTCGGAGTACCGCACTCCTGAGGGATTCTTCCGCGAGCGCTCCGCCGTCAACTTCATCGGGAGGTTCGAGGGCATCTACCAGCGCGTGCAGGCGCGCGACGATCATGTGACGCTGTTCTGGCACGGCCACGCCGCCGCGATGCTCCGTGCCGCCTCCGTCCCGGCCGGGAAGGCCCGCTGGACCCGGCTGAACCGCGGCGCTCGGAACCGCGCTTATGGGACGCCCGAGGCCTTGGAGGCGGCGCTCGACGTCGAGCGGATCAACGGTGGATCTCGTACTTCTTGCCGACCTTGATGAAGGCCGAGAGCGCCTTGTCGAGGTGGCTCGTCTCGTGGCCGGCCGAGATCTGCGTGCGGATGCGGGCCGCGCCCTTGGGCACCACGGGGAAGAAGAAGCCCACGGCGTAGATCCCTTCCTCGAAGAGGTCCCTGGAGAAGTCCTGGGAGAGCTTGGCGTTGAAGAGCATGACCGGCACGATGGGGGTGTCGCCTTCCTTCAAGACGAACCCGGCCGAGGTCAAGCCTTTGCGCCAGTAGGCCGCGTTCTTCTCGAGCTTGTCGCGCCGCTCCGTGCTCTTGGAGATGAGGTCGAGGACCCGCAGGACCCCGGCCACCACCACGGGCGCGATGGTGTTGGAGAAGAGATACGGCCGCGCGCGCTGGCGGCACATCTCCACGAGCTCCCGGCGGCCGGAGACGCAGCCGCCCGAGGCGCCGCCGAGGGCCTTGCCGAAGGTGGTGGTGATGATGTCGACCTTGCCCACCACGCCGTACTTCTCGTGCGTGCCCCGGCCGGTCCTGCCGATGAACCCGGTCGAGTGAGAGTCGTCCACGAAGAGCAGGGCCCCGCGCTTCTCGCACAGCCGGGACATCTCGTCCAAGGGCGGGGTGTCGCCGTCCATGGAGAAGACCCCGTCCGTGATGACGACCTTCAGCCGCCTGGCCGCGTGGAGCTCGAGCTTGGACTCGAGGTGCTCCATGTCGGCGTGCTTGAAGGTGTCGCGCTCGGCCTTGCACAGCCGGATGCCGTCGATGATGGAGGCGTGGACGAGCCGGTCGGAGATCATGACGTCGGACTCGTTGAGGATGGCCTCGAAGACGCCTGCGTTGGCGTCCATGCACGAGGGGAAGAGGATGGTGTCCTCGGTGCCGAGGAACTCGGTCATGCGTCCTTCGAGCTCCCTGTGGATGTCCTGCGTGCCGCAGATGAAGCGCACGGAGGACATGCCGTAGCCCCGGGAGTCGAGCCCCGCGTGCGCCGCGGCCACGACCTCGGGGTGGGAGGAGAGCCCGAGGTAGTTGTTGGCGCACATGTTGACGACCTTCTTGGGCGCCGCTCCGGCCGGGAACTCGACTTCGATGTCCGCGGCCTGCGCGGAGTGGATGAACCGCTCGGTCTTGAAGATGCCGGCGGCCCTCAGGCCCTCGAGCTCCTTCTGGAAGCCCGAGCGGACAGCGTCGGTGAAGGCCATGGTCCGCTCCTTAGTTCTTGCGGTCGGTGAGCGACTGGACCAGGACCGCGATCTTGTCCACGGTGTCGAAGGCTTCGGGGGTCGCCTGGGCGTCCGGGATCTGGATCTTGTACTTGTTCTCCAGGAAGCGCTTGAGCGAGACCATGGAGAAGGAGTCCACGATGCCGCCGGAGATGAGCGGGGTCCGGCAGGTGAGCTCCTGGTCCTCGTCCTCCACGTACTCGTCTTTTACGTATTTCAGCACCGTGTCGCAGATCTCTTTGGCCGTCGCCATTATGGTCTCCTTAGTCGTTCTCCAGGGTGGAAGTGTCGCCGATCTCCTGGCCCCACTCCTTGGCCTTGAGCACGCGGCGCATGATCTTGCCGCTGCGGGTCTTGGGCAGGAGGGGGGTGAACTCGATCTCCTGCGGCATGGCCAGGGGCGAGAGCTTCTTGCGGATGAAGTTCATGATCTCGAGCTTGAGGTCCTCGCTGGGCTCGTTGCCGGGCTTCAAGGTCACGAAGGCCTTGACGACCTCCATGTTGATCTCGTCGGGCTTGGACACCACCCCGGACTCGGCCACGGCCGGGTGCTCGAGCAGGGCGGACTCGACCTCGAAGGGGCTCACGAGGTGGCCCGCGGTGTTGATGACGTCGTCGTCCCGGCCCACGAACCAGAAGTAGCCGTCCTTGTCGAGGGTGGCCCGGTCGCCGGTGAGGTACCAGCCGTCCCGGAACTTCTTCTTGAAGGCCTCCTCGTTGTTCCAGTAGCCGCGCAGCATGGCGGGCCAGCCGGGCTTGACCGCGATGAGGCCCACCTTTCCGGGGTCCGTCATGGGGGAGAAGGTGGTCATGTCGAGGAGCGCGGCGGTGATGCCGGGGAAGGGCTTGGCCATGGACCCGGGCTTGATCTTCATGCCCGGCAGGTTCGTGATCATGATGGAGCCGGTCTCGGTCTGCCAGTAGTTGTCGTGGAAGGGGAGTCCGAACACGCGCTGGGACCAGACCACGGCCTCGGCGTTCAAGGGCTCTCCCACGCTCGCGAGGTGGCGCAGGCTTTCGAGGTCGTGCTTCTTGACCGCCTCCTCGCCGGCCTTCATGAGGGAGCGGATGGCCGTGGGCGCCGAGTACCACACCGTGACCTTGTGCTTCTGGATGAACTGGTACCAGGCCTCGGCCGAGAAGCCCGCGTCGAGCACGCACTGGGTGACGCCGAGGCTCCAGGGCCCGATGATGCCGTAGGAGGTGCCCGTGACCCAGCCCGGGTCCGCGGTGCACCAGTAGATGTCGTTGTCCTGGAGGTCGAGGACCCACTTCGCGGTCAGGTATTGCGAGATGAGCGAGTAGTGGACATGCCGCACGCCCTTGGGCTGGCCCGTGGTGCCCGAGGTGTAGTGCAGGACCGAGGGCGATTCCGCCTTGGTGGCCGCGGCCTTGAAATCCTCGACCGGCTCGGCTTTCTCGAGGGAGAAGGCGACTTCGCCCGTCTGCAGGGGCTTCTTGCCGTCGTCGTCCACCACGATGACGTGCTTGAGGTGCGGGAGCTTCTCGCGGATCTTGCGCACCTTGCCCGCGTGCTTGCGCGTGGTCAGGACCGCGGTCGTCTGCGCGTTCTCCAGGCGCACGAGGAGCGACTCGTCGCCGAAGGCCGAGAACAGGGGCTGGGCCACGCCGCCCATCTTGAGCACGCCGAGGAACCCGAGGTAGAGCTCCGGGATGCGGTCCATGAAGAGGCAGACGCGCTCTTCGCGCCGGATGCCCAGGCCCTGCAGGAAGGAGGCGATCGTGTTGGAGGCGAGGCGGATGTCGTTGAAGGTATAGCTCTTGGACGCGCCGCCGAGGCCCTCCCAGATGAGGGCGGTCTTGCCTGCCTTGCCCAGCTTGCAGACGCGGTCCGTGCAGTGCCAGGCGATGTTGATGTCGTCTCCGGCCTTGTAGCCGAGCTCTTTTTCAGACAGGGACCAGCTGAAGTCCTTGAGCCGCTCCTCGTAGGAGCCGATGTTCGACGGGGTCATGGTTCTCATGTCAGTCCTCCATCACGACGACGGCGCTGGAATAGTCCTTGAGGTGGGACAAAGAGACATGGATCTTCCGAACGCGGAGCTTGCGGCAGGAGGCCTTGGCCCGGCCGGCCAGGACGATCCCGGGCTTGCCGAGGCGGTCGTTGACGATCTCCACCTCGTCGAAGCCCATCCCGCCGCGCCAGCCCGTGCCGAGGGCCTTGAAGAAGGCTTCCTTGGCCGCGAAGCGCGCCGCGTAGTTCTGGCTGCGGCTTCCCCGGGGTTCGCAGTAGGCGATCTCGCGGGCGGAGAAGCACCGCTCCTTGAAGCCCTTGGAGCGGCGGAGCTCCCGGGCCACGCGGGCCACATCGATGATGTCCGTTCCGATGCCTAGAATCACGCCTTAGCCTACCAAGATTGGGTCCGGCACATCAACTTTTCCGACGCCTGAGGCGCTGTCCGAGCCCCACGGCCGCGAGAGCGGCCGCTCCAGCGAGCACCCCGACCCCGGCATTGGCGAGGAGCGGCACGAGCCGCCGCCCCATGGGGCCGGAGGAGGCGGCCGCGCGGACGATCCCGCGGTGCAGGGGGGGGATGCCGTGAGCCAGGATGCCGCCCCCGACCAGGAACATGGCCGCGACCCCGGCGGCCGAGATGCCTTTCATCATCCAGGGAGCGGCGGCCAGGAGCGCCAGGCCTACGCGGCGCAGGAGATGCTGGGACGCGCCCCGGCCTTTGCGCATGCTGAGCCAGAGCCCGGCGTCGTCGAGCTTCACGATGCCGGCCACGACTCCGTAGACGCCGGCCGTCATCAGGATGGCGATGCCGACGAGGGCCGCCACCCGCTGTATGAGCGGCGCCGAAGCCACGATGCCCAGCGAGATCACGATGATCTCCGCGGACAGGATGAAGTCGGTGCGGACCGCTCCCGCGATCTTGGACTTCTCGAAGGCGACCAGGTCCAGGGAGGGGTCGGCGAGCGCGGCCGCGATCTCGGCGCGGCGCTCCGCGTCCTCGTCGCGCCCGCCCATGAGCTTGTGGGCCACTTTCTCGAAGCCCTCGTAGCAGAGGTAGACCCCGCCGACCATGAGGAGCGGGGTCACGAGCCGCGGGGTCAAGGCGCTGATGGCCAGGGCCGCGGGCACGAGGATGGCCTTGTTGACCAGGGAGCCCTTGGCCACGGCCCACACCACGGGGAGTTCCCGGTCCGCGCTCACCCCCGCCACCTGCTGGGCGTTGAGCGCGAGGTCGTCGCCCAGCACGCCCGCGGTCTTCTCCGCGGCCACCTTGGTGAGCAGGGAGACGTCGTCGAGCAGCGTGGCGATGTCGTCGAGCAAGGCGAAGAACTTACCGCCCGCCATACGCCCTCCTCATCCGGAGGCCGTCCCGAAAGGCGCGTTCTTGGCGCTTCGTTCCTGGTGCCGCATGGATGTCCGCACCAATGGTAACAAATCCGCTTAAGTCGGAACTAATGGCGCGATAAGCCGGGCGTGAGCGCGGAGGGTCAGACTTGTAGTATGGCACCGCCCGCAGCCAAGGAAGGCGCCGCGCAAGCCGCGCTCCTGGCAGCGTCCTTCGCGTGCGTCCTGCTCCATGCGGGAGGATCGGCCGCCGAGGCCGTGTCCCAGCCGAGACCCGAACCCCCGTCCCTGGAGGCGCTTGAACCCGGCCTCGCCGTCCGCCAAGAGGTCGTCTATTATCCCGTCACCGGCCGTACGGCCAAAGACTTGCGCAGCCAGATCTCGGCCTCAGGCCCGCGCGAGCGTCCGAACGGCCGTCGTTACGCCGCCGCCACCGAGTACCGCATCACGTGGGAATTCTCCTATTCCAGGGGCCCGGCCGGCTGTTCCGTCACCTCCGCCGCGGTCGCGCTCGCGCTCAGGCAGGTCTATCCCTTCTGGACGCCCCCGGCGGATGCTCCGATGAAGCACCAGCGCCGCTGGAAGAGGTTCAGTTCCGCCCTGCGCGAGCACGAGGCCGGGCATGGAGATGCCGCGCTCGATGGAGCCCGCTCGATCCTGCGGACCATCACGAACGCTCCTCCGGCCGCCTCCTGCGGCGAACTCGCCGCCTCGACCGCGGCCGCGTGCAGAAGCGTCATCCGCGAGACCACCGCGAGGATGAGGGAGGATGACATCCGCACGGGTCATGGCCGCACGCAGGGAGCGCTCCTTCCGTGAAAAGAAGGCCCGCTCATTGCGGGGTCGGCGCAAGTATGTTAAATTGATGCCGGAGACCCGATGAGCGACACCTGGTATCAGGAGCTGACGCTGGAGTTCTCGGACGGCACGACCGAAGCCATCTTCCTCGACATGACGCGCAGCGGCCGCCACAAGCCCAGGGTCGCCTCCCTGCCCGCCCCGTGGACGAAGCTCGAGTTCGAGAAGTGCCCCTGCTGCACCCTGCCGCCCGAGGCGGGCTACTGCCCGGCGGCGCTCTGCGTGGAGGAGACCATCTCCCGGCTCAGCCAGAGGACCTCGTTCGAGACCGTGACCGCGACCGCGGTGGATTCCGAGAACCGGCGCACGACCGTGAAGTGGCCGCTCCAGCAGGTGGGCGCCGCCTTCGTCCAGATCGCGGCCTTCTCCAGCGGGTGCCCGGTGGGGAGCCAGTTCCGGCCCATGCTCAAGGACCTGCGCCCCTTCTCGAACACCAGGGAGGTCGGCCGCCACATCGTGTTCAAGCAGCTCATCCGGCACCACGGCGAGGCCGAGGGGACCAAGGCCGCGCTCGTCGCGCGGCTCGGGCCTCTGAGGGAGGTGTTCTGCCATCTCTTCAAGCGCATCCAGGGCATCCCCCGCGGAGCGTCCCAGGACGCCATCCCCAACTCCATCGTGCACCTGCACGCCATGACCCAGCACCTCGAGCTGATGGTCGAGGACCTGGTGGAGGAGATGCTCAGGGAGATGGCGTGCCCGCCGACTCCGCAGCCCAGGAAGCCCCAGCCGGATTCGTCGACTTGAACCTCTTCTGAGGGAAGTCCGCCCGGGTCACCGTGATGATCCTCTTCGTGGTGTCTCCCTTGTGGTCGAAGACGATCGCGCCCATCATGCTCTCGTGGCGGATATCGCGCAGGACCTCCAGCAGGGGCTTGCGTCGGTCGAGCGAGACGGCCAGGGCTTCGAGGATGATGCGGGTCGCCTCGTAGGCGAAGTGGTCGAACGTCCTGGGCTGGGAGTCCGGGAAGCGCTGGCGGTAGTGCTCGATGAAGTCCCCGGCGCTGGGCAGGTGCTCGACCGGGATGCCGCCCACGGTGAAGTAGGCGCCGTGCACCGCGGGGCCCGCGATCTGGAAGATCTCGGGCGCCTTGGCCCCGTCTCCGGTCATGAAGGCCGCCGCGAGACCCTGGGTCCGCGCTTCCTTGACGATGCGGCCGGCCTCGTTGTAGTCCCCGCCGAAGAAGATGCCGTCCGGCTTGAACCGGCCGGCCCACTCCACGACCTCGCGGAAGTCCGTCGCGCCCTTGGCCACGGTCTCGGAGGCCACGACGCGCCCGCCCAGCTGCGCGAAGCGCTTGGCGAACTCCTCGGCCAGGCCCCGGCCGTAGGGCGTGCCGTCGTGCAGGACCGCGAACGCCCGCAGGTTGAGGCTGTCATAGGCGAACTCCGCGGTGAAGGAGCCCTGGATGTCGTCGGCCGGGGGCAGGCGGAAGACCACGCGGGGCCAGGTCCAGTCCGGCTTGGTCTGCTGGACCGTGAGCTCGGGGTTCGTGGCCGAGGGCGTGATCATGGGGATGCCGGCTTTGGCGTAGACCCGGGAGGCGGCCAGGGAGCAGCCCGAGGTCAGGTGCCCCACCACGGCCTTCACCTCCGGGTCAGCCGCGATCTGCTCGGCCACCCGGACGGCCTCCTCGGGGGACGCCTTGTCGTCGTAGGAGCTCACCTCGATGCGCGTTGGGGGGAACTCGATGGGCTTGGCTTCCGCGGCCGCGAGCTGGACCGCGCGCAGGACGCCTTCCCCGTCCGAGGCGAGCGGCCCGCTCAGGGGCACGGCCACCGCGACGCGGACGGTCTTGGGCTCCCCTGGGCCGCACGCGGCCAGCAGGAGCCCGGCCAGCAGGACCGGGCCCAGCCAGGCGTTCCCCTTGTCCACGGCGCGGCCGGGCTCTGAGGGGGTCATTGCTTCAGGTAGAACCTCAGGTTCTCGACGAGGTCCGCGGCCTGGCCCAGTTGGTATTGGCAGGACTCGAGCTCTTTGGCGTCCTCGTCGCCGTTCCGGCGGAGGCGCGCCTCCTCGGCCAGGATGTTCAGGGAGGCCGCCACGCGGACGAGAGCGTTCTTGAGCTCGCGCGTCATCACGGAGGCGGTCTGGTTGGCCTTCTCCTCGCGCTTGGACTGGTCGAGGGCGGCGTCGAAGGCGTTCTTCTGGGTCAGCGCGGCCGCCTCTTCGATCTTGCAGGCCTTCATCCTGGCGGTGATGAGGTCCGCGTGTTCCCGGTCGAGGTCGCGCCGGACGCCGGCGAGCTGGGACTCGTAGCGCGCCACCTTGGAGCGGAGCTTGGCGATGAGCGCCTCCCGCTGGCGGATGGGGTCGAGGACCTTGCGGACCTTGTCGATGGAGCCGCGCAGCGCCTGGGGCAGGGAGTCGGAAAGGCGCTTGAGAGCGGCGTCGGCGCGCTCGAGGGATCGATGGCTGAAGGCCACGGAGACATTATGCCATATCGTATGACCGCCGTCATTTGATAAATACCCTTCAAAGGGATAAAATCTCCCCAATCCGGATGTTCCGGCAGTTCCCCAAAGTGCCAAATCAAGCGCAGACAGCGACCCGCGTAGAGGAATCCCTGGAACGGGTGCGGGCCGGGATGGAGGCCCGCGCGAGCAGGATCTCCGGACGCGTGGGCACGGCCCTGGCGGAGTACGTCTCCCGGCCCGGCAAGATGCTGCGCGCGCGGTTCGCGGTCCAGCTCGGGGTCGCTCTCGGCGTGGACCCGGCGCGGGCCGAGACGGTCGGCCGGGCCATGGAGCTCGCCCACAACGCCAGCCTCCTCCACGACGACTGCGTGGACGAGGCCGCCCTCCGCCGGGGCCAGCCCACTCCGAACAGCGTTTACGGCTCGACCGTGGCGCTCCTGCTCGGCGACATCGCCTTCACCCAGGCCCTCGAGGAGGTCCTCGACCTGCACCCCAAGGCCGTGGAGCGCCTCACGGCCGCGGCGCGCGAGATGGCCATCGGCGAGCTCCAGGAGGAGTTCCTGCGGGGCTCCGTGGACGTCACGCTCGGATCCTACATGGGGGTCGCGTCCCGCAAGACGGGCGCCCTCTTCGAGTGGGGGGCGCTGACGCTCTCGGACCTGAGCCCGCTCGAGCACTCGGCCGCGGACCCCGCGAAGCTGGGCTCGGCCCTGGGCATCCTCCTGCAGATGGTCGACGACATCCACGACTACACCCTCGAGGATTCGGTGTCCGGCAAGGAGCGGGCCAAGGACGCGAAAGCGGGAAGGGTGACCCTGCCCGGCGTCTTCGCCCTGGCCGACGCGTCCAGCCGCGCCCGGTTCCTGGAGCTGTGGGGCTCGATGGCCTCGGACCCCCATGCCGCGTCCGAGATGGCCCGGTTCCTCGACGAGTCCGGCGCCCTGGAGAGGGCCCGGGAGAAATGCCGCGAGGTCGTGGCCGCGATTCTGACCCTGGCCCGGCGCCTGCCGGTGCCGGGAGAGGTGGCGGAGTTCGCCGAGTTCGTCTCCGTCATGGCCGCGAGGGAGTTCTGATGGGCTACGCCGAGCTCATCCGGCAGGCATGGCGGACCGGCCGCTTCACCGCGTCACCTGCGCCATCAGGAAAGAGGTTGGCGGCAGGGGACGCGGAAGGCCGCGGCGCGATCCGCGGGGAGATGGAAGAGATCGTCAGACGCGAGTCCGCCGACGCGCTCGGCTGTCTCGGTCCGCGTGGGGAGGGAACCATGAAGCTCGCTCCGTTCGTGAAATTCCGCGAAGAGAAGTTCGGCGCGGTCCTGTTCGAGACCCGTTCCGAGAAGGTCTTCACCTTGAACCCCACGGCCGCGGCCGTGGTGCGAGAGATCCTCGCGGGCGCCTCCGAGGAGGACCTCGGCGAGCGCCTCAAGGACCGCTACAGCGACCCGTCGGGCAAGCTCGCCGAGGAAGCCGAGACGCTCGTCCGCCAGCTGCGGGACAAGGGGCTCCTCGCGGACTAGGATGCCGAGAAAGCCCGCGACCTTGCGTCCAGCTCCCTCCCCGTCCGGGGATGCTCTTCTCGTCGGTGAGTCCGCGGCCATGCGGGCCCCGCTCTACATCGGCTGGCAGCTGACGAACGCCTGCGATCTGGCGTGCGTCCACTGCGTCGAGGAGTCAGGTCCTGGCCGGGCCTTCAAGGACGAGATGACCCGCGAGCAGGCCTTTCGGGTCCTCGAGCAGATCAAGGACGAGCAGATCCCCTACGTCGCCTTCTCCGGGGGCGAGCCCTTCCTCCACCCGCACTTCATGGAGATGGTCGCCTTCCTCGGGGCAGCCGGGGTCTCCCTTAAGATCGAGACCAACGGCCGCCACCTGACCGAGGCCGCGTGCTCCGCCCTGAGGGACCACGGTGTCCGGGCCGTGCAGGTCAGCCTCGACGCTGCGAGCCCCGAGGTCTACCGCAGGGTGCGTCCCGCGGGCGACTTCGAGAGGACCCTGGCCGGGATCCGCTGCCTGCGCTCCCAGGGTGTGGAGGTCGAGGTCAACTTCGTGCCCACGGCCTTCAGCGTCCACGAAGCCGCCGAGGTCGCGGACCTCGCGTTCCGAGAAGGGGTCTCCGCTTTCTACACGGGCCGGCTCATCCTGGCCGGCAACGCCTCCCGGGCCCGGGGCCTCGCCCCGACCGAGGAGCAGTACCGCGGCTTCTTCGAGGCCATGCGGGCAAAGGCGGCCGAATACAAGGGCCGCATGCTCGTGCGCTGCCACGAGATGGGCATCGCCGAGGAGGTCCGCTACCGCATGGCGAACCCCGCGGCGCTCTTCGTGATCATCCCCGACGGGCGGGTGAAGCTCCTCAACGCCCTGCCTTTCGTGTGCGGGGACCTGCGCTCGGAGAGCCTACCAGCGGTCTGGAAGGCCTTCCTCGCGGGGTGGAAGTCTCCGAAGGTCGCCCGGTTCGTCGCGGAGTTCGAGCGCGACCCCGCGCTCCTGCAAGGACTGCACCGATGGATCCGACTGTGACCGAGCCTAAGCGAGGAAATGGTTGCGTCCATCGCCGTGGGAGGCAACCATGAGGGAGCCCGGCGTGGAGACGGACGGCCGCGCCGCCGCCGGCCCGCGCCTGGCCATAGGAGGCCAGGTCCTCGGAGGCGTGGGCGGTTCTCCTCTCGCCGGAGGGGGCCTGGTGATGTCGGTCGCTTCCGCGGTGCGCTACCGCTTCTTCCTGTACGCCGGACTCCTGCCCTACTTCCTCGGCGCGGCCTGGGCCCTGCGCATGGAGGGCGCCTTCCGTCCCGAACGCTTCTGGCTGGGCCTGCTGGGCATAGGCCTTGCGGTCGTGGGTGTCGAGTCCTTCAACGAGTACTTCGACGCGCGCATGGGCACGGACCGGGTCTTCGACCCTTCCGACGACGAGCGCATCCCGACCTGGATGCTCTGGCTGGGCGTGGCCTCCTTCGCCGCGGCCGCGTGCGTGGGGCTCTCCCTGGCGACCTCGGGAGGGTGGCCTGTCCTCCTCTACATGGGCCTGGGCGGCGCTGCCGCGGCCTTCTACGTCGGGCCTCCGTTCCGCTGGGCCTATCGCGGGCTCGGCGAGACCTCGATAGCCCTCTCCTATGGACCGTGGATGACCTTGGGGAGCATCCACCTGCACACGGGCGCCTTCTCTTGGCGAGGCCTGGCAGTGTCGCTCGTGCCCGGACTTCTGGTCGCGGCCCTGGCCGTGGTCAACGAGATCCCGGATTTCCACCAGGACCGCCTGGTGGGCAAGCGCAACCTCGTGGTGCGCCTCGGCCGCAGGAACGGGGTGTCCCTCTACTTGACCCTGGCCGCGGCCGGCCTGGTCGTCTGCGTCGCAGGCGCGGTCGCGGGCTGGTTCCCGGTTTCCTGCGGCCTGGCCGGATTCATCGGTCTTCCGTTCTGGTTCTCGAGCGCCAGGACCGCGCTCAAGACCTGGGACACGCCCCGGGAATTCGTGCCCGCGGTGCGGGACATCGTGCTCTGCTATCTCGTCTCGGTCAGCGCCTTGATCATGACGCTTGCCATGAGGCTGCCATGAGGGTGGGCTCATTCCAGGCGCCCGTGGCCGTGGCGTGGCAGCTGACCAACCTCTGCGACCTTTCCTGCAGGCACTGCCTCAACGATTCCGGTCCGGGCGGGGGCCATTCCAGCGAGCTCTCCCGGGCCGAGGTCCTAAGGGTAAGCCGTGAGATCGCGGCCTGCCAGGTGCCCTATGTCCTGTTCTGCGGCGGAGAACCCATGCTCTCCCCGCATTTCTGGGCCGCGGCCGAGGCCCTGGGCAAGGCTGGGGTGTGGCTCAAGGTCGAGACCAATGGCCAGCGCCTCGACCCTGCCTCGGCCCGGCGTCTGGCGAAACTCCCGATCCGGTCGGTCCAGGTTTCTCTCGACGGGGTCACGCAGGAGGCGTACGAGTCTCTCAGGCCCGGGGCCGAGCTTTCCGCGGCCCTGGAGGCCTGCCGCTTCGTCCGCCGCGCCGGAATGCCCCTTGAGATCGCTTTCGTCCCGACCCGGGCCAACATCCACGAGGCTCCGGAGGTCATCGAAACGGCCCTGGAACTCGGCGCTTTCAGGTTCAACACCGGGACCCTCATCCGCCGGGGCAGGGCTGCCGAGGCTTGGGCGGATCTCTCCGTGACCCAGGAGGCTAGCCGGACCCTGCTTGCGACCCTGACGGCCCGCGAGACCAGCCTGGCGGGCAGGCTGGAGCTCTGCTTCAGGCCGTTCTCGTTCGAGGAGCAGGTCCGGGCCGAAGCTACGGAGCCTTCCGGCACGCTGACGGTCCTGCCTGACGGCAGGGTCAGGCTGTCCTCGGCGTCGGACTCGATCTGCGCGGATCTGCGGACCCACACCCTTTTGGAAGCGTGGCGCGCGTACGTGAGAGCGAGCGTCAACGGAACACGATCGGAAAAACCGGCCGGCCTGTGTCTTGGGCCGGCTACCCGGTCCTAGGCCGGGACAGGAGACAGCATGAAAGACAAGAAGAACGTGACGGAGACGAAGGTGAAGGCTGACAAGAAGCCCGTGTGGCAGACCCCGTGTCTTGAAGAGGTCACCGAGCGGGTGATGGCCCAGCCCTACATCCGGTTCACGTGACGCACCGGAGGGGGGCAGCGGTGGGAGACTACCGCGCCCCCCTCTTTGTCGCCTGGCAGCTCACCAACCGCTGCCGATGCGCGTGCCTACCCTGCTGTGAGGAATCCGGGCCTGGCCGGGGCACCCGCCAAGGCGGGTCCTGGTCTGGCGAACTCTCCAAGAAGGAAAGCCTGAGAATCGCACGCGACTGTGTCGTGTGCGGGGTAGCCTATGTCGCCTTCGGCGGAGGCGAGCCCATGGAGGTCCCGCACTTCTGGGACATCCTCGAGATCCTTTCCAAGGGCGGAGTCTGCATCAAGATCGAGACGAACGCCGAGTCCCTTACCCGTGCCCAAGCCCGCCGCCTCGCCCGTCTCGGCGTGTCCTCCGTGCAGGTGAGCCTCGACGGCCCGACTGCCCTGGACCACGAGCGCCAGCGTCCAGGGGGCAGCTTCAAAGGTGCGCTGTCCGCGGTGCGGCTCCTTGTTTCCGAGGGCGTGGGGCCTGAGGTCGTCTTCATCCCCACGAAGCTCAATGTCGGTCTCGCGGCTCAAGTCTACAGGCTTGCCGCCCGAGCCGGAGCCAGGGTTCTGGCCACCGGCCCTCTCATGCGCCTGGGCCGCGCGGGCGCGGCCTGGGACCGTCTCGCCCCCTCAGCGACCGAGTGGGCGAGGGCCGTGAAAGCTCTCAAGGCTGAGGCCGCTGCTATTAAGGATGGGCCCAAGCTCTCCATCTATCCGTGGGGGATACAGCAGGAGATCAGGACTCGGCTGGAGCGGCCCCATGCCATGGTCCTCATCGTGCCTGACGGCAAGGTCAAGCTCCTCAATGCCCTGCCTTTCGCTCCCGGAGACCTCAGGCGCCACTCCCTGGCCGAGGCCTGGACCCGAGTCCTCAAGGCTTGGCAGGACCCCAAGGTCCGGCGCTTCTGCCGCAAGGTCGTGACGGACCCGGCGCTCCTGGTCCACGCCAACGAGTGCTGGCCAGAGGCTTGACGGGCCCTCGGTGACAGGGTATGATTGTTTTCAGCGAGGTGAACCCATGTGTGGAAAATGTGAGCAGGTCATTGGCAAGGTCGGAGTGATCGGCGGGATCGTCTCCCTGATCCTGGCTATGGTGTCCCGGTTGTTCGGATGGGTGCCCTTCTACATCGGGCCCCGCAGCTTCGCCGCGACCGCGGCGATCCTGCTCCTGCTGGCCATCGCGGCCAACACCTGCAAGCACGACAGCGGCTCAGGCTCCTGCTGAACCGGGCCCTCGGACTCGCTTCGTTCAGCCTCGTGTTCATGGCGATTTCGGCCTGGGCAGGAGTATTCGGGCATCACGAGACGCAGGCTCCTGCCGGCGGCAAAGACGAGCGGGCCGGAAAAAAGGTCCCCATCGACTGGGTCTGCCATAACGAGCCTGACACGGAGATGCTCACGGAGTTGGCTGTTGCCTTCAACGAGGTGCGTTCCATCGACCGGAAACTCCCCGCTGCCCGAGGCCACTTGGCACGGGATCTGGCCGCCAGTCGCCGCAAGGCGGTGGACATGATCGCGGCGGCTGGGGAGTCCCACTACGGCAGTTTCGGGGCTCAAATGTGCGCGGCCAGGGCCTTGGAACTCGCGCCGCGGGAGACGCGTGCGTTGACCCTGCGAGGGATGGCAGCCCTGCGCAGCGGCGACCGAAAACAGGCTGCCCAAGACGCGCGGACGGTCCTGCAGGAAGAGCCGGACAACAAGGGCGCCGCCGACCTCTGCCGGCTGGCCACGGGGAAGGAATTCAAATCAGGGCGCTAGCGGTTCAGGCAGGCTGAGAACAGGTACGGAAGCTCGTCGAGCCTCGACGCGGCCTCCAGCTTAGCGAAGTCGAACAGGATGAGGCCTCCCGTGCCTCCCTGCCAGGCCGCGTCCGCCGCTGCCCGCAGTTCTTCCGGTGTCAGGGTATGCTCCTTGTCACCCACGAACACGATGGGCCAGACAGGCTTCCCCGAATCCTTCCCCGCAGCGGAGGCCGATTCCGTGATCCACGAGGCCGGCCTGCCCAGCAGGGCATGGTACGCCATGGGTGAGACCACATCCGCTGACTTGCCCATCAAGAGGTGGTCCTGGCCGAGGACCTCGATGACGGCCCCGCGCTTCTCCGAGCGGGTCCAGGGCACGGCGAAGTAGCCGACCAGGGCGCCGGGGGAGGCGTCTTTCACGGCTTCGCTGACCTCGGCCACGAGGCTAGCGATGCTTTCGGTCTTGAATCGGACCCATTCCTCCCGGTGGTTCGCGAGGAGCCAGGCCGTCTGTTCCCGGAAAGAGAGGTGGCGGGGCGGGGCGATGGTGGTCTCCCGGAAGAACTTCTCGAGGCAGACCGGGCAGAAGCAGGTCTGCTCCAGGTGAGGGGCAGGGACCTCCCAGTGGCCGGGGTAGCGGATGAAGTCGAGCCACACGCCGTCGAGCTCCTGGCGGCGCACCAGGTCCCTGGCGCGCTTGACGACGCTGTTCCGCAGCCACTCCTGGTTCGGGCACACGCCGGCGTACCACTTGACCTTGCGGAGGGGCTCTCCGACCTCGTTGATAGGACGGCTCTCCGGACGCTTCTTCCAGTACTCCTCGCCCACGAAGCAGGGCAGGTCCGCGAACGCGCGTATGCCCCGGCCGCGAAGGGCTTTGCGCAGTTCCGGGTTCTCGTACCCGCCGAAGACCGCGTTGACGCCCCAGGAGGAGAGCTGTCTGGCCGCCTGCGGCGGAGTCTTGCCCTGGAATGCCGCGGCCTTGGGATTGAAGCCGTAAAGGGCGCACACCGGAGCCTCCGTCTGGGACGAGGCCGGTCCCGCAAGCAGGAGGCAAAGGAATGGCGCCGCGGCGAAGACGCGGCTCATCAGTGCTTGAAGTGGCGGACCCCGGTGAACACCAGGGACAGGTTCTTGGAGTCGCAGAAGGCCACGGCGTCCTTGTCCTCCGACGAGCCTCCGGACTCGATGAACGCGGTGATGCCCGCGCTCGCAGCGGCCTGGATGTGCTCCGCCGAGAGGGGCCCGTCCGAGGCCAGCACGAGCGGCTGGCCCGCGGGCAGGATGGGGTGTCGCTCCTGGCTCTTGGCTAGGGCCAGGTTGATGGAGTCCAGGCGCGAGGTCTGGCCCGAGCCGATGCCGATGGTGGCCGAGCCACGGCACACCACGGCCGCGTGCGAGCGGCTGTGCTTGGCCGTGAGCCACGCCAGGCGCAGGCTCTTGAGCTCGGCCTCGTCGGGGTGTCGGCGGGAGACGGCCTTCAAGTCCTTGAAGAGGGGACCGTTGTCCCGGTCCTGCACCAGCATGCCGCCGGCCACGGCCTGGAAGTCGATCTCGTGGGCCGAGACCACGAGGGGGGGGAGGATAACGAGCCGGATGTCCTTCTTGGTCTTGAGGATGTCGAGGGCGTTGATGGAGAAGGCCGGAGCCGCGATGCAGGTGACGTACTCCTCGGCGAAGAAGGCCGCGGCGTCGTCGGTCACTTCTCGGTTGACCGCGGCCGTGCCGCGGAAGCCTCCTCTAGGGTCGCAGCGGTAGGCGAGCTTGGCCGCCTCGGCCAGGGATTCGGCCGCGGCCACGCCCGAGGGCACCGAGTGCTTGACGATGGCGCAGGCGGCGGAGTCGAGCTCGTTGGCGAGCTCCCACGCGACCTCCAGGTCGAGGCAGTGGTTGTAGGAGAGGGGCTTGCCGTAGACGTGGGAGGCTGCGTTGATGCCGCGAGGCCGCGACCCGCTGAGCGTGTACAGCGCGCCCTGCTGCTGGGGGTTCTCGCCGTAGGGGAACTCGACCGCCTTCTTCAAGCCGATGACGAGCTCGTCAGGGAGGCGG
Source organism: Elusimicrobiota bacterium (assembly GCA_016234805.1). Classification (GTDB taxonomy): domain Bacteria; phylum Elusimicrobiota; class Elusimicrobia; order UBA1565; family UBA9628; genus JACQWX01. The sequence goes on from JACRNU010000041.1 coordinate 19,996, forward strand.
TCCCACCGGCCGCCCAGGTACTGCGCCACCGTGGTGTCGTAGTACGCGAGGTAGTGGAAAGCCTTGGAGGCGAGGGCCTGCCGCCGGTCCGGCAGGAGCCTGCCGTACTGCCTGAGCGAGTCCACCGTGGGCTGATAGTCGTCCGGGTCGCACAGGGCGATGACGTGCTTGAAGTTGCGCGCCGCGGCCCGCAGGATGGCGGCCGAGCCGACGTCCACGTAGTTGAGCATCTCTCCCTGGGGAAGGTCCTTCTCAGCCGTGATCTCGGCCATGGGGTAGAGGTTGACGGCCACCAGGTCCACGGGCACGGCTTTGCGGCGCTCGAGCTCGTGCATGTGGCCCGGGTGGTCCCGGTCCGCGGCCACGCCGATGAGGAGTCTCGGGTGGAGCAGGCCCAGGGTTCCCTCGAGCACGTCCGGGGAGGCCGCGATGTCCTGAGGCTGGAGCACTTCGAGCTCGGACTGCTTGAGGGTCGTGTAGGTGCCGCCCGCGGCCACGATCTTGTACCCGAGCGAGACGAGCGCGTAGGCGAGTTCCACGACCCCGGTCTTGTCCGTGACGTTGATGAGCGCGTACTTCTCGGGTTTGGGTTCGGGCATGGGATCAGGTCTTGCCTTTCGAGCTCTGCTCGACCAGGGCCAGGAACTCCGACTCGGTGAGGACCTGGACCCCGAGCTTGCGGGCCTTGGCGAGCTTGGAGCCCGCCTCAGCCCCGGCCACCACGAAGCTCGTCTTGGACGAGACCGAGCCCGAGGCCTTGCCGCCGAGCTCCTTGATCCTGCCCTCGGCCTCGTCCCGGGTCATGGAGGAGAGCTCGCCCGTGAACACGAAGGTCTTTGCGCTGAAGGCCAGGCCGTCGGTCTTGGGAGCCCCCATCTTCTCGAAGTTCAGGCCGGCTTTCATGAGGCGCTCCACGAGTCGTGCAACCTCGGCTGAGCCGAAGAACGAGGCGATGGAGGCCGCGACCACGGGACCGACCTCCGGGACCTTCGCGAGCTCCGCGGCCGAGGCACGCGCCAGGCCCGGCAGGGAATGCAGGCACGCCAGGGTCTCGGCGGTCCTCTCTCCCACGTGCCGGATTCCAAGCCCGAAAACCAGCTTGGACAGGGGCCGCGATTTCGAGGCTTCGATGCGGGAGAGCAGGTTGTCGGCCTTCTTGTCCGCGAAGAGCTCCAGGCCCAGGAGGTCTTCTTTGTTGAGGCTGAAGATGTCCGCGATGGACTTCACGCGGCCCGAGTCCACGAGCTGGTCCACCACGGCTTCGCCGAAGCCCTCGATGTCGAGGCCGTCGCGCGATGCGAAGTGGAGCAGGCTGCGCTTGATCTGCGCCGGGCATGAGGGGTTCTGGCACCGATAGGCCACGGCCTCTTCTTCCTTGGATACCTTGGCTCCGCACGAAGGGCAGGACTTGGGAGGCGAGACGGACTTTTCTCCGCCGGTGCGGGACTCCGGGACCACGGCCACGAGTTTGGGGATGACCTCTCCGGCCCGCTCGATGACCACCTCGTCGCCGACCTTGAGCCCGAGGCGCGCGACCTCGTCGAAGTTGTGGAGCGAGACCGAGCTGATCGTGACTCCGGCGCACCAGACGGGCTTCAACTTGGCCACTGGCGTGACCGCCCCGGTCCTGCCCACGGAGAAGATCACGTCTTCGACCTTGGTCTTGGCCTGGCTGGCCGGGTACTTGAAGGCCACGGCCCATCTAGGGCACTTGGCCGTGGCGCCCAGGCGGCGCTGATGCTGGAGGGAGTTCACCTTGACCACGAGCCCGTCCACCGCGAAGGCAAGCCTGGGCAGGTGCCGGTCGCGGAACTCGGCGTAGAACGCGAGGATCTCCTCCACGGATGAGACCTTGCGGCGAAGGGGGGGAAGAGGAATGCCCATGCGAAGGAAGGCCTCAAGACACTCCTCATGACTGTCCGGCCTCGGCGCTCCTTCCCAGAGGCCCACGGAGTGGGCGAAGAACCTCAACCGCCTGACGGCGGTTGTCCCGGGGTCCTTCTGCCTCAGGGATCCGGCAGCGCAGTTCCTGGGATTGACGAAGCCTTCGCGTCCCGCGCGTTCCTCGGCCTCATTGACCAGGTCGAAGTCCGCGTGGTTGATGAACACTTCGCCGCGCACCTCGAGCCGGCCCGTGCTCACCCCTTCGAGGACCAGGGGGATGGACCGGATGGTCCTGACATTGGCGGTCACGTCTTCTCCGGTCGAGCCGTCGCCCCGGGTGGCCCCGCGCACGAGCCCGCCCTTCTCATAGGTCAGGGCGCAGGAGAGGCCGTCGATCTTGGGCTCGATGACGAACTCGGGCTTCTCCGCGGGGCCCAAGCCCTTGGCGACCCTCGCGGCCCAGTCGCGGAACTCGTCTTCCGAGACAGCGTTCTCCAGTGAGAGCATGGCGGAGGCGTGGTCCACGGGCTTGAAATCCGCGAAAGGAGCGCCCCCGACCCTCTGGGTCGGCGAGTCCGGGGTGACGCTCTCCGGGTGAGATGCTTCGAGGTCCCGGAGCCGGCGCATCAGGGCGTCGTACTCCGCGTCCGAGACCGAGGGCTTGTCCGAGATGTAGTAGCGCCGGTCGTGCTCGCGGATCTCCCGGCGCAGGCGCTCGATCTCGGCGGAGACTGACTTCGGGATCATGACGCCGGGGGCTCGAGCCACTCCTCCTTGACGCGGTCGAGGATGCCGTTGACGAAGCGGAAGGAGTCCTCGGTGGAGTACTTCTTGACGATCTCAAGGGCCTCGTTGATCACCACGCTCGAAGGAGTATCAGGGCAGTGGATGAGCTCGAAGGCGGCCATGCGCAGGACGTTGCGGTCCACCGCGGCCATGCGTTTGATGTCCCAGTTGACCGCGATCTCGCTGATGCGGCGGTCGAGTGAGTCGCGGTGCAGGAGGGTGCCCTTGAAGAGCCTTCGGGTGAATTCGAGGGTCGCGTCGTCGTTGACTTCCTCGTTGATGGCGAGGAAGGCGGCGTCCTCCCTCAGCCCCGACTCGACGAGGTAGAGGGAGTGCAGGGCGTTCTCGCGCGCCTGGCGTCTGCGTCCCATCCCGTGGCCTCCAAGTTGAAAGAACTTCGGCGATTCTACGAAATTCTCCCCCAGGTCACAAGGACGAGAATTTGACTGTTGCCTGGATGTTGTGGAGGGAGCTGGGGTTGTATTATCATCACCGGAGTCGTCATCGAGTCTTGGAGGAGTCCATGAGAACCATTCTGATGTCTGCCGTGATGCTTGGAGCCGCTTCCCAGGCTTGGTCCAGCGACAAGGTCCTGGTCAAGGTCAACGGGACCCCGATCAAGAAGGCCGACGCCATGGAGCGCGCCTGGAAAGCCTATGGCACACCGGTCGTCAATGACATGATGGACGAGATCCTGGTGACGCAGGAGGCCAACCCCTAGGCGGGATCGGGCGGGCGCTGGAGCTTGAGGTTCGCGGACTTGAGCGCGTGCGACTCGCGTTCGAAGGCCAGTTGGGAGAGGAGCCGCTCCCTCTCGTCGAACGCCATGACCTGGACCTTCTTGACCGTCTGGGAAGCCGCTTCCTCCACGACCTTCCTGAGGTCAGCCAGTTCCTTCGCGTGCTCGGCTTTGAGCGCCTCAAGCCTCTCCTCGTAGGACTGCCTGATGGAGAGAGCGTTCTCGCCCACGGCCGGGCTCTCCAGCGCTTCCCGGAGCGGTGGGGCCGGCCACTCGGGCGCACAGGACTCTGATGCTTTGGCCGCTTCCGCGGCCGCTGTCGCAATCCTGGCTTCCAGGGTCTTGTTGAGCTCTTGAGCTTCCTGCAGCCTAGCCGCGTAGTAGTTGAAGGTCCTTTGGAGGGCTCCGAGGTCTTCAAGGGCCGCGCGCTTGCCCGAGCTGTCCGCGTCGGCCCGTTCCTGCAGGGCCGCCCGTTCCTTCTCCACGCTCCGGATCTTCTCCAAAGCCCAGCGCAGGGCCAGGCGCGCGGTCTGAAGGTCCGCGATGGCTTCGACCTCGGATGCGTCCTTTGGCAGGTTGTGCCTCGGCAGGGGGTGGTCTTCCATGGTGTCCGGACCGGCACATGGATTCTACCTCGCGGATGTTACATTTCTGAGGATTGGGGGAACTTATTCGGGCCTCGCTCGTATATAGTTCAGGGGCATTGATAGGTCTTTGGACCCTTACGCCCTGCAAGGAGGAAGGTGTAAAATGGAATCGATGGACCAAGAAGCAAGCCAGCCAGCGACCAAGGCGGATGTCAAGGACGCGGTCGTCCTGCTCCGAGGCGGACTGCAGGAAGGCATGAACACTCTTCGGTCTGAGATCACTGCTTCCGCGGATAGGCTGGCCCTCGAATTCCTCAAGTGGGGAGCCGGTATCCAGCGCACCCTCGATGCCGACCTGGCCGAGACCCGCGGGATTCGGGAACAGATGCTCAAAGCCTATGAGGACACCACCTTCAAGGGAAAGATGTTCTACGAGAAGGCGTTGACCCATGGGGACATGATCCAGGATCACGGTTTCCAGCTCCAAGACCACGAGAGGCGCCTGAAGATGCTCGAGGATGTCCCTCTGCGTCCGGAAGGAGGTCAGCCATGAAGCCGCGGATGCCTGTTCGAGAGCCCCTGTCCCCCGAGGTGAAGGCTGCTCTGCGGCGCTCTCGCGAAGAGAACGTCCGGTGGCTGCACGGAATCATCATCGAAGGATATGAGAAGCATCTCCGAGAGTGCGGCAAGACGCGCTGCCAGGAATGCAAGGATGCCCGAGTGTTGATCCCGCACTATCGGGGTCTGATGCTCCAGGAGCTCAAGAGGATCGCTTCCGAAGGCTAGGGGCACTCGGCCGCTGACCCGACTTCAGGCTGGGCGCGCGGAAATATCGCGGCCCTCCCAGCAGGATAGGTAGAACTCCCAGATGCTCGGGCGGGAGAGGTCCTCGGCGAGGCCGCGGACCAGAGGGTCCAGGTAGGCGCGGTCGAGGCTGGCGGCCTGGTTCCGGACGATCCCCCTGACGTCCTCCAGATCCTTGGGCCTTTCGGACAGGACCTTGTGCACGATGAGGTCCTCAGGGGAGCAGACGCGGACCGAGAAGCCTCCCATATCCACCGGCCGGGCTCTCCGTATCGCCCGCTCTTCATAGGGAAGCTGGCCGAAGATGATGTCCACCCGGAAGCCCTCGACCTCGAGAGGCAGCACGCGGGTGTCGAGGGCGAAGCCTGCCGGGTCCTCGGGCAGAGACTTGAAGGCGCGGGCGAGTGCTTCCACGAGCGGGGCCTGCGTTTCCCCAGGCGCCCAGACCGTCAGGTCGATGTCGAGCGTGGTCCTGGGCACCCCCCACACGAGGTTGGCGATACCGCCGATGACCATGTAGGGCGCCCTGCCCTCGTCCAGGAAAGCGGTGATGGTGCAGAGTCCCTTCTCGAGCGAGGTCATCTCGCGGGGATCCTTACGCGGGACAAGAGCCCGCGCCAAGCGCTGATGCGGCGGGCCTGCTCCCTCAGTCCGCCGGAGGAGACCTCGCGGCCATGGCGGGAGAGGAAGAACTCCGCCAGCTCTCCGGCCTGGGCCAGGCTCAAGGCCGCGGACTGCGGGCTCGCTTCCAACTCTTCAGCGCGGGCCTCGAAGCGCGACCAATCCCTGAGCCGTTTCGCGAGCGGCCCGGCCGCGGGCCGCGGCGTGAAAGTGATCTCATGCCCCAGAGCCTCGAGGAGTTTCCGCAGGGTCCCCAACTCCACCCCTGACGCATCTCTTTCCAGGAGCGAGACATGCTGCTGCGTGGTCCGGCTCAGCTTTGCCAGACGCGCCTGAGTGAGGCCGCGCTGTTCGCGCAGGCGCCGAAGTCTGGTCCCGAGGCTTGGGTCCATGTTTATATTATACCGTAAAAACAATCAATAATCAATACATAGTTTAATGTGTCTAATATTTTGCGCGGAAGGAATGCCTGCCGCCTTACTCGAGCTGTTCGAGGTGGGCTGAGCGGTCTGGTCCCGGAAAACGGGTTATTTTGCGGCCGGTTGGATTATTTCGCAGCGTGCTTGTATCAGATTCCGCAACTGCTCAGGCTCCTAGCTAGTTGCACACCAAGCACACCGCCCGGTTGGCGTTCGTCCCAAGGAGGGTGCCGGTCCCGCAGGTCGTGGTTTCGCTCATCCTGAGGATGCAGTAGTTGCCGCCGTTGCTCTTGATGCGGATGCCGTCGTTACTGGAATCGGCCTGCACCTCCAGCGGCGCGTTCGGGCTAGTCACCCCGATGCCGACCTTGCCGCCGAAGTAGTTCTTTGCCCCGGCGGTATAGATGGAGTAGTCGTTCGTGGCCGATACCGCTCCGACATACAGCCCGTAATGGTCGGTGACGGTTTTTGTGTTGAACGGGTTGAGATTCAGGCCGTAGAGCGATGCGATGGTCGTGCCGGCTCCTCCAGCCTCGAGTCCGTAATTAATGTGGATCCCTTCGGAGGTGTTGATCGTGCCGGTGTAGGTGCCGCCGGCATCGTAGAGCGTGGTGTCGATCATCATGGCCCTGTGATAGCCGCCCCATGTGACCCCTGCCGCGGCTCGCGGCCTAGCCGTGATGTTGAAGTAATTGGTGTAGTAAGTGCCGTTGGCGCTCGCGGTATTGGCCCCGTTGAAGTTGGCGGCGGAGCCGCTTGTGTCGGTGAAGCTGTAGACGTTGGATTGTTTCCCGTTGACGTCCAGGCTCACGGACGGATTCGAGGTCCCGATGCCGACCTGCCCCGACTGGTTGACGACGACCTCATAGGGCCCGCCCGCGTCCGCGTCGTGGTCGCCCGTGACGCGGAGGATGGTGTGCGTCTGCGTGTCCGAGTCCCTGATCCAGGCGGTCGTGTTCCCGAGTGAGGGGACGTAGTTGTGGACCAGGAAGTGCGTGGCGTTGTTGGTCAGGGCGTTGATGGTGAGCTGCGCGAGCGGGTCGGTGGTCCCGACCCCGACCTTGCCGTCGAGATAGATGCTCTTCATCGCGGTTCCGTTGAAGTAGCCCAGACGCACGTATTCGCCGGAATCGCTGACGTTCAATACGCCGTATTTCCCCACCGCCCCGGAAGAGCCGTGAATCCGAAAGGCGTCCGCGGTCCCGTCGTTCGCGGCGAAGACATTCACCTTGACGCCTGTCCCGAGGCTGCCGCCCACGCCGATCTGGCCGTCGCCCTTGACCACGAGGAGTTCCTGTCCGGCGGCGGTGCCGGATGAAACCTGGAGGATGGTGTCCGCCGCGACCGCGCCGGCGCTCGATACGTGCAGGCGCGCCGACGGGGTCTCCATCCCGACGCCGACGTTGCCGTTGTTCAGCCATCTCATCACGAAGTCGCCGCCCGATCCGCCCGTGCCCGCGTCATTGAGGATCCTTAAGCCCATATTCTGTTTGCCGCCGGCGCCTCCATTGACATAGAAGTTCCACTTCCTCCAGTCCGGGAGACCGTCGCCCACTTCCATCACGATTTCATTGGAAGTGGTGGCTGAATAGGAGTGCAGGCTCCTGATGGGAGCCGTCGTCCCGATGCCGATCTTGCCGGCGCTGTCGATGCGGACCCTCTCGCCGGGGGCCCCGGTGGTTCCCCTGGTCAGGAAGGCCAGGTAGCCGGAATGGTTGTCCGCGGTCGCGTTCTCCCGCCGGCCCTTGATGCCGGCGATGGTCGTCACGTTGCTGGAGCCGTCGTAGACGGCCTGGAAGCCCAGCGCTCCGCCCTTGTCCGCCCCGAGGGCCCCGGTCTCGGTCAAGGTCAGCTGATAGCCCTGGTCCGCGCTCGCGGTGGCGTTGGCGTTGTTGACGTTCACCGTGTTGGCGGCATTGACGCCGGGGTAGTCCCCGCCAGTGAACGCGAAGCTCCCCACCACGAGCCGGGCGCGCGCGTCCGTGGTGCCGACGCCGACGTTGCCCGAGGTGTTGATGGCGAGCCCGTTGTTCTCCGTGGCGTTGGTGTTGATGATGAGCCCGGCCCCGGCCGTCGTGGCGAGGGTGCCGCTGCCCGGATGGATGAAGTAGTTGCCGGCCTCGCCGGCGTCGCTGACCGTCATGTACATGGCACGGCCGGAGGTGGCCTTGGCCATGACCGCGCCGTGGCTGTCGTTGCCGGCGGCGTTGCTCTCGGCCTTGATCTGGGCCTCGCCGCCCGACGGCGCCGAGCGGACGTCGAGTTTCTCGCTGGGCTGGGAGGTGCCGATCCCGACCTTGTCGCCGAGCGTGCCAAGGTAGACGTCCGGCCCGCCGTCCGTCCAGCCTCCTCCGGAGGAGGCGGAGAACCCCTGGAAGGTCGCGCAGTCGTTGGCGTATTCGAGCTGGTTGGAGGTCCCGTTGTAGCGGAAGCATCCCTTGTTCGTGGAGTCGGTGTCGTTGTCCAGGCGGAGCTGTCCAGCGGCCACATGAAGCTTGTCGGCAGGGTTCGTCGTCCCTATCCCCACGTCGCCGTCCGCCTGGAGAGTCATGACCGGGGTCTGCCCGCCGGTCCTGGTGAACGCCAGGTCGCCGCCGTTGTCGGGGAGGGGTCCGTTGGAGACCAGGACGTCCCAGATGCCGTTGCTCGCGCTCGCAGAGGCTCCGGGGTCCTCGAGGCGCATGTAGGAGCCGCCTTGCTGATATATCTTGAACCTGGAATCGGGACTGGGCGTCCCGACGCCGATGTTGCCGTCGCCCTTGATCACGAATAGCTCCTGGCCGGCGGCGGTGCCGGAGGAGACCATGAGGATGGTGTCCGCCGCGACCGCGCTGGCGCTCGATACGTGCAGGCGCGCCGAGGGCACGGCGCCGACGCCGACTTCTCCCTGGTTGTCGATGACGAGATGGTCCGGAGAGGAGGAGCCCATGTTGTTGATCTTCAGGTTGCCGGTGTTGCCCATCTTGACCATGGTGGCGACGGGGTTGCCTGTCCAGGCGTCCGCCCGCATGTTGAGATAGGAATTCTCCCCGGTGGCCTGGATGAGGACGTTGGCCCGTCCCGTCGCGACGCCGCTGGCGTTGCGGATGTGCAGGGACTGCTCGGGGGAGTCGGTCCCGATGCCGGTCATGCCGTCGCCCTTGATCACGAATAGCTCCTGGCCGGCGGCGGTGCCGGAGGAGACCTGGAGGACCGTGTCCGCGGCGACGGCGTTGGCGCTCGATACGTGCAGCTTGGCGGAGGGATTCTCGCCCGCGCCGACGCCGACCCGGCCGCCCAGCGTCCATGTCGTCACCAGGTCGGGTGAACCGGCGTTGCGGTAGAGCTGGAGATTGTCGCCGGGGGACGAGAGGCTGCCCCGGTAGCTCATGTCCCATTTGTAGGCCGCGGGCGTGTCGTCGTTGTCGTACCACTGTACGTCCGTGCCGACTCCGGCGGCCTCGGCTTGCAGGGCCAGGGCGCCGTTGGCGCTGCCCAGGATCGCGTGCAGCTTGCCGTGGCTGGGGTCTCCCGTGCCGATGCCGACCTTCCCCAAGGTCCGGTAGATGTTGTCCCCGGTCCCGGTGGTCCACTTGCTCGATCCGGACTGGGCGACCCCGGCGATGCGGTAGACGCTTCCCGCGGAGAGGTTGAGGTCTCCGCTCACGTCGAGCTTGTAGGCGGGGTTCGAAATCCCGACGCCGGCCCTGCCCTCCGAGTTGATGATGAAGGTGGAGACCCCCACTTTGAAGGCCGTGGAGGCGTCGCCGTCGACGAGGAGGGTGCCGGAGCTCATGTGGACCTTCTGGGCCGGGTTCGAAGTCCCGACGCCGAGGTTGCTGCTCAGCATCGCGACCGTGGCGCTGGGGGTGCCGGGGATGAGGCGGAGCACGTTGGTCCCGGAGCCGTCGACGTTGGTGAGAAGGTTGAGTCCGGAACTGCGGCCCGCGATGAATTTTCCGTCCATCTCGATGCCCGTCACGTTGGCGCCCACCTGGATAGGGTCGCCGCCAATCGTGCCGAGTTCGAGGCCGTTGCTTCCGCTGGCCAGGACTCCGACGTAGCCGCCGCTGTTGCCGGCGCCGTTGCGAAAGTACATCCGGCCCGCCTTGGGGGTGGCGGGGAGATTGCCCAGGCCCATGGTCGCGTAGCCGTCGGCGACGGCGAACGTCGAGGCGCCCACCGAGAAGGCGTTGCCCTGGACCGTCAGTGTGGACTGGACCACCGCGTTGTCGTTCTGGTCCGCGAGCTTGACGATGGAGCCGTCCTTGGTCCAGGCCGAGGCTCCGCTGGGAACGAGGTCCGCGTAGCCGCCGGCGTTCTCGGAGACCTTGAACTTGTTGTCGTCTGAGTCGAAGTAGATGGCGCCCTGGCCCGCGACGGAGTTGGGGGTCGAGGACATCCCCCCCAAGGTGACCGAACTGCGCACGATGACGCCCCCGTTCACGGCGACGTGGTCGCGATGCCCACCCTGCCCGTCCTCTGAGTCAGGACCGCGGCCCCGAACACCGTGGAGGGGGCGGCGGCTCCCGAGCCCGTGCCGCTGTCGGGGGTGAAGGTGAACGTGTTCCCGACCGCTGTGACGCGCATCGTGTGCGTCGCGTCGGTGATCCCGCTGACCCGTCTTAGGCGCAGGTCGACGTCCTCGGCGCTGATGCGGATGTCAAGGTTCACGTCCTCGATCTGGTACACGCCGGTGAAGGAGACCGGCTGAGCGAGCAGCCACACGCCATTGAAGCCCTGCTCGATGTTGGCGTACTGGACGGGAAGGACGTACTTGGCCGCGATGGAGTACCCAGCGCCTTGGCCGGTGTAATCGAGCTCGATGAGCCCGGCTCCATTGGGGAAGTGCAAGGTGCCGATGTTGGTCGTATCTCCGGCGGTGGTCCCGAGGTTCCGGTGCTCGACGTAGCTCTTGGCTTGGTAGATGGAGGAATCGGAAGCGGTCTGGACCACCGCTCCCTTGACCTCCAGCTTCTCGCCCGGTCCTGTGGTCCCGATGCCGACCCTGCCCTCCGAGTTGATGATGAAGGTCGAAACGCCGACCTTGAAGGCCTCGGCGGCGTCGCCGTCGATGAGGAGGGTGCCGGAGCTCATGTGGACCTTCTGGGCCGGGTTTGCGGCCCCGATACCCACCGATCCGTCCGATTTGACCGCGAAGCGTCTGTTGCCGCCGACCTGGAAGTCGACGAAATTTCCCGAGAAGGAGGGAGGATTGCTCCCCAAGAACGTGCCGTTCGCGGACCCTCCGGCGATGGAGGTATTGCCCAGCAACATGACGGATTTGATGGCCGATGCGGGGGGGATCGTCGCGTCGCCGGACTTGCTTCCATAGAACTTGACCTCGCCCTCGGAGCCCGCCAGGAAAGGCATATCCGCGCTCGAGTATATCGCATAGCCAGAATTGGAGCCGAAGGTATAGCCGCCGAACAAGCCCGCGCCATTGCGAGTGATGGCGAATATGGGAGAACCCTCTCCGAAGCGATAGCCCTCCAGGAAATTATAGCCGACCACGGCGGTATGATCCTCTTGGATCTTGAACGGCACCACGTCGGCGGTGTTCTTGATCAACAGCCCCGTGCCGCCGGTGGCGACCTCGAGGGTCGCGGAAGGATTCGTCGTTCCGACGCCCACCTTGCCGTCCTGCTGGACGCGCATGATTTCGGTCGCGTTGTTGGCCTGGATGTTGACCACGGGGTTCGTCGGATCGGTCGAGGTGGACTTGACCACCAGGGTGCCGCCCGAGAGCCCGACCCCGCCGATGCCGACAGCGCCGAAGGTGGTGATGGATGAGACCTCCACGCTCGCTCCCCTGACGGTGAGCTGGCCGGTCATGGAGTCGCCGGCCTTGGCGACATAGGTGCCGGCCGCGGCGACGAGATCCTGGTAGCCGCCGGCGTTCTCGGAGACCTTGAACTTGGCGTCTTCCGTGTCGAAGTAGATGGCGCCCTGGCCCGCGACGGAGTTGGGGGTCGAGGATATCCCAGCCAGGGTGATGGAACTGCGCACGACGGCACCGCCATTGACGTCGAGTTTGTGCGTGGGGGCCGTGGTCCCGACGCCGACGTTGCCGCCGGAAGGATTAAGAGCAAGAGTGGCTGCTGTTCCCTCACCGCTTGTCTGATAGGCCTGGATGTCGAAGTAGTCGGTGCTCAGGCCAAAGCCCATCTTGAGGCGGCTGTAATATGCCGCCGCGTCCGTTGATGCCTCTTGTATGACTAGCGGTCGGTAAAGAGCATCAGCGGTTCGTCCGAAAAAGGCGTTGTATAGCCCTTGTGAACGGATCTCCGTCGTTCCAGCATCGTCGCCAAGAATGCTCCCGATCATGCTGCCGTCCAATCGAGCCAGCCCTAAGGCGACGCCTCCGCCGGCAAGACCAGCCTTAATATATACAGCCGTCGCGCCGGGGCCGCCGGTGAATTGGAACGTCCCATCCGTTCCGACGGTCAATCCCTCATACGGATAAGTTCCGCCGGCGCTTAAATAGAGCGCATCGCGGCTGCCTGCGCCCGTCTTCCCTGTGGTGAATTGGAATATGCCGGCAGGGTTCCAGCCTGTTTTCAAGAACTCGCTGTCCGTGCCATCGGTCGTGCGGTAGACCCGCATTTCCTGCGGATTGACCCCGCGCGCGAGCGCCAAGGTGTCCGCCGCGTCCCGGCCCAGCGCAACATCGCCCGAGCTTCCGAAGCGGAGCCTTCCCGAGTCGCTCGCGAGATTCATGTTCCCTGAAACAGAGGCGCTGCCGCCGGTCACAACGAAGGTCGAGCCTCCCACAGAGAAGGCGTTGCCCTGGACCGTCAGGGTGGACTGGACCACCGCGTTGTCGTTCTGGTCGGCGAGCTTGACGATGGCGCCGTCATCGGTCCAGCCCGAGGCCCCGCCGGTGGCCAGGTCGTTCCACGAGCCGTTGTAGAGCCTAAGCTTGTTGGTGCCGCCGTTGTAGTAGAGCATGCCGTTGGCTGCGTAGGCGGGGTCG
>JACRNU010000042.1 GCA_016234805.1 Elusimicrobiota bacterium
CGACTGTGGGCATGTCCCGGCATCCAATGCCCTTCGACCCCCTCGGCGTGGGGCCCTCGGCGGAGGGCTGCCCGCAGATTCAAGCACTTTTCCTTATATGGGCGCACGATGAAACGCGGAAATTAACCTAGGAGCGATGGCATTCACCGGCAAAACAATTTAGGCCTTGACAAATCATTCTAGTCCTGCTACTAATGTTAGGGTTGTGCGACCGGGGGGGATTTTCCGGTCGGGGTTAGCGCAAGAATCGCCGAGTCGACCCGTCCGGAAACGGGCCGGCCAGTGGAGTCGTCTTCTGCTGCCGGTCCTGGCGGGGTCGGCTCGATTTTTTTAGCGGAGAGGCATGGGACTTCAAAATCTGACGGCGAGTCTCGCTGGGCTGCCGGGCGTCAAGCAGCTGCGCGACAGGTTCGTGGGGCCTGTCGACGTCCTTGGCGTCGACGTCGGCAACTACGCGATCAAGTGCGCGTGGATCAAGGCCGACGGCGGCTCCCTGCGCCTGAAGGCCTGGGGGCACATGCCGCTCGACGTCAAGCCCGACGCGACCCTGGAGCAGAAGAAAGCCCAGACGATCAACGCTCTCAAGGCTTTCCTCATCGAGAAGGGCGTGCCCATCCGCGAGGCCGCCACCGCCGTCTCCGGCAACTCCGTCATCGTGCGCTACGTCAAGTTCCCGAAGCTCACCCGCGCGGAGCTCCAATCCACGCTGGCCACGGAGGCCGAGCCCTTCATCCCCTTCGACATCAACGAGGTGCAGCTCGGCTTCCATATCCTGGCGGACATCGTCGAAGAGGGCCAGAAGAAGATGGAGACGGTCCTCGTGGCGGCGAAGAAGGAGATCGTCAACGCCCGGCTCGACGTCCTCCAGGGCGCCGGCTTGACGCCCACCATCATCGACGTGGACTCCTTCACGATGGAGAACATGCTCGAGCCGCTGCGCAACCCGAAGGAAACGGGCGCGATCCTCTGCCTCAATCTCGGCCACATGGTGACCAACCTCTCCATCATCGAGAAGGGGGTCACCCGCGTCGTCCGCGACATCTTCATCTCGGGCAACAGCATGACCAAGGGGATCATGAAGCAGCTGCAGCTCGACTTCGTCCAGGCCGAGGAGGCCAAGAAGAAGAACGGCATCATCACGGACGCGGGGGAGAAGGAGAAGCTCCTGGCCGCCGGCAACAAGGAGGCCCTGGGCGTGTCGCAGGCCCTGACCACGGTGGTGAAGGACCTCGTCGCCGAGGTCCACCGGTCGGTCGATTTCTACCTGTCGCAGGGTCCCGAGAGGTCCATCGCCCGCATCGTCTTGGCCGGCGGGACCGCGCGCGTGAAGAACCTGGACAAGCACCTGTCGGCCGAGGTCAAGGTGCCGGTGCAGGTCCTCGATCCGTTCACCATCTTCAAAGACCCGCCCAAGGACGTTCCGGAGGAGGTGCGCAGCTCCTTCGGCGTGGCTCTCGGGCTGGGGCTCCGGCGCAACAGGGACTGGCTGTGATCAAAGTCAATCTAGTCCCAGCCGACATCCTGGCCAAGGCCCAGCAGAAGCAGCAGGTGTTCCAGTTGGGCGTGGTCGGCGTCGGGGTCCTGGTGGTGGTCGCCTTCATCTCGGCCGCGCACTTCACGAAGGCGGTCCGGTTGGAGGCCGAGCAGAAGCAGCAGGAGGCGGAGTACGCCAAGTGGCAGGAAGAAGTCAAGCTCATCGAGAATCTCGAGAAGCAGGCGGCCGAGCTGCGCAAGAGGCTCACGGTCGTGTCCGACCTGCTCAAGGGAAGGCCCCTGTACGCGCGGTTCATGATGGATGTCGTCAAGACTCTGCCGGGCGGCGTCTGGGTCAGGTCGATCAACACTTCCAGCGCGGGCAATTCGGTCAAGGTCACGACCAGCGCCGAGGCCACGAGCCCCGAGGAGATCCGCGAGTGGGTCCGTCGGATGGAGGGGTCCGGCAGATTCTCCGCCGTCGAGATCGGAGCGGTGACCGCGACGACCGCATTGCCCAGGGTTTTCTCCTTCAACATGACGGGCACCTACACGGCGGAGCTCTGACATGAACCTGCCCAAACTGACGAAGCAGCAGCAGCAGATGCTCGCGGCCGGCGTGGTCGGCCTGGGCGGTCTCGGGTTCGTCTACGTCAAGTTCTTCTGGATCCCCACGTCCGCGCGCATCACGGCCGCTGAAGCGGTTATTTCGGACCTCACGAAGAAGATCGCGACGGCCAAGGCCACCGCGGCGCGCAAGCCCAAGCTGCTCGAGGAGCTCGGCATGCTCAACGAGGCGGCTCTCGAGGCGGAGAAGCGTCTGCCGAAGACGAAGTCGTTCCCCGACATCCTGGTCACCGTGCAGGCCCTGGCGAAGAATAGCGACGTGCTTCTCCGGAGCCTGAGCCCCATGGCCCAGAGGGGCCAGACATACTACACGGAGCTGCCCTACGGCGTCGGGGTCTCCGGCTCCTACCACAGCATCGGGAAGTTCCTGGCGAGCCTCGCCTTGGAGGAGAGGATCTATAATGTCGCCAATGTCAGCTATACGGCCCCCGATGAAAAGGGGACAGTGACGGTCACCTTCATCTTGACCTCCTATCAATACAAGGGATGAGCATGCATACGGCGCGCGTGGCGTGGATGTCGGTCTTGGCGGCCGCTGGAGCGGCCTCGCCCTGCTTCGCGCAGGCGCCCGGGGCGCCGGCCTCCCCGAAGCCCGCGGCCGCGGAGGTCCGGTCTTCGACCGCGGCAGCCACCGCCGAGAGCCTCTATTCCGTGGGGAAGATGCGAGACCCGTTCACGAAGGCTGCCGAAGGGGGGGCCGCGCCGGCGGGGGGCTGCAAGGATGAGGATTTCAGCATCCACCAGCTGACACTGAAAGCCATGATGAAGGATCCCAAGGCGGATTTCGCCCTCCTGTCGGACTCTTGCGGCAAAAACTTCATTTTCAGCGCCGGCCGCCTTTATAAGAACGCGGTCCTCAAGAGGAACCTCGTCGCGGGCGTTTCCGGGAAGATGGGCATCGGCCAGAAGACGCTCACGCTCCAGACCGCGGAGAAGGATGTCCAGGTCTTGCGCCTTGGAGAGGAAGAGGAGAAGGAGTCACCATGAGAACATTCTTGACCAAAGCGGCCGCGACTCTCCTGGCCTGGTGCCTGATGTGGCCGCAGGGGCTCGCGTTCGCGGCCGCCCCGGCCGGAGGGCAGGGGGAGCTCGACGCCCTGCTGAAGTCCTCCAAGCCCAAGGTCGTCGTCTTCGACGGGATCGAGGTCTCCGACGACCGCATCACGATGAAGCTCAGCGGCACGGCCAAGCATCAGACGCAGCTCCTCAGCGACCCCCCGCGCATCCTCGTCGACCTGTATGGGACCGACTATCAGGTCGGGGTCAAGGTCATCCCCGGCAAGGGCAGCCGCATCAAAGGCGTCCGCGGCAACCAGTACAAAGGGGCTCCGGACATGGTCTCCCGGATCGTGGTGGATTTGAGCGAGGCGATGCCGTATTCGGTTGGGCACGACGGGAACAATCTGGTGGTCTTGCTGGTCGCGGACGGTGAAGCCCCTGCCGGGGAAAAGCAGGCCCCGGCCGCGGTCGAGGCCAAGGCCGAGCCGGTCAAGGCCGCGGTTGAGGCCAAGGCCGAGCCGGCTAAGTCCGAAGCGGCCAAGACCGTCGCGGTCAAGACCGTCGCGGTCAAGACCGAAGCGCCCAAAGCCGCCGCGGTCAAAACCGAGGATGCCAAGGCCGTCGCGGTTCCGGCGGAAAAGAAAGCGGAGGCTCCCAAAGCTGCCGTGGCGGCGGCCAAGCCGGTCGAGGCGGCGGCGGAGGTCAAGGATGCTCCCGCGGCCCCGGCGCGCCCCACGGTGGTCGTGCCCAAGCCCCAGCCCAAGAAAGCCGTCGTGGTCGCGCAGATGCCGCCGATGAGCCTCCCGCTGGCCGGCCAGCCGGCCGCGCCGTCGGCGGAACGGGATGCGCCGGTCAGCGCCGGCGCGAGGTGCAAGGCGCAGCAAGGCGCGGACCTCTTGAGCCGCCTGCCTTGCGACCTGGTGGACCTCGACTTCGACAACACCCCGCTCAAGGACATCCTGGCGCTCCTCTCCGCCAAGACCAAGATCAACATCATCAGCGGCCCTGAGGTCGCGGGCAACCTGACCCTGCATCTCAAGGGAGTGCCTTTCGACGAGGCTTTCCGCACGATCATGACCATGGCGGGCCTGACCACCCTGCAGGTGGGAGACAACATCCTGCGGGTGCTCACCCCGGCCTCCATGACCGCGGCCCAGGCCAGCGCGACCAACATGACGAAGGTCATCACCCTGCGCTACAGCAAGGCTGCGGAACTGCTGCCCGCGCTGTCCGGGGTCCGCGCCGCCGAAGGCCGCAAGGGGTCCGCCATCGTCGACGAGAAGAGCAACTCCCTCATCCTGACGGATTCCATGGAGGGGATGGCCTCGATGGAGAGGCTCATCGCCAGGCTCGACGAGATCCCGAAGCAGGTCCTCATCGAGACGAAGATCGTCGAGGTCAATCTGAACAACCGGGTCGATTTCGGCATCAAGTGGGACATCTACAAGACCCAGACCGGCGAGTTCCTGGGTCAGCAGGGGCTGACCACCATCGGCTCGCGCCTCGGCCAGACCGAGACCCTGACCTCGCAGAGCATCGTGCACGACAACGTCGACCAAGGCGGGGAAGCGGCCGGCTGGGCCCGGCATAACGCGACGCCTCAGCGACAGCCCGGCGACGGGGGCCTCGGGACCGGGGTGGACCTCCTCCCCGGGGGCGCCTTGGGCATGCTCACGATCGGCCGGGTCACGAACAACTACTTCCTGAACATGCAGGTGGGCGCCTTGGCGCAGCAGGGAAGGCTCAAGGTCCTTTCCGACCCGAAGATCGCCACCCTGAACAACAAGACCGCGGTGATCAATGTCACGGACCAGATCCCGTATGACGTCTCCACGCTGAGCGCCAACGGGACGGTCTCCCGCAACATCGCGTTCATCGCCATGGGCATCACGCTGAGCGTGACGCCCATCATCAGCGCGGACGAGAGCCGCATCACCCTGGACATCAACCCCGAGGTGAGCAATCCTTCCGGCAGCTCGGGTTCGGTCTCGGGCGCGCCGAGCACCTCGCGGAAGTCGGTCAAGACCATGGTGATCGTCAAGGACGGCGAGACCGTGGTCATCGGCGGCCTGATCACGGACCGGAAGGACACCAACATCAACAAGATCCCGATCCTCGGGGACATCCCGGTCCTGGGCTGGCTTTTCAAGAAGAAGTTCGAGTCGCGCACGCGCGTGGAGCTCCTGATCTTCGTCACGCCCAGGGTCATCAAGGACTCCTGAGCTCCCATCGACGCTCGTTCCGGGGTCGGGGGTCGGTTCCCGTGCTTCCATGTGGGCGCTGATCGGTCTGCTCGCCGCGGCCGGGCCTCTCCTGCGGGGGGCCGTGGACCTCTGGGCGCAGACCCTGCTGCTGGCCGCTGTCACGGCCGGGACCGCGCTGTGGCTCAGCGCCCGGATCGCAGGGGGCCAGGTTCCCGCGCCGCAGTGGGGTGTCCTGGCCTGGGCCGGCGCGTTGGCATTCCTCGGGTGGCTTGCCGCGGGGGCTGGTCCCCTGGCGGCTTACGGGCTTGCGGAGTGGAGGTGGCGGCTCGGAGGCTTGTGGGTGTTCGTGACCCTGGCCGCGGTCTCCGAGGATGGCCGCGATCGCGTGGATGCCGCCATCCACGCCGCGGCCTGGGCCCTGGTGCTCCTCATCTTCTGGCAGGGATTCATGGAGGGCCGCGGCCGGCCCTCTGACGGCGTCCTCAAGGAATACGTGTTCTCGGGCGCGGGCCTCTTCTTCCTGCCCCTGGCGGCCAGGAGACGCGACTACCTTCTGCTGTCCGCGCTCTTGGCAGGCATGCTCTGGAACGGGAGCGGAGCGGCGTGGCTGGCCCTGGCCCTGGCCCTGCTGGCCCTGCGTCCGCGGCAGAAGACATCCCGGGTCCTCTCCGGGGCATTGGCCGCGGTCTGCGCGGCCGCTTTCGTCGTCAAGCTCGGGGACCCGGCGGTCCAGGCTCAGCGGCCCTGGACCGGTTGGGGCCCTGGAGCCTTTGCCCAGCTCCTGACCCTGCTGTTCTTCGGGGGCAGCGGGTTCTTCCTGCTGGCGGGCAGGACGCACCGGACCTTCGGGGCCATGGCCGTGTTCATCCAGTCCCTATGGTGCCCGACGCTGTCCATCCCCGCGAACTTCTGGCTTTTCTCCTACTGCGCCGGCTCCTCGATCAAGCCCGTGTCCCGGCTGATCGAGGTCCCGCCGCGCTGGAGGCTGCCGGCGATCATCCTGGTCCTCGGCTCGGGCGCGCTCCTTTCGACCGGGCTTTGGGACGCCTGGCAGGCCGACCGGCTCAGGGCCATGGCCGCGGCCGACGCCCTTCGCCGCGGAGCCGGCTTCTGCCCCTCGCTTGGCGCCTCTCGCTGATTTGCTATCTTGTCCGCGGACAACCATGAAGACCTTCCGTCTGGAGCGCGATGCCGCGGCCGCGCTGTTCTTCGCGGGCGCGGCGCTCCTGCTGGTCCTGCCGCCGCTCTTAGCAGGCAGGGCTCCGTTCTGGGGGGACCTCACCTATCTCCATCACCCGTGGAGGGCCCTGCCGGCTCAGCTCATCCAGTCGGGGAGGCTTCCTCTCTGGAACCCGTTCGTCTACTTCGGCATGCCCATGGCGGCCTCCATGCAGGGCGCGTCCTTTTATCCGATGACCCTGTTGTTCCACTTGTTCGGCTTCCCCACAGCCCTGGCGATGTTCCATCTTTTCCACTACTGGCTGGCAGGCTGGCTCATGTACCTCTGGCTGCGCTCCTTGCGCCTTTCCACGCTGGCCTGCCTGGCAGGAGGAGCGGCCTACGCTTTGGGCGGCCTCATGCTGAGCCGGATGCAGTTCCTCAACCACCTGGCGGTCTTGAGCCTCGCTCCAAGCCTCCTGCTCTTCTTCGGCCGGCCCGCGCTGCTGTCCTTGGCCCTGGGGCTCGCGTTCCTGGCAGGCTACCCGGTCTTCCTGCCCGGGCTGGCGCTCTCGGCCTGGGCGCTGAGGTTCGTCTTGAAGAAGCCTGGGGATCGGGCTGGACTGCGGCGCGACGCCGCGGGTTGGCTTTTAGCCGGGTTCGGGGCCATGGCCATGACCGCTTTCATTCTTTTGCCTGCCCTGGAGTTGGCCATGGACTGCCGCAGGAGCGCGGGCATGGGCCTTGCGGAGACGCTCAAATGGGGCTTTGAACCCAAGGACCTGGCCCAGTGGGTCAGCCCGCTCTTGTCAGCCTCCTTCGATCCCGCGTCAGGCTGGTGGAAGTGCTGCTACCTGGGGTTCGCGGGCTGGCTGGCCGTAGGCCTGGGCTTGCGGGCATTGACCTGGAAGAAGGCCGCGGGCTTGGCGCTCATCTTCGGGGTTGTCGCGTTCCTTGCCTTGGGAGGATCGACCCCTGCCTCCTTGGCGGTCTGGAAGCATCTTCCGGCTCTCAAGCATGTCCGTTACCCGGGAAACCTCACCTACCTGGCCCTGCCCTGCCTGGCGATCCTGGTCGCTGCCGGCGTGGAGGCTCTGAGGAGATCCGGCCCTGGCCGGATACAGTACGGCCATGTTTGGGCCGGGTTGTTGGCCTTGGCTGTGGCCGCTGAACTCTCGATATACGCTTTTCGCGCCATGCCCGAGGCCGGCCGCGACCTCTTCTCCTCCCCGGGCCCGCTGGTGCGCAAGCTCCAGGCTTCTCTCGGAGGGGAGCGCTATCTTCTTTCGCCTTTGGCTCTGGAATCCAATGTGGGCTGGGGCGTTCGGGATTGGAAGTGGCGGCTCTACGGAATGACCAACGCGCCGTTCCGGCTCCCATCAGCCGGGAATTTCGGCGAGCCCTTGGCGCCCAGGGGAGCCTACGCGTTCATGGACCTGCTCTACAATCAGCCCGGGGCGGAGTACGCGAGCCGGCTCTTCCGTTGGTGCGGAGTCAGCATGCTCCTGACCCCGGGTGAGCTTCCCGCTGCCAAAAAGGGGGAACTGGTCCACGAAGGCAAGACCCTCTGGGAGATCTACCGTCTGGGGGGCATCAGCCGGGCATACTGGTTCGGCGAGGCAGCCGGCTTTGCCCTGCCCGAGGCGATCCCTGATGCCATGGATGCCGGCCGCTTGAGCCGCCTGCCTCTTGGAAGGCCTGTTGTCCTGCGAAGGTCTCGCGAGGACAGGTTCGTGGTGGAAGGCGCTGCTTCTGAACCGGGTTGGGTCTATGCGGCTGAGCCATTCTACCCTGGGTGGGAGGCTTTTCTTGAGACAGGATACTCTCTTGAGCCGGTCCTGCCCATTCGGGCCCTGTCCGCTTTCCAGAAGGTGCGTGTCCCGGCAGGGGCGTTTCGTCTGCGCTTCAGGTACGACCCGTGGACCTGGAAGCTGGGTCTGTGCCTGACCCTCGCCTCTCTGATGGGCTTCTGCCTTTATTGGTACAATCACCTGCTTCGGTGCCGGTAATCTCCGGCACCGGCTTTGCATGCGCCGCCAAGACATCCTCGCGTTCGGCCTCTGGTGCCTGGTCCCCATGGGACTGATGTTCCCTGCTTGGCTCGTTCCGGACCTGGCCATGCATAATTACGGCGACCTCTACGCCTACCATTACCCCATGCGCCACATCGTGGCCGGCTCCCTTCAAGCGGGCCGCCTGCCTTTCTGGAACCCGTACATCTTCATGGGCCTGCCTCTTTCCGCGAACCCTCAGGCTGTCCTGTTCTACCCGGTCACGCTCCTGTCGCACCTGTGGCCCCTGGGGTTGGCGTTCTCGTGGGACTATCTTTTCCACATGCTGTGGGGCGGCCTCGGCGTGTTCCTCCTGGCCAGGAAGAACGGGTTGGGCACGGCAGGCAGTCTCCTGGTCACCACCATGTACGGCTTGTGTCCCTTCCTGGTCTACCGGGTCACGGAGGGCATCCCGACCTTGCTGGCAAGCCTGGCCTGGGTCCCGTGGGCTTGGCTGGCCCTGCAGTCCGGGTCCTGGCTGCTGCTCAGCGCTGTCCTGGCGCTGCAGTTCTTCTCGGGACACCAGCAGTTCATGGTCATCAACATCCTGGGCATGGCAGCCTGGGTCCTGGCCTCCCGCTCCGGCCGACTGCTGGCCCGGCTGGCTGAGGCCGGGTGCGCTGCCTTGGCGCTGGCTTGCGTCCAGTGGGAGCCGACTTGGGAGTTCCTGGGAAGGTCCGTGCGCAGCGAGTGGCCCGCGATGTTCACGACAGCCTATTCCGTGGGCGTCCAGGAGCTCTCCACCTGGCTGCGGCCCGGAGCCTTGGGCACGCCGTTGTCCGGGACCTGGGCTGATGTGCCATCCGTCTTCTTCGAGACCTGCGGCGTCTATGTGGGCCTGGCCGGGGTCCTGCTGGCCCTGTGGTGGCTGGTCCGGGGCCGCCCTGTCCTGGCCTGGGCCCTGCTGTTCCTCGGGCTCTTCCTCGCCGCTGGGGGACGCAACCCGCTCTACAGGCTCGCCTTGGAGGGGACTCCTGTCGGATACTTGCGCACGCCCAGCCGCGCCCTGCTGTTGTGCCTCCTGGGATTGGTGTTCGCGGCCGGCGGCGCAGCCCGGGCGTATTCTCGGCGCGTGCCCCCGTGGGCCAGGCTGGTCGTGGTCCTGCTGGTCCTGGCGGATCTTGCCTGGTGGGCGCGGCCCTTCCTTCGGGCCGAGGACAGCGGGCCGTATCTCGCTCCAAGGCCCGGGGTGGCTGGGGTCATCGGAGGAAAGCCCTTCAGGGTCCTGACCGACCCGGCCCTGGCCAGCCCGAACAAGACCATGCTCTACAGGGCCATGAACGCCAATGGCTACGAGGCGTTCTACCTCGCTGGTTTCGCGCGCTACGCTGCCAGGGCCGAGGGCGGGCCGGCCGCGGACGCCAGCCGCGGCTACATCACGGCCTTCCGGTCCCCGGAGATGCGGCAGGCTGGGGTGGCCTATGTCATCGACCTCAATGGCGTGCGCAATCCCACGCGCAACGAGTGCCGGCTCGCGTCCTATGAAGGCCCGGACTGCGGCGCGCAAGCGGGGCTGCCGGGGCTTTCCATCGAAAGGCCTGAGCGGTGGACGGTCCAGGGGACCATGGCCGCTGAAGGCGGGCGGCTCGTGCTCGCCCAGTCGTTCTATCCAGGCTGGCGGGCCTTCCTGGGCAGGCGGAAACTGGAGATCTCCAAGTGGGACGGGATCTTCCAGGCAGTGTCTCTTCCAGCCGGCGATTTCAAGCTTAAAGTCGAGTTCGAGCCCACCTGGTGGAAGGAACTGGTGCTCCTTGCCGCGGCCGCGTGGCTGGCGTGGCTGAGCCTGGCGCTCCAGGAAGCGGCCTCTTTCGCGGGAGGGCTCGAGTGAAGCGCAAGACCTGGACGATCTTCCTGGCCTTCCTGCTGACCTCACTGTTCCTGGGCCTGGCCCTGCGCAACTTGAGCTGGGCCGAGATGCGCAAGGCCTTGGATGCCGCCGATGTCCGGTGGCTGCCGTTCGTCTGCTGCGTGGCTTTCGTGGACTTGGCGGTCCGGGCCGTGAGGTGGCGGTTCATCCTTTCTCCGGTCGCCGACGCCCCCGCGTCAACGCTCTACAGGCTCGAGGCCATCGGGCTTGCGGCCAACAACATCATCGTGGCCCGCTTGGGTGAGCTCGGCCGCGCGGCTCTCGCGGGCCGGAGGTTCAAGATCCCGTTTCTGGCCGCGCTCTCGAGCATCATGGTCGAGAGGCTCTGCGACACGGTCGCGGTCCTGGTCCTCTTCAACGCCATGGCCTTTTTCAACCCGGACGTCATCTCCACGAGGCTGAGGGTCATCACCCTCGGGGTCCTCGCGTGTGCCCTGGGGGTCCTGGCGGTCCTGGTCTTCGCGCACAAGGAGCTCGAGCCAGGGGGGGTGCTTGAGAAGAAGCTCAAGCTCCTGCCCAAGGCGCACGACCTTTCGGTCAAGCTGGTGACCGGCGCCCGGGCCTTGCGCACCCGCGCTGCGTTCCCCATCATGGGCTTGAGCTTCCTCCTTTGGTGCGTCAACGCCATGCCGTTCTGGATCGTGGACAAGGCCATGGGATTGGGGCTCCTGGATTTCAGCCGGGCCCTGCTGGTGCTGACCTGGGGCGCGGCCGGAGCCTCGGTCCCGGCCGCTCCGGGCGCGGTCGGCACCTTCGAGGCCGCGGTCCGCAGCGGCATGGAGACCATGGGCGCGGCTCCTCCCCAGGCCCTGGTCTACGCGGTCCTGGTGCACATCCTGGCCTACTCGACCGTCACGGTCCTGGGCCTGGGCCTCATGTACGCAGAGGGGCTTTCTCTGGCGAAATTCGAGGAGGGCGCCGAGAAGGCGTCCCTGGAGACGAAGAGATGAAGCGCCGCCTGCTGGACCTTCTGGCCTCGCCCTGCTGCCGCAACGTCATGGAGGCCGACTGCGAGTGGGACGCAGACCTTGCCCGCCTCGGGCACCTGCTCTGCAAGCTCTGCCGCCAGCGCTACCCCATCATCGACGGCATCCCGCGGCTCTTCCCTCCCGTGGAGCTCGCTCCGGGCGTGGCGGCCACCAGGGAGTCCTTCGCCTGGGAGTGGCTGCGCCACCCGGGTCCTCGGCCGGCTGAGGACCTGGCCGTCTTCCTGGAGGAGACCCAGATCCCGGCCGGAGATTGGAAGGGCAAGCTCGTGCTCGACGCGGGCTGCGGCATGGGGCGCTACTCCTTGGCCTGCCGGAGCCTCGGGGCCGAGGTCGTGGCCTTCGACCTTTCCGAGGCGGCCCTGCGCCTGGGTCCGCCTTCCGACGCGGACCCTGGGCTCCACGTGGTCATGGGCGACCTCAACCACCCTCCTTTCCGACGGGGGGTCTTCGACACGGTGTTCAGCCTCGGGGTCCTGCACCACACGGTGGACACGCAGATCGCGTTCCGGCGCGTGGCCGAGCTCGTCCGGGACCGGGGGCTCCTTACCATGTGGGTCTACGGCAAGGCCGGCAGGCTCGCGGACTTCCGGACCAATCCCCTGCGGGAGGACCGCAAGTGGGTAGGGCGGCACCGGACGCTCGCCTGGCTCATCGTGGCCCTGCGCCACGCCATCAGCGACCTCCTGCGGCTTTTTACCGTGCGTCTGCCCGTCCGGCTCCTGTACCCGCTGTGCTACCCTCTGGCGGCCCTGGGCAGGGTGCCCCTGATGAAGTACCTGACCTACTCGGTGCATCCGGATTTCCGGGTCCGGCTCATTGAGGACTTCGACTGGCTCTCGCCCGTCTACCAGCACCACCACTCCAAGGAGGAACTCTCGGCCTGGTTCCAGGCCGCGGGTTTCACCGTGCTCAAGGTCCTGCCGCACGGTCTGGTGCCCAAGCCCGGGGTGTTGGCCCGCAAGACCGATGGATAGATCAGTGGTGATGGTGAGCGCGGGCTTCCACCCGTACGTGGGGGGCTCGGAGAAGCAGGCGCTCGAGCTGTCCGTGGCGCTCAAGGCCGCGGGCTGGGAGGTCCTGGTGGCGACCCGCGGGGTCGGGGGACTGCCCAGCCGGGAGACCATCCGGGGCATCCCGGTCGCGCGCCTCTGGGCGCCCGGGTCCGGAGGCGCGCTCAACTCACTGGCCTTCATGGCCTCCCTGTTCGTGTTCCTGCTCAGGAGAGCCGCGTCCTACGACGCGATCCACGTCCACCTGGCCGGCTCGCCTGCCCTGCCCGCGAGCCTGGCCGGCCGGATCCTGGGCAAGCCCGTGGTCGTCAAGTTCGGCGGAGGCCGCGGCATCGGGGAGCTGGCGGCCTCGGCCGGGACCTTCTTCGGCCGCCTCAAGATCCGGCTCCTGAAGTGGCTTGGGCCTCGGTTCGTGGTCGTGACTGGGGACCTGCGCGAGGAGGTCGCGGCTTTCGGCCTTTCCGGCAGCAAGCTGAGCGTGCTCCCCAATGGCGTGGATATAGGAACCTATCGGCCCGTGGACGCGGCCGAGCGCGCGGCCCTGCGCCGCCAATGGGCCTGGCCCGAGGGGCTCTGCTTCCTCTACGTGGGACGGCTCTCCCCGGAGAAAAGGCTGGACATGTTCCTCGAGGTTCTGGCCGGGACGGACAAAACCTCGAAACCCTTCTGTGTCGCTTTCGTAGGAGATGGTCCTGAGGAAAAACAGCTCAAGGAGCTGTGTGCCCGCCTGAACATTCCGGCGCGTTTTCACGCGCCGGTAAAGGAGGTCTGGAGGGCTTATCAGGCAGCGGACGTGTTCATCCTCCCGTCGGTCTCGGAAGGGCTTTCCAACTCCCTGCTCGAGGCCATGTCCTGCGGCCTGGCCGTGCTGGGCAGCAGGGTCGGTGGCACGGTCGATGCCGTGATTGACGGGAGCACGGGCATCCTCTTCGACGATGAGAACGGGCTCAAGGCCGGCCTCAAGAGACTGCTCACGGAGCCCGGCCTTCCGGCGTCCTTGGGCAGGGCGGGCCGGGAGAGGGCGCTGAGATTTTCTATTGTTGAAACGGCGAAGAAGTACGAGGCCTTGTACTTGGGAAGAGAATGAGGAGGCAAGTGACACGGAGGCTCGCGTGAAAGTCCTTTTCATCGTAGGCACCAGGCCCGAAGCCATCAAGATGGCGCCCGTGATCCGCAGCCTCGTCAGCCACCCGGGCTTCAAGGTCCGGGTGTGCTCTACGGGCCAGCACCGGGAGCTGCTGGCCGGCGCGTTCGCGGAGCTGGGGGTCAAGCCCGACCTGGATCTCCGGGTCATGCGGCGCGACCAGGAGCCCGGCGAGACCCTCGCCCGCCTGCTCGGCCTGCTCGACGGGGTCGTGGCCAGCGAGCGGCCCGGGCTCGTGCTCGTCCAGGGCGACACCACGAGCGCGCTCGCTGGAGCGCTCGCCGCGTTCCACCGCAAGGTGCCGGTCGGACATGTGGAAGCAGGCCTGCGCACCTTCGACCATTCCCAGCCGTTTCCCGAGGAGATCAACCGCGTCCTGACGGACCGCGTGGCTGTCCTGCATTTCGCTCCGACCCCGGCGGCGGTGAAGAACCTGCTCGCCGAGGGGGTGGACCGCCGACGGGTCTTCATGACCGGCAATACCGTGGTCGACAGCCTCAAGTGGGCCCTGGCCCGGGGCGGGGGATTCCAAGACGCCGCGCTCCGACGCCTGCCGAAGGACGGCCGCCTCGTGGTGGTCACGCTCCACAGGCACGAGAGCTTCGGCCCGCCCATGGAAGCGGCCTGCCGAGGCATCCTCAAGGCGTGCGAGAGCCTTCCGGACCTCACCTGGGTCTATCCCGAGCACCCCAACCCGAGGGCGCGCTCGGCCCGGCGGTTCCTCAGGCACCCGCGGATCAAGGTCTGCGGCAGCCTCGGCTACCTGGACTTCGTGCGCCTCGTGAGGCGCGCCGAGTTCCTCGTGACCGATTCCGGAGGAGCGCAGGAGGAGGCGGCCTGCCTGGGCAAGAGGGTCCTCGTGGCAAGGGAAAAGACCGAGCGGCCCGAGATCATTCCCGGGTGGGGCGTGCTGGTCGGCTCGGACCCGGAGAAGATCGCGGCCGGGGCGCGGGCTTTCGCCGGAGGGAAACGATCCCCGGCTCCGGCCGCGGCCAGGATGTTCGGGGACGGCAGGGCCGCGGAAAAGATCCGCGAAGCGATCCTCAGGTGGCGCCATGAACGATGATATGAAGCTCGTCGAGATCGACTGCCTCTGCGGGGCCAGGGATTTCAGCGTGGTCTACGAGCGGCCCTATCCCCGCGTCCTGACCGACGTGGATTTCAACGCCACGACCGACCGTTTCGACGCCTATGGCCGCATCGTGCGGTGCCGCGCCTGCGGCCACGTCTACACCAATCCGAGGCCCGAGCCCGGGCTCATCGAGCAGGGCTATGCCGAGAGCGAGGACCCCGAGTACGGCCAGGAGGCCCCGAGCCGGGCCATCAACGCGCACCTGTGCCTGGCCACCATCCGCGGGGTCGTCTCATCGGGCAGACTCCTCGAGGTGGGCTGCGCCGCAGGCTACTTCCTGAACGCCGCCCGCACCGACTTCGAGGTCTTCGGGGTCGAGCCGAGCCGCTGGGCCGCGGCCGAGGCGTCCCGCAGGTTCGGAGTCAAGGTGCACGCCGGGACCCTGGCCGAGGCGGCTTTTCCCGACGCGCACTTCGACGTCGCGGCCATGGTCGACGTCATCGAGCACCTGGCCGACCCTGCTGCGGTCCTGGCCGAGTGCCGCAGGGTCCTCAGGCCCGGGGGACTGCTCTATCTCGTCACCCCGGACATCGGCAGCCTTTCCGCCAAGGTCCTGCGCGGGTCCTGGTGGGGCCTGCGCCCCGCGCATCTGCACTACTTCAGCCGCAAGACCCTCTCCGCCTTTTTGGAGAAGAACGGGTTCGAGACCCGGCTCTGCAGGTCCTACGGGAGGATGTTCACCCTGGATTACTGGTCGAGCAGGCTCAAGAACTACCCCGCGCTCGTGCGCGCGTTCGTGGAGAAGAGCATCGGCATGCTGCGGGTGCGCGACAAGTTCGTCTACATCAACACGCGCGACTCGATCGAGGTCGTGGCTAGGAAGGCCTGACCTTGGCCTTCCTGGTCGCGGCGGTCCTTCTGATCGCGGCTCCGGCGTGCGCCAAGAGCAGGGCGGACCGCCTGGCCGAAAGGCTCGGATCCAGCCGCGGCGAGGAGCGGGTCCGGCTCGTCACCGCGCTCGGCAGGACGGACAGCGACGACGCCGTCGCTCCCCTCATCAAGCTGTTCCAGTTCCGCAAGGCCCAGCCCGGCGTGTCCATCGCAATCGTCCGGTCCCTGGGCCGGCTCGGCCGCAAGGACGCGGTGGGCCCTTTGATGGAGTGCTGGGACCACCTCGAGTCCCTGCGTTTGAGGGGGGAGCTCACGCAGGCCCAGCAGCGCCTGCGCGCGGCCGTGGTGGAGGCGTTCGGGCTCATCAAGGACAAGAAGGCCGCGCCCCTGGTCCTGGCCTCCGTGGCCGACGAGGACCCAGGCGTTGTCCGGGCCGGGGTCTTGGCCTGCGGTCGCCTCAAGGAAAGGAAAGCCGTGGACCCTCTGATCGGGCTTGCCGGCGCGGACCCGGTCTTCATCCCCCTCGTGTACGAGGCCTTGGCCGAGATCGGCGATTCCAGGGCCAGGCCGGTGCTGGAAAGAGGGGCCAAGGACGATGATCCCTTTGCCGCTGCCGCGGCTTCCTACGGCCTGGTCAGGATGGGGGACCGCGGTTCCCTGGAGGTCTTGAAGAAGGCCGTCGCGTCGGACCAGACAGGCAAGCCCGAGCTCATGGCTGCCTTCTATCTCGCCCGGCTCGACGAGGACGCCGGTGTCGACAAGCTCGTCGCTGTCCTGAGCCGGAAGGATTCTCCCCTGGCTGAGACCGCGGCCGAGCACCTGGCCCAAGCCGGCAACCGCAGAGCAGTAGGGCCGGCTGCTGACTTGCTCGAGAACTCCCAGGACCCCGGCCTGAGGCTGCTGTGCGTGCGCGTGCTCGCCGGCGTGGGCGGCCCCAAGGCCGTGCATGCCCTCTTCCGGGCCGCCAAGGATTCGGACGCCGGGTTGGCCAAGGCCGCTCGTGCGGCCCTTTCGGAGCTCGGCGAAGAGGACTGACTCGTCAGAGGCCGCGCAGGCCCTGGAGCAGGGCCCGCGTGGTCAGCGCGTGGCGCCGGCCACGGGAAAATCCATGCCCCTGCTGTCCACCACCGGGAACTGGGCCTGGGCCTTGTACTTCCTGCTGACCTCCGGAAGCTCGCTCTCCACGTAGGTGAGGAGCTCGCGCACGGTCACGGCCCCGTCCTTGGGGTTGGCGTCCGCCTTGCCTGCCACGGCCTGGAGCAGGACGTGGGTGAACACCCCGTGGCCTAGGTCCTTGACCTCGGAGGCGAGCTGGTCCTTGCTCGAGGCCGCCACGACATGGACGCCTGCCGCGCGCGCGAGCATGGAAAGGGCCTTCCTCTCCTCCACCCCGCGTCCCGCGAAGGCCAGGAGCGCGCCGCCCGCCTTGCACGCGTCTAGCAGCAGGAGCACCTTCTGCGCCCCGACTTTCCTGATGGCGGCCTGGAGCTCGTCCGAAGAAAGGCCCTTGGCCTTGACCTCGGCCTCGCGCTCCGGGTAGGCGAGCTCGTAGGGGATGAAGTACCACGCGTCGTCGATGGTCACCCCGTGGCCGGCCATGTAGATGACCACCACGTCCTGCGGCGGCGCGGCCTTGAGCCCGTCGAGCTCCGCGAGGATGGCGGCCTTGGTGGCCGCCGCGTCGAAGAGCTCGCGCCGGCGGGTTTCCTTGAAGAGCGGCCCGGATGCGTTCACGAAGGCATTTTCCACGGCCAGGGCGTCGGGCCTGGCGTAGTTGAGGTCCAAGGCCGAGTTCCGGTACTCGTTGATGCCCACGGCCAGCACCGTGAGGCTGGCCTCCTTCTCCGGGCCCCTGAGCGTGACCGTGGCCGAGGCAGGGTTGCCCTCGATGCGGTCCTTGCTCAAAGCCACGGCCCTGAACCGGTTCTCCCCGTCCACCAGGGAGACGCTGAACACCACGGTCCTGGTCTTGCCGTTCTTGGCGCTGACCTTGATGTCCCGGGTGTCGGTCCCGACCGCCTTGTCGTTGTGGTAGAGCCGGACCTCGTCGACGCCGCCCCCGCGGTCCTCGGCTGAGACCGTGACCTCGAGGGTGTCGGAGGTGACCGACGCGCCATCCTTCGGGGACACGATGGTCACGCTCGGCGGCAAGCGGAACCCTTCGGACAGGCTCGGGGTCTTGGCCGAGCCCACGGCTTCGTTGCGAAGCACCCTGGCCAGGAGGCCCGGCGTGTAGTAGCCCTCGGAAAAGGACTCCAAGGGATAGGATTCGAGCCCCACGGTCCAACGCAGGCTCTTCATCCCGCCAGGCGAGCCGTCGAAGAACCCTGCGGGCGTGTAAGCCACCCAGTCCTCCCCCATGGTGACCAGCCGCAGGACCTCGTCGCCGGGGGCGTTCAGGTTCTCGCCGAACCTGTAGCCGATCCGCCAGAACCGCACCGCGCCCTCGCTCTGGCCCGCGGTGGCCACGAGCCCGCCGTCCGCGCTCAAGGCGATGGATCCCACCTCTCCGGAGTGGCCGGCATAGTACTTCAGGCACCAGCCGTCTTCGAGGCGATAGTAGATGGCCTTGTTGTACGAGCTGGCCAGCACGGCGTGGGCCGAATCCGTGGTGAACGCTATCGCGTTGACCTTGCCCGAGTAGCTGAGGGTCCGCGTCTCCTCTCCGGTCGCGAGATCCAGGAGCTTGGCCGTCTCCGTGCTGCCGACCAGCAGGCTGCGGCCGTCGGGACTCACGGCCACGGACATGACTTCCGAAGGATAGGCGTCGAAGCTCCGGACCTCGGCCGCGGTAGCGACAGCGCGCAGACGCGCCTTGCCGCGGAGGCCGCCGGTGACCACCCCCGAACCGTCAGGCGTGAAGGCCACGGCCCGGACGTCTTCTTCCACCGCGTCCCATGCCCCGATCCGCGACCCCTGGGTCAGGTCCCAGACCTGAGCGCCCTTGGATCTGTTCGCCAAGGCCAGGAACCGGCCATCCGGGCTGAGCGCCATGCCGGCCGTCCCCTCAGGGCCATGAAGGGTCCCGACGGATTCTCCGGTCGCGGGATCCCAGCGCTTGATGGAGCCGTTCCAGGAACCTGCCAGGAGCTCGCGACTGTCCGGGGTGAACGCCAGGAGATGGACCGATTTCTCGTGGCCCCTGAGGATGGCGGACTGGGCGCCTGAGGCCAGGTCCCACAGCCGGACGGTCCTGTCCTCGTTGAACAGGTCGGTGACGCCGACCGCCAGCCAGTTGCCGTCAGGGCTCATGGCCACGCTAGCCAGGTGCTTGGACCTGCTGCCGTAAGTCCTGAGGGCCTGGCCGGTCTCGAGGTCCCAGACTCGGGCGGCTCCGCCATGACTTCCCGCGGCCAGACGCCGGCCATCCCGGCTGAAGGACACGGAAACCATGAGCTCTCTGCTCTTGTCCCACCACTCCAGCTCGCGTGCTTCCTTGCCGGTGCCCAACTCCAGCACGCGGATGGTGTACGGACTGTCCATCAGCGCGAGGAACCTGCCGTCAGGACTCACGGCCGCGGGTTTGACCACGTTCGGGTGCGTCTTGTGCTCCCGCAGGACCTGGCCGGTCTCGATGTCCCAGACGACCGTCTTCTCCTTGTATGAGGAGACCAGCAGTTTCTTGTCCGGCGTGATGGCAAGACCGTGGATCGGTCCTTCTCCCGCCGAGAACTCGCGGACCGCCGACCAAGCGGCGCAATCCCAGACCTTGATCCGGCCGTCCTGGGTCCCGGTGGCCAACAGCTTGCCATCCGCGCTGAACACGGTGGCATACACCGGCTCGGAGAACCCCTCGAGGGATTTCAGCTCCTTGCCGTCCTTGAGGCCGCGCACGGAGACCTTTTTTCCCCAGGTGCCTACCGCCAGGGTCTTGCCGTCCGGGCTCAAGGACACGGACCTGCCCGCCAACATGTCCCAGAGCCCGCCGGCGGAGATCAGCTCGCGCCCTGTCTTGAGGTCGAAGACGATGATGGCGTCGTGCATCCCGGCCGCGAAGAACCGGCCGTCAGCGTCGGTCGCCACCTTGTCGATAGCCCTCGAATAGGCCGGGGAAGTCCGTATCTGATAGCCGGTATCGCTGTCCCACAGCTTGACGCTCGCGTCCTCGGAGCCTGTCAGGAGGAACCTCCCATCCGAGGTGAAGGCCAGGTCATTGACCGGACCCGCGTGGTCCGCCTGGACCGCGATCTCGGGCTTGGGCGGGGCCTGCGCAAAGGCCGGCGCGGTCAGGGCGGCCGCGAGCAGGGACAGGAGGAGGACTCGGGTCGGGCTGGTCATCAGGGTCTGCCGGCCTTCCCGATGGGAAAGTCGTTGCCCAGCGAATAGCCGGTGGGCAGCTGGGCCTGCGACCGGTATCTCCGGGAGAGCTCGGGAAGGCGGTTTTCGACGTAGCTCTCCAGGCCCTTGACGGTCACCGCGCCTCCGCCGGCGGGCGCGGCCGCGCCATTGAGGGCCTCCAGCACGAGGTAGGTGAAGGCGCCGTGTCCCAGGTCCTTGACCTCGCCGGCCAGTTGGTCCGAGCCTGACGCTGCGATGACGTGCACTCCCGCGGCGCGGCCCAGCTGGTAGAGCGCCTTGCGCTCCTCGAACCCGCGGCTCGCGAAGGCCGGCAGGGCACCGCCCGACTTGCAGGCGTCCATGAGGACCACGACCTTCTTGGCGCCGAAGCGCCGGATGGCCTCGAGCAGTTCGGCGGAGGAGACGGCCTTGGCCTTGACCTCCTCCTCGCGCTCGGGGTATCGGACCTCGGCCGGCACGAAGTACCATGCGTTGTCGACGAAATCCCCGTGGCCCGCCAGATAGACCACCACGACGTCCTGCCCGGGGATGCTTTCGAGCTCAGCCAGGCTCCCCATGATGGCGGGCTTGGTGGCTTGGCTGTCGTAGAGTTCCCGGACATCGACGCGGCCGAAGAGCGCCCCGCCCTGCGCGCGGAAGAAGGCGGCGAGACCCTGGGCGTCGGGGCGGGCGTAGTTCAGGTTGAGCGCGGGGTTCTGGTATTCGTTGATGCCCACCGCGAGGACGTGCAGGTTCGCGGTCTTCCCGGGCCCGGCCCAAAAGACGCTGACGCGGGCCGGGTTCCCCTCGATGCGGTCGCGGCTGATGCCCACGGCTTGAAAGACGTTCTCGCCGTCCACCAGCTCGACCGCGAAGGTCTGCGTCCTTGTCTTCGGGTCCTTGGCCGCGACCGTGATGTCGCGGCCCGCTGCGCTCAGGGCCTTGCCGTTGTGGAACAGCCTGATCTCGTCGACCCCGCCGCCCCGGTCCTCCGCTTCGACCGACACCCGGAGGACCTCCTCAACCGCCCGGGCCCCGTCCGCCGGCGACACGATCCTGGCCTCCGGAGGGAGCGCGAAGCCCGCGGCCAGGCTGGCCTTCTTGGGCCCGGCGACCTTCCCGCCGGCGACGATCCTCGCCAACAGGCCCGGCGAGTAATATCCTTCCGAGAAAGCGTCGAGCGGGAAGGACTCGAAGCCCGTGGTCCAGCGTATCTGCCCGAGGCCTTCCGGCGAGCCGTCGTAATATCCGTCCGGCGTCACCGCGACCCAGCCTTTTTGGAACGTGATCAGGCGGCAGAGCTCCCGGCCGGTCTCGGTGGACCACAGGCGCGCGGTGCCGTCGCGGCTGCCTGTCACGACCAGCGGCGTGCCGGGGATGAAATCCACTGCGGTCACGGCGTCGTTGTGCCCCATGAAGGCGCGCAGGAACCTGCCCGACGGGAGCTCGAACAGACGCGCTTCGGCGGTCATGCCGCCTGCCAGCAGGCGCCGTCCCGCCCGATCGAATCTCAGCGCGAGCGCGGACATGGCGTCGAGGATCGTCGCGAGCTTGCGCGACTCGCGGTCCCAGACGAACACGCCGCTGGCGAAGCCCCCGCTCGCGACGAGCTTGTTGTCGGGGCTGAACTCGATCACGTTGGTGCCCGCGCTGAAGCCGAACGTGGGCACGGGCCCCTTCAGGGACCCCTCCTCCGTGCCCGAGTCGGCGTTCCAGATGCGGGCGCGGAGGCCCTCCTTGTTCAAGGCTAAGCTCATGGGGCCGAACGCGGTCGCTACATGGGCGCCGTCGGGGCTTAAGGCTGCCGCGTCCACGCTTTCGCCGAAGAGTCCTTCCGGCGGAAAGGAGGCGAGCCTGTCCTCGCCGACAGCGTCGAAGAGCTCGGAGCGGCCCAGGTGCTGGCGCGTGAGCAGGCGCTTGCCGTCGGGAGTCAGGGAGACGCTCTCGACTTTTGTCCGGAACAGGCCGCTCCCATAGGGCTGGAAGGTCCTCAGGGTTTGGCCGGCGTCCACGTCCCACAGGCGGGCCTGGCCATCCGTCCCGCCGCTCGCGCAGACGCGTGAATCGTCCGCGCAGGCGACCGAGGTGGGAACGGGCCCTTCGAGGGTCCTGATCAACGATCCGGCGGCCAAGTCCCAGACAGTCAAGGAGCCCGCGGCGATGATGATCTTCCTGCCGTCCGCGGAGGCCGCGAGCGAAGCCACCGGAGCCGCTCCGCCGCCGAAGGCCAGGAGATGATCTCCCGTGGCGAGGTCCCAGAGGTGGGCCTGCTGCTCGGCCGTGCCCGCGACCAGGGCCTTGCCGTCGGCCGAGAAGTCGAGGCAAGTGACCCGGGGGACCTCGAGCCTCTGCACCGGCGTCTGGCCGCGCCAGTCCCAGAGCTCGACGCCGGTCTGGCCGGCCACGGCCAGCAGGCGGCTGTCCGGGCTGAAGGCGATCGCGTAGCCGGAGAGCGCACCGCTGGGCCCTTTGGCGAACAGCTCCTCGCCCGAGCCGGTCTTCCATAACCGGAAACCGCCGTCGCCGAAGAAGCCCGCGACGGCCGAGCCGTCGCGGCTGAAGACGACCCTCTGGTAGGCGAGCTCTCCTCCCAGCATCCGCGCCGGACGCTTCCCCTTGAGATCCCACAGCTCTACCGCGTTGTCTTCGGGAGAGAGCTCGGTCCCGCCGGCCACGGCCAGCAGCAGGCCGTCCGGGCTGAAGGCCAAGTCGTGGGCCTGCCCCCGGGCTCTTTGAGAGAGCGTCTTTTGTCCGGTCTGGGCGTTCCATACGCAGACTTCGCCGGCCGGCGAGGCGGCCGCGACCAGGGCGCCGTCAGGGCTCACGGCCACGGCCACGGCGCCGGCCGGCAGGTAGAGCGACCTGTACGGCCGCTTGTCGGCCAGGCGCCAGAGCTTCACCGCATCTCCGCCCGCGCTGGCAAAGGCCTTTCCCCCAGGGAAGAGGGCGATCGACTCCACCGCGTGCGTATGTCCCGCGTAGGTGCGCAGTTCGACGCCGGTCTTGGCGTCCCACAGCTTCACGGAGTTATCCTGTCCCGCGGTCAGGAGGAACCGGCCGTTGGGAGTCAGGCGGACGCCGAAGATCGTCCCGGTATGGCCCATCTGGATGACGAACTCGGGTTTGGGCTTGGCCGGAGCGGCCGGGGCGTCGGCGGCCGCCGGAAGCCGAGCGAGGAACACGGCGATGAGAAGCGAGAGCAGTCGCCGCGGCCGATGATGATCTTCCAAGTCTTGACCTCGTTCTGGACGCCGTCTGGGAAAGCGGCCTGTCCCGCGCCGGGCGGGGCACGGGCGTCCTTGTGCTTCGTGTATTCTATCATACAGGCGGTCGTCGAGCGTTCCGCCGAGCCCCGCAGACACCTTGGACGGGGCTGTTTCTGAAATCCGCAACAATACCAAGCTATAATCTAAGTCTGGAGAGGTGGCCGAGCGGTTTATGGCGGCGGTCTTGAAAACCGCTTAGGGTTAACAGCCCTACGGGGGTTCGAATCCCTCCCTCTCCGCCATTCTGCGACGCGGTTCAAAATTCCTTGGACCGCGTCTCGCTTTTCAGGGAACCAAAACTGGGGGTCGCTCGTATATAAGGGTATGAAGCCCCCCAATCCCATGACGCCGCAGTTGGAAGTCGAGAGTCGCATATACCTAATCCGCGGCCATAAGGTCATGCTCAGCCATGATCTGGCCGAGCTGTATGGTGTCGAGACCCGAGTTCTCGTGCAGGCGGTCCGGCGCAATCTCGACCGGTTCCCGGAAGACTTCATGTTCCGCCTCACCTGGGAAGAGGCGAAGCGCGCGACTT
The DNA here is from genome assembly GCA_016234805.1 of Elusimicrobiota bacterium. Lineage (GTDB taxonomy): Bacteria > Elusimicrobiota > Elusimicrobia > UBA1565 > UBA9628 > JACQWX01. The sequence continues at coordinate 23,565 of JACRNU010000042.1, forward strand.
CTCGCTTCGGGAACCAGACGCCCTCGCAGAATTCAAGATCACAAATTGTGATCTTGAGATGGGGAGAGAATGTCAAATACCTCCCGTTTGCATTCACGGAGCAGGGGGTCGCGATGCTTTCAAGCGTCCTCCGCAGCAAACAGGCGGTCCAAGTCAACATCGAGATCATGCGGGCCTTCGTGAGGCTTCGGCAGATTCTCGGTGCCCACAAGGACTTGGCGGCCAAACTCGAGGCATTGGAGAAGAAGTACGACGCCCAGTTCAGCGTGGTCTTCGATGCGATCAGGAAGCTCATGGCACCGCCCGCGCCTCCGCGTCCCCGTATCGGCTTTAGGCCGGACCCCTGACTTCGCCTGGCGTTCATGGGATCGGCCTCTCGAAATTCGGAACGATGCGGGTGGGCCGGTTCGGCTTCTTCAGGATTGTGAAGCGGAATCGGTCCAGCAGGCAGAGGGGGAACAAAAACGGGGGGTCGCTCGTATATAGGTGTATGACAGAGAAAACCTCCCTAGTTCCATTCGGTGATGTCAGCAAGCGGATCTTCCTGATCCGCAACCAGAGGGTCATGATTGACAGTGACCTGGCGACGTTGTACGGGGTGACGACCTTCAACCTCAACAAAGCGGTCAAGCGGAACATCGGCCGGTTCCCGCCGGACTTCATGTTCCAGTTGACCCCGGATGAGTACCGGGCTCTAAGATTCCAGATTGGAATCTTAGAGAGGGGGCGCCATGCCAAGTATCTTCCGCGTGTTTTCACGGAACAAGGCGTCTCGATGTTGTCCAGTGCGCTGCGCAGCGAACGGGCTGTTCGCGTGAATATTGCGATAATGCGCGCCTTCGTGCGGCTGCGGCAGATGGTATCCATGAACGCAGAACTGGCAGCCAAGCTGGCAGAGCTTGAAAGAAAGACCGAAAAGCACGACGAGAGCATCCGAGGGCTGTTCCAGGCGATTCGGAAGCTCATGGCACCGCCCGCGCCGTCGCGTCCGCGAATCGGGTTCAGGCCGGACCCGTGACCGCGACGGGGCCCGTGGAAGGGGAGGCGGGAAAAGAGGGATAATCTCCGCGGTTCCATGGTGACTCTCCGCGGCGTGTGCAAATCGTTCGGCGAGCAGGGGCTTTTCGAGGATGCCAACCTGCAGATCAACCAGGGAGACCGCTATGTCCTGGTCGGGGCCAACGGCACGGGCAAGTCCACGCTCCTGCGCATCCTCGTGGGGGAACAGGAGGCGGACTCGGGCGAGATCAGCTTCCGCAAGGGCTTCACGGCCGGGTACCTGCCCCAGGAGAACGCGCCCATCTCGCCTTCGACCGTGCTTGAGGCCGCGCTCTCCTCCACCGAGGACCCTGACCCCAAGACCGAGGCCCGGGCCAAGGCCATCCTCATGGGCCTGGGGTTCAAGGTCTCTGATTTCGAGCGCAGGATCGAGACCTTGAGCGGCGGGTGGGCCATGCGCGCCGCCATGGCGCGTCTTCTGCTCATGGCGCCGGACCTTCTTCTGCTGGATGAGCCCACCAACCATCTCGACATCGACGCCCTGTTCTGGCTGCAGAAGTTCCTGCAGACCTATCCGGGCGCGGTCTTCGTCATCTCGCACGAGCGCGGGTTCATCAACACCGTGGGCAAGGCCGTAGTCGCCCTCCAGGACCACACCTTGAAGGTCTACCACGGCGACTACGAGCACTACCTGGCTGAGCGCAAGGCAGAGGGGGAGCGCGTGCTTTCCGCCTACAAGCGCCAGCAGGAAGAGATCGCCGCCATGGAGGACTTCATCGCCCGCAACCGCGTCCGGTTCTCCACGGCCAGCCGCGCGCAGAGCATGATCAAGCGCTTGGAGAAGCTCGAGCGCATCCATCCTCCGGAAGAGGCCAAGACCGTCAAGATCAGATTCCCCCAGCCCGTCCGCGCCGGGGTGCGCGTGCTGGCCTTGAACAAGGTCTGCAAGTCCTACGGCGACCTCAAGGTCTACGAGAACCTCGACTTCGAGCTCGAGCGCGGCTGGAAGGTCGCATTCGTCGGCCACAACGGGGCCGGCAAATCCACCATGCTCAAGCTCCTGGCCAACGAGATCGCGCCGGACACAGGGGAGCGGGTCCTCGGCTACGATGTCCGGGTGGGGTATTTCTCCCAGCACCGCGAAGGCAGGCTCGATCCTGAGAAGACCGTGCTGCAGGAAGCCCAGAGCGTCAACCGTAATAACGGGGACCAGTTCACCCGCACCGTGCTCGGCACCTTCCTGTTCCCGGGCGACACCGTGTTCAAGAAGACCGCGGTCTTGAGCGGCGGAGAGAAGAGCCGCCTCGCCCTGGTCAAGCTCCTGCTCGACCCGCCCAATGTCCTCTTGCTGGATGAGCCCACCACGCATCTCGACATGACCAGCGTGGACGCCCTCATCGAAGCGCTCAAGGATTTCGAGGGCACCATCTGCTGCATCAGCCACGACCTCTACTTCCTGAACGCCCTGGCCGACCATGTGGTGCACATCGAGACCGGCAAGGTGACCTGGTATCCCGGCAACTACGAGTACTTCAAGGACCGACAGGCCCAATGGCACGAGGAGAACCCCCAGGCCGTGGACATCCCGCCTCCTGAGAGAAAGCCGGCAGGCGGCCAAGGCAAGGGCTCAGGCCGGGACGCCAAGCTCTCAGCCAAGCGCCGCGACAAGCTCGAGCTCGAGGTCCTCGGCCTGCACGAGCGTCTCGAAGCCCTGGCCACCCAGCTCGGAGACCCCGAGCTCTACTCCGACTACGCCAAAGTCCAGTCCCTGGGCACGGAGATGGAGGTCGTGCAGGAGCGGCTCAGGGTCCTGGAAGAAGAGCTCGGCAATGCTTGAAAGTGCGCTTCAGATGCCCGCGCAGAGATCGGTCAGCCTGAACGTCAGATAGAGCGGCACGGACAACAGCCTGTAGCGAAGCTCGTATCCGTCAGGCAGGGCGACCGTGTGATGGTCGAGCCTGAGCGGTCCGTTGTAGAGCCTGATCCCAAGGTCCGTGCCGCTGCGGCGGAGGAATTGATGGAGCGACTTGAGCGAGCCCTGGCTGCCTGATTTTACCTCGACCGGCAGGATGCGGCTTCCGGCAGCCGCCAGGAAATCAAGCTCCGATGACGAGCCCTTTTCCTCGCGGACCCAGAAGAAAAGAGGCCCCCGTTGCCTGGCCCCGGCCGCGAGCAGTTCCTGCCCGGCGAGGACCTCGGCGAATCCGCCGCTGAATCCGGAGGAGACAAGCCTGTCCCGAAGATGGTCCCTGGTCAGGCCCACGGCATGGGCGCACAATCCGATGTCCAGGAATTGCGCCTTTGGGGCGGTCTTGGGCTTGGGGACCAAGGGAGGCTCGGCGCGCGTCGTCGGAAAGATCCTCTCGACGAGCATGGCCTCATGAAGGATGTCGAACGCGGCCGATACCTCTCGGGAGCGGACATCCTCTCCGGCCAGGCGCGAATACTTGATCCTGTTGCCGGCTTCGAAAGGGACCCTGTCCCAGACGGATTTCAGGTGTTCCGTTCCGGCTCCTCTGGAATACTTGTCGAAGTCCTCCTTAAAGGATGCCGACAAGGCCTCGTGGCAGTCCCGAGCGGTCTTGAAGCTGGCGTTGGCCGCGAATCCCGCCACTGCCTCGGGCATGCCGCCCACGATCATGTAATCCAGCAGGAGCTCGCAGAGCCTCTCGTGGATGGGCTGGGGAGTCTCCCCGCCCGCCCGCATCCGCTTCAACGATTCCAGCAGGACGTCTTCGCCCCGCGCCCGGAGGAATTCGTCGAATGAAGCTGGATAGAGGTAAAGGAACTCCACCCGGCCGACCGGAAACGACCAGCCCTCGGCCCGCATCCGCACCTCCAACAGCGAGCCGGCCGCGATGACGTGGAGTTCCGGAGCTTCCTCGTGGAAGAAGCGCAGGAGCTTGATGGCCGGGACCGAGTTCTGGATCTCGTCGATGAAGAGGAGCGTCCTGCCCGCGACGATGCGGCGATTGCAGACGCCTTCGATGCTCTCGATGACGGCCTTGATGTCCTTGACCTCCGAGAAGAGCCTCCGGATGGCGTCCTTCTCGAGATTGAGCTCCACGAAGGTGTCGAATCCCTTCGCGAATCTGCGCACCAGAGTGGTCTTGCCGGTCTGGCGCGCGCCTCTGAGTACGAGAGGCTTGCGGCCGGGCCGTTGGCGCCATTCAACGAGGTGCTGCTCGATGTTCCGTTCGAACACGACAATATTATGGCACAAAGAACCCATTCCTGCAACCAGTAAATGGCCAATAGAGTACAATCCAAAGGCCAATAGATTCCTCCGCTCTTCGTGGGAGGAGGGTTTCCTGGCACGCGTTGTCGCCAGCTCCATGCCGTCCATGTGCGGCATGATGTAATTCAGCAGGATGATATCCGGCCGCAGGGTCCTGGCCATCCGCAGGCCTTCCCTCTTGCGCGACCAGCGCAACAGAAGGTTCTCGACCCAATCCGGGATGGCGGGCTTGGGCGTGGCTTCTGGCGCGCGCGCATTGCGGCCCGTGAAGCAAGCTCCCGCTGACTCGTAGAACGCCCACTGCGGATAGGGCTCTTCCGTGTTAAATGACGGCATTCCTCGGCGCGGACCTTGCAGGGGCGGGCTCGATGCTCAAGGCCGGGTGTCTGGGACACCAAGCAGCGAATCCTTTGCTGGCCGCTTGCATCCAAAGAGCAGGAGGAAGCAAGTGGAAAAGGCCGGAACGGTCGTCCTTGACGGGAGCGCGCGGCCTGCTGGCCGGTGCGGGGATACTCTGGTCGCTTCTCGGCGCCGCCCCGCCGGCCAGCGGGCCAAGCCCGCGCTCTGCTGGTGCGAGACGGTCGCGGCCGGCCAAAGTTTTCAGTGGCTTCAGGTGCGAAGGCGCGGAGGGTGCCTGAATGGCTTTTCTCGAAGCTGACATCAGGGAAAAGCTCCGGGAGAGGCTTCTGGACCTCGCGGGTCCTGTGAGGCTGGTGTTCTTCAAGGAGAACATGTCGGACGCGTGCGAGCGGGCCGAGGGCCTCCTTAAAGAAGTGGTGGCACTCACGGACAAGATCGAGCTCAAGGTCTACAACCGCTACCTCGATGATACTATCGCGGCGGAATACGGCATCGAGGCTTCCCCCACGCTCATCCTCGAGGGTCCGGCCGGCGGCCGGGTGAGGCTCATGGGCAAGCTTGTGGGCTATGAGTTCGCGGTGTTCCTGGCTGCCTTGAAGGACACGGCAGCGGGCAAGGCCGAGGTGGGTCAGAAGGCGCGGGAGAAGCTCGGCTGGGTGGCTCAGCCTGCCCGGATCAGGTGCTTTATTACCCCTGCTTGCGTGCATTGCCCCAAGGTGGCGCGCACTGCACAGCGTTTCGCCGTTGAATATTCTCATGTGACGGCTGAGATCATCGACATCACGGAGTTTCCGGCTCTGGCCGCCCAGTACGAGGTCGATCAGGTGCCCAAGGTCATCATCAACGATAGGGTGATGTTCCTGGGTGCGGCCCCAGAACATATTTTTGCCCAGGCCGTGGCGCTCTCGGTCCAAGGGGAAAGACAGCCGAAGGTTGAGATTTTGCCGCGGGCCGAAGGGGTTCGCCCCCCGAACCCCCAAGGCCCGCGCCGTATCTAAAGGGTAGGAGGAAAAAGGATGAAACACACCAAGCAGTTGGTCAAGAAGACGGAGAGCGAGACGCCCACCTTCTGGGACCCGTTCCAGGAGATCTCGGACATGAGCTCGGCGCTCACGGGCCACTGGATCGGCTTGCCGTTCCTGGGCCATCATCACCATCACCACCATGTGCACGTGCCGGATGTCGTTGGCGGGCGGCAGTGGCTGCCCGAGGTGAGCGTGAAAGAGACGGAGAAGGAGATCATTCTGTCGGCCGACCTGCCGGGCATGAATAAGAAAGGCCTCAAGGTCGAGGTCACGGACGGCATCCTGACCCTCAGCGGGGAGCGGACAGAGAGGAAGCAATCCAAGGACAAGGGCTGCGTGAGCGAGGAGCAGTGCTGCGGTTCGTTCCAGCGGAGTTTTTCGCTGCCTGAGGATGTGAAGGCCAAGGATGTCAAAGCGTCCTACAAGGACGGGCTTCTCAGGGTGTGCCTGCCTCGGACCAAGGAGACGAAAGAGACGAGCAGAAAGATCGAGATCAGCTGATCGATCGTTTGCGCAGACTTCGCGCCGCCCTTACCTGCCCTGGGGGGGCGGCGCCTTCTTTTGCGGTCAGCCTATCCGGGCGATGATTTCGGGGGCGTCCATGGAGAGGAAGTCTTCAAGCGGGATGTCGCCGCCGTAAGGAGCCACAACGACCCCCCTGGCTTCGGGATATCGGCGGAGGAAGGCACGCAAGCCGGCCGCTCCTTTCTCCCGTCCGCTCTTGACCTCGATGGCCAGGAGCTTGCCGCCTGACTGCACGACGAAATCGACTTCGAGATCCCTCTCGCGCCAGTAGGTCACCGTGACGGCCTTGCCCATGTTGTTGTTGATGAGCGCCGCTCCCGCGGCGTTCTCGATGAGCCTGCCCCATCGCGCGGGGTCTCTTCTGGTTTCCGCGAATCCGGCGTCTCCCGAAGCGTTGATCAAGGCGTTGTTGAGGACGATCAGTTTCGGGCTCGACGTGCGCTGGCGCAGACGGTTCCCGGAGAACTTCTCCAGGGGCTTGAGCAGCATCGCGGCGTCGAGAAGCCGCAGGTAGGACGCGATGGTCGAGGCGTTGCCGGCTTCCTGAAGCTGGCCGAGCATCTTGTTGAGCGAAAAAATCCGGGCCGGATGGCTGACGCCGAGGTGGAACACCTGCCGGAAGAGCGCGGGTTTGGTCACGGGGGTCAGGAGGAGGATGTCGCGGTTGAGCACGGTTTCGACGAGGGCGCTCCGGACGAATTGCGCCCAGCGCGCCTCGTCGCGCCCGGAGTCGAGCAGGAGGCGCAGGGCTCCAGGATAACCCCCGTAGAAGATGAACTCGTCTAAGGACAAGCCGAAGCAGGAGGCGGTTTCGGCTCGGGACCAGTGAGGGAATGGAATGACCTCGAAGCGGCCGGCCAGGCTCTCCGTCAGGCCTCGCTGCATCAGAAGGGCCGAAGAACCCAGGATGACAACGGCCAGGGGCCGTTGCGCCAGGCAGTCCTCATCAAAACACTTCTTGACGGCCTCGCTCCAGCGGGGGATCTTCTGTAGTTCATCGAAGACCAGGAGCGTTTTGGCACTGGCCGAGGCTGCCCTCCTGGCGGATTGCCAACGGGACTCGATCCAGGCGGCATCAGGGGGAGAGACGGCATCAGCGGTATTGTAGAACGAGGGGCCGGGCCAGGATTTCAAGAAGACCTGGATGGCGGTGGTCTTGCCCACTTGTCTTGGTCCCAAGATGACCTGGATTGGAGGTTTGGGAATGGCAAGGTGGTTTCTTAATCGTTCCAGCATGCTATTCCTGACGTTGTTGTCTGACATAAAACATTGATAGCAAAAAGATTATTGCATTGTCAAACAAGTTGTTCAATCTACTGAATAGATTGATGGTGGCAGTCAGCGTGAAGTCAGGAAGGATGCCAGGGCGCGCGCCGCGCGGTCAGCCGCGCGGAACACGGCAGCGCCCTGTTCCTGGGCAGCTTTCACATAGGGGTCGTAGAGTTGGCCTGAGGACACGCAGAACAGGATGGGCTTCTTGTGCTTCTCCATGAGGCCCGTGAGCTCTTTGACCAAAGAGGACTTGGTGAAGTCTTCCTTGTGGCCCTCGCCAGGAGGCAGGGTTTGGAGAGCTGGGGTGAGCGGGACTGCTGAGAGTAGAAGGACATCCACTTCGTCGCTTGAGAGAGCTGTGTCAGCGAGTCTGACGAACGCGGCGTCGTTGGCCATGGGCGTGACATCGAGAGGATTGCGCACATCGATGATGGCATCGAGCCCGAACTCTTTTAAGGCAGAGCCAAGGCGCTCTTTGAGGGCTGGGCCAGGGACATCAGCTTTCAAGGGGCCCTTGGGGGAGACGGAGTCCGCCATGCCAACAGCCTCGAAACCGGCATTGGTGATGAAGTAGGTCCTGCCTCCCTTGACGGGCTGTCGGGCTGCCAGAAGAGCCATGGCAGAGAGGTCGTCGAAGTCGTCGAAAGTCTCGGCCACCAGAGCGCCTGAGGCTGAGAGTACTGCTCGGGCAACAGCGAAGTCTCCTGCCAGGGAAGCGGTGTGGCCTTTGGCTGCGCCCGCTCCCGCGGGAGTCCTGCCGCCTTTGTAGACTACCACGGTCTTGCCGAGCTTCTTGGCCCGGAGAGCGGTCCTGGCTAAGGAGATGCCGTCCCCTGGCTTGAATCCTTCGAGGTAGACGAGCACGACTTTCACTGCCTGGTCCTCGAGCACGGCCTCGGCGTAATCGGTCACGCTGACATCGAGCTGATTGCCGACCGACACACTATAGAGAGGCCTTAGCCACGGCATGCGGTCCATGACAGAGATCGCGAACGCGCCTGACTGGCTGATGAACGCGACCGGGCCCGGGTGCGCGGCCTTGTACGGGAGGCTCTGCTTGTAGGTGGGGATGAAGAAGGTGTCGATCTTGGCCGGGGCTGAGATGATGCCAAGAGAGTTGCCGCCATTCATGCCGAAGTCAGGGTTGAGCTTTTTAGCCTCTGCCAGGGCCTCCGAGGCCTCGGCCTCGAGGCTTTCCGTGCCTGCTTTCTCGCCGATGCCGGCTGAGATGAGGCAGAGGCTGTTGACCTTGCCTGAAGCAGCGGATTCGCGGATGAGCTCGGGCGCGTCTTTGGAGGGGACGGCTACGACCAATAGGTCAACGGGAATGGGGAAAGAGGAGCAATCCGGGAAACATCTTACGCCGTCGATCCCAGCAGGATGGTCCTTCAAGATGAAAAGGCGGCTTCTATCGAAGCCGGCTGACAGGACGTTCCGCAGGATGACGCGGCCCATGTTCATCTTTTCGCTCACCCCGGCGATGGCAAGGCTTGTGGGCTTGAGGAGCGACCAGACCGCTTTCTTGCTGGGAGGGACGCGCTTCTGGGGCTTGGCTGGCCTGAATCTCAGGAGTCCATCCAGGGCCACCAGGCCCTTGGAGGAGACTGCCAGAGGATTGACCTCGATCTCTTCGATGGCCCACTTGGAGCCGCCATCCTCTTGGGCCAGGTCCTGAAAAGCCAGGAGAAGTTTGGCAAAGACTTCGAGCCAGGTCTTGAGCTCCTTGTCTTCCACGAGCCGCTTTGAGCCGCGCACCTTGCCGGACGCGTAGCGCCAGACCCAGGCTTGGTCCATGAAGGACTGCCAGCCGCCGGTCTGATCGAGAAGGGTGAGGCTGGCAATGGCGGGCACTGTTCCGGGCTTAAGGGCTAACGAGGCTTCTTCAGCGTGCGTGCCGCCGATGCCCAGGCTCAGGATTGGGCCGAAAGCCTCGTCCTGCCTGCCTCCGAGGATGAGTTCATGGCCCAGAGAGAACACGGTGTGCTCCATGAACTCGCAGGCCATGACTCCTTCAGCTTCGGGGAATCTTGACCGCAGGTCGTGGAGGGCCTGCTTGACCTCAAGCTCATGCTTGGGAACCACTCGTACGGCATTGGATTCGGTCTTGTGCAGGGTCTTGGAGGACGCGATCTTGAGCACGACCTTTTCGCCAGGGAACTCGCGGAGGATGTTGCCTGCTTCGCCGTCCAAGGCGGCCTTGGTCTTGGTTGTGATGACGCGGTGCGCCGGGACACGCAGGCCGAGCGCCTTGAGGACAGCGTATACCTCGGGCTCGGTGAGCGCGGACCTGCCCTCGGATGCGGCGTGTTCGAGCAGGGTCGCGATCTCTTTCATGGGGGTATTCCAAGTCTACAAAAGTTGAGCGGCCCGGCGGGGTTGGGTTGGGTGGTTGGGGAAGCCGGGCCGCTCTAAATCGGTTGTGTTCTTACCAGGTCGTTTCGGCAGGGTTGATGCCAAGCTCCTGTTCGAGGTCCCACTCAGGGAGGGTGACGCGCCTTTCAGACCGGACAACGGGCTCGGACTTGTCCGCGGGCTTCTCTTCTTCGGTGTTGACTGCCGGAGCAGCCGGCTTTTCGGAGTTGTCGAACATGGCCTTGAGGTTGGCGCTGGCAGCTTCGAACTTGCCCTGCGAGGCCTGAACCTTGGCCATGGCGAACTTGGACTTGACCGTGATCGGCACTTGAATAGGAAGGGGGTCCGGATTCGGGCTTACCGGCCTAGGGTACTGGGACGGGCCGATGGGGCCGCCCACTATCCAAGGAAGAGGGGCTGGGAGGATGACGGGGTCCGGCAGGGTCACCACAGGCGGCAGGACCGGCTCAGGGAGCCTGGCTATCGGCACCGTGACCGGGGTCGGCAGGGTGGTCCTGAAGTCGAGCCCGGGGGTTGCGAAGGTCGGCAGGACCGGAGACGGCAGTTGGATGGGGTACCTATTGATGCTCGTCACCGGCACCGGATAAGACGGCAGGCTGACCCGACCGACAGACACACCGACAGAGATCCCCTCTCCGTTGGCCGGCGCGGCCATGGCCAGAATCAAGCCTGCGAAAACCAGGTTCTTCATGCTGATACGGATATGATACCCGGAACAGGGGCCTAGGCAGGAGGATGCTGGTCAACGGTCTTTGTTGATTCTTATCAGCGACAATGGTCAATAAGCCCTGTTGACCATGGTCAAAGGGTCCTAGGGCCTAGCCGCCTGGGGGCCATTCTGCCCAGATGGTCACAGGGCCGTCATTGACCGACTCTATGAGCATGTGGGCTGCGAATTCCCCGGCCTTTACAGTCAGGTTGGAGGACCGGACCAGGGACACGAACTCCTCGTAGAGCTTCTTGGCAGGCTCGGGCTGGGCTGCTGAGGTGAAATCCGGCCTTCTGCCGGACCAGGGGTCTCCGTAGAGGGTGAACTGGGAGATGACCAGGACCTCGCCTTTGATATCCAGGACTGATTTGTCGAATTTACTTTCAGAATTAGGGAAAATCCTAAGATTGAGCACCTTGTCGCAAAGCCTGGCAGCGCGCGTGGAATCATCCCTTTCGCCTATGCCCAGGAAAATCAGCAGTCCCTTGGAAATGGCCCGCTTCTCCCCGTCCGGGAGGGTGACGCTCGCGCTGTTGACTCTTTGGATGAGGGCTCGCATCTGTCTTATTAAGGATATCCTTATTTTTTGTTACCATCAAGCCCTTGTGAGGCTTTTCATAGCAGTTCCTGTCGAACCTGTCCAAGACCGTGTCAGGCAGATCATGAATGACCTGGCCTCCATGGGAGCGGACATCAAATGGGTCAAGCCGGCGAACCTTCACCTGACCCTTCGATTCTTGGGCGAGACACCCGCGAACAAGGTCGAAGCCATTGCCAGGGCCATGGCCGCGGCCTGCCAAGGCAAGCCTCAGTTCGAACTGGGCTTTGGCCCCATGGGTGCTTTCCCCAGCCTGGCCAAGCCCAGGGTCGTTTGGATCGGATTGGAGGATGGGGGCCAGCCTCTCAGGGCCTTGGCAGGGGCTTTGGCCAATGGCTTGAAAAGCGAGGGTTTCGCCCTTCCAGAAGAAGGGCGAGACTTCAAGGCGCACCTGACCATGGGCAGGTCGCGGAGCCCCAAGGGCACGCATGGTCTGGCTGGCAAGGCTGCTGAATGGACAAAGGAGAAGATGGCTTTGCCCAGGGTGTTGGTGGACCGTCTGGTGCTCTTTGAAAGCCGCCTTTCCCCTGCTGGCCCCACCTACGTTCCCCTGTTGGTTTCCCTGCTGATGTCTGACACCATCAATGGGTAAGGGAGCGGAGCAGGCCGGCGAATTCCGGGTCTTCCTTGGGGTTGGCCATGGCTTCCGCGGCCCAGGTGTCGGCTTCAGGGTCGAGGTTCCGGTAGGTGCAGAAGGCCGCGATCCTGGCTTTGGCGGGCCGGTTGGCTGTGGTCAGGATCTCGGCCATGGTCTTCTTGAGCCTGCCCTTGGTCTCGGTCTCGCGGCTGTTGAGCTCGAAGAGGTATTCCATCACTGGTCCCAATGGGGCCCATGAGGCGTTGACGCCCCTGCTGAGGCAGGCCTCGAGCCCTTTGAAGAGCCACTCCAAGGCAGGGGGTTCGTCTTCGACGGGAACACCTCTGAGGAGACTCAAGAGAGAGAGGGCCGCCTCCTTGCCGACCTGGAACACCGCTGTCTTGTCGCCTGAGCGCAATTCCAGGCGCGAGTCAGAGGCGGAGAGCTCCGCGAGCCTGTTGGCCAGGGCCTGCCACGCGGTCCTCCTGACGAAGCAGGGGGCGAGCAGGACCGCGGCGAAGAGCCCTGGGTCGTCATCCTTGGGGCTATTGAGCGCGTCTACGATCTGCTCGGGCTTGAGCCGCAGGCAGATCCGGGAGGCTTTGGCCGGGTCCGGGGCAAGGGTCTCGAAGTCAACGAGGTCCTGGGGGGCGGGGAGGATGCTGAGCGGGATGATGCCCTTCTCCTGCAGGGAGGCGATGGCCTCGGGCCTGATGGCGGCGAGGTTGCACAGCACGTACTCCCTAAGCTCGGGCTTGGACGGTCCCTTTTCGAGCGCCGCGACCAAGGCCAGGGCTGCGCGCAGGCGCTGTTTGCCGAAGACCTTGTCCGCCAGGGGATGGGGGTGGCGGCCGGCCGGGGAAAAACGGGCGCCGCAGACGATGGCTTCATAGGCCCGCACCCGCGTGGCGGAGCTCAGGGCTCCGTCTTCGACCGCCTCGGCCAGGAGCTCGGCCACCTGCTCCGCGGCCCCGTTGTACCTGGCATCGTCCTGGAACAGGAGGTTGAACTGGTGCACGGCGGCCGCGGTAAGGTCCGCGCGCCTCGGGTTGACGAGGCTGGCCCCGAGCACGCCCAGCACGGCCACGATGTCGCGGGGCCGCAGGCGGATGAGGTCGAAGTAGGCTCCGAAGGCGCAGGCCGCCAAGTCGAAGACCTGCGGCACGCCCCCGACTTGGACCTCGGAGGTCCGGTTGTCCGAGATCAGGTGGAGCAGGGCCTTCTCGAACTTGGCTGGAACCCCTCCCTTGCGTTTTGCCGAGCGGACCGCCAGGAACACGGCCGAGATGACGGTCCCGGGGTCCTTGCAGGTCTCGAGAACGGAAAGCACGCCGGCGGGCTCGAGGCTTTCTGAGGCCTCGTCGAGCCGGCTTTCGATGGGCTGGACGCCGCTGGGGTTGTCGTGTTCGTCGACCACGAGGGCGAAGAGGTCTTCGAGGGCCGGCAGTTCCGGAACGTCCATCACGGCACGGAAGGCTTGCCGTGCAGGTCGCCCGCCACGCCGCCGGGCCGGTCAATCGCGGTGATGAGGTCGCCGAGGATGTTCAAGGCCTCGTCCATGACGAAATCCGGAGTCGGAGCCTTCTCGTAGTCCTCGCCCTCGACGACCAGGGCCTTCGCGTCCGCGCCCGAAGCCGCGGTGGCGGTGCTCTTGACCATGTCCGTGCTCTTGGCCACGGAGGGCGTCTCGTCCTTGGGCTTGGGGGGCACGCCATCGAGGATGTCGAGCGTGATCTCCTTGAACTCCGGCGGCTTCTCCTTGAGGGCCAGGCGCTCCTTCTTGCGCTTCTGCGTCCTGGCGTTGTCCGCTTCCTTCTCCCGGATGCGCTTCATTTCGTTGAGCGAGAGGGTCTTGTCGTCCTTCTGCTTTTTAAAGCGCGCCATGTCCTCGCGGACCCACGCGAATTCCTGGGAGGCGGAGACGCGGGCCCTGGATGCCTTCTTGAGGCTGTGGAGGGCCGAGGTCACGCTGTCGAGGCGGGCGTACTCGGAGGGCTTCATGGAGTCGAAGGGCAGGGCGTTCTTGAGGCTGCTCTCCGTGATCTCCATGAGGTCGGTCACGGCCGGCAGGTGGATGTCCGGGATGACGCCTCGGTTCTGGGTGGACTCCCCTGAGATGCGGTAGAACTTCTGGATGGTGAGCTTGAGGGCGCCGCTCTTGCCGGTGCGGAAGAAGGGCGGCATGTACTCCTCGAGGTCGATCATGGACTGGACCGTGCCCTTGCCGAAGGTGCTCTTCTCGCCCACGATGACGGCCCTGCGGTAGTCCTGCAGGGCGCCGGCGAGGATCTCGGAGGCCGAGGCGCTCGCGCGGCTGGTCAGCACGACGAGAGGCCCGCCGTAGAGGAGTTCCCCGTCGTTGTCCTTGAGCACGTTCACGCTGCCCACCGAGTCTCGCACCTCCACCACCGGGCCCTCCTTGATGAACAGGCCCGTGAGGTTGATGGCCTCGGTGAGCGACCCGCCGCCGTTGCGGCGCAGGTCGAGGATGAGGCCTTCCGCGCCCTGCTTCTTGAGTTCCACGATGAGCCTGGCCACGTCGCGGGTGGTGCTCTTGGCGTCGCCCCCGCCCTTCATGTCCGCGTAGAAGGACGGCAGGTCGATGACGCCCAGCTTGGCCTTGCGGCCGACTCCCCCCTTGGGTTCGCGGCCGATCGGGACCTCGATCGTCTTGGCCTTGGCCTCCTGGTCCTTGAGCTTGATCTCGTCGCGCACGATGGTCACGAGCACCCGGGTGGCGGGGTCCACGGCGTCGTTGGGGATGGCGCGCAGGCGCACGGTCGAGCCCTTTGGGCCGCGGATCATGGACACGACCTTGTCGAGCTTCATGCCCACCACATCCACGAAAGGCTCGTCGCCCTGCGCCACGGCCTCGATCTTATCGTTGGGTTTGAGGCGCTTGTCGGTCTCGGCAGGCCCTCCGGGCACCAGGGAGACGATCTTGGCGTAGCCGTCCTCGGAGCGCAGCACGGCCCCGATGCCGGTCAGGGAGAGCCTCATGTTGATGTCAAAGGTCTCCTTGGACGGCGGGCCCATGTACTCGGAGTGCGGGTCGAAGACCCCGGCGAGCGAGCTGAGGTAGAGCTGGAGCACGTCCGTGGAGTCGAATTCCTTGTAGCTGCGCAGGAGCCGCTCGTAGCGCAGGTCCACGTTCTTGACAGCGTCCGTGGAGGTGGCGATGGACTCGCGGAAAAAGCGGCCAGGCCGGCCGTGACGCGGATCCGCGCCCTTGACGGTTTCCGTGGAAACGGCCTTGCCGAGCCTTTCCTGCAGGAGCTCGCTCTTGATGCGCAGGCGCCAGAGCTCGGCGTTCTCGGCCGGCGTGGCCGGCCACGGCGCCTCGTGCCGGTCGAGGACCAGCTTCTCATCCTTGGTGAAGTCGTGGGCCTGGGCCGTCAGCTTCTTGGTCAGGGCCGTCTTCTCCTCGAGCCGCTCAAGGAACCTGTTGAAGATGTCGTAGGCGGGCTGGATGTCGCGGCCGGCGATGCGGTCGTCGAGGCTGGCGGCATAGAGGGTCTCGAAGCCGTCCACGTCGGCCTTTTCGAACACCATGTGTTGGTAGTCGAGGTTGTCGAGGAACATCCCGAGGGTCCGCGTGGAGATGGCGTCGTTGAGGAGCGGCTGTCCCCGGCTGTGGAGGGACATGGCCTCGTTGAGAAGGCGGTCGCCGTGATGGCCGCGTTCGTTGGAGGACATGGTGTCGAGCACGATGCGGCGGTTGTAGTGGCGGGCTTCGAGGAACCGGGCGGTCAGCTCAGCCACGAACCCGGCCGCTGGGTCGGGCGCGGTCGCGGCAAGGGTTCCGGCCGGGACCAAGCCCAGAACCGCCAGGGTAAAAAAAAGGGAGCGCATATGGCGCTGCCAGGGGGGAAGCATGGCATGTAAGTATTAGTGATTTTTCCGCTGATTGCAAGGCCTTGACACCTGACCGACTCCCTGTTACCCTCCAGGGTGCCCGTTCCCTGATTATGGGGGAACATGGGTTCTGTTGATTTTTATGAGGAATTCCGTATTCGCCGTATTGATTTCTTCGTTGGTCCTGGCATCCTCCTGGGCCGCGGAAACGCGCGTTAGGACCAAGAGCGCGGGCCAGGGCAGCGTGGCCGGGCCCATGGCTCCTTCAGCCGCTTCAGTGACAGGCGGCCCTGGCCGCGTCGAGTTGGATGTCCCGTCTCTTGGGTCCGGGGGTCTGACCGTGTCCGGAGCTCCGGAGCTCAAGCTCGGAGAATCCTTCCCCGGTTTGGGCGCTGCTGCGCCGGAGCTCTTCGGCCTGGGCCTGCCGGAAGTCCCGCAGCTACGGTCAGCCATGCCTTCCGCGGCCCCGGGCGAAGTCCAGGGCAGGGAGGCGGTCCTGCCTGGAGGGCTTGCCGAACCTGGAGAGCCCGTGCCCGGAGTCTCCGGAGCGGGCGCGGAAGTTGAAACCGATGAGGGGAGCGTCGGGGCAGGACAAGCCCTTTTCGACGCTGCCGAGAGGCGGGCTGTCGGAGACGCGTTCCAGGCGCCCGGGCTGTGGCAGAGGGTCAAGACGTACCTGCGGCCTGACAGCGTCCCTGAGTGGCCAGGCAAGGCTGGAGACACGGTCCGGCTCCAAGGCACGGCCTACCGCCTGGAGAAGAAGATCGGTGAAAGCCATGTGTCCACGGTCTGGAGCGTGGCTGGCGATCCCAGGGTCGTGGTCAAGCTCGTGCGTCCGGATTTCAAGGGAGACAGCCATTACGGCACCGAGGTGGAGTCCTTGGGAGCTCTGGCGCACACCGGCATCCCGCACGCCAGGCTCAAGGCAGGCAGCCCGGACGGCCTGGTCCTGGTCAAGGAATTCGTGGAGGGAGAGACCCTGCTTCAGCATATGGACCGCGGGGGAGTGCGTCCGAGCCGCATAAGCGGCCTGGCTGCCCTGGCAGGCTGGCTCATCGCCATCGGCTACACCGCGGACCTGGCTCCGGCGAACCTGATCCACGACCGCTGGTTCGGCAAATGGACCCTGGTGGACGCGGGCGGGTTCAAGCCCGGGCCTCCGCTTTCAGTGGTGGAGCAGCTTTGGAGGGAGGAACTTTTCGGCCCGGACCCGGCCAAGGCAGGGGCTGCCAAGCAGCGCTTCCTGGTCAATCTGAGGACCCGGCTCGGGCCGGCTTCCCCATCGTGGAAGGAGCTCGTCCGGAACGCCGGCCGGCTTCCGAGCCTCAAGAAGGCGCTCGAGGAGCTGGCCGCCTTCGATGCTGAGCGGCCGCCGCCCAGGATCGTGTTCGAGGCAGAGGCCGAGGGCCTGGCGTCCTTGCGCCAGGGTCTCTCGGACCGGATGATGGCGTACGGCAAGGTGGTGGAGGCCTTGGGCTACGACCCGCAGTCCATCAAGGCCAAGCAGCGCCTGCACCTCGATGACCAGGGCAAGCTCAACACCGTGCTCTATAAGATCGAGCCCGCGGGCCGCCCGCCCATGGTGCTCAAGCTCACGGGCCAGGACATCATCCGCAGGGAGCTGGCGACCCGCCGCATCGTGCGGCGCTGGTTCTCGAGGTACTTCGCCACGCCGCGGAGCCTGGGCTGGGGCGACGGCATGGTCATGGAGTTCGCGGACGGGAACATCTCCTACGGAAGGACGATGTTGGACCTTCCGTCACGCGTGGCTTTCGCGGTCCTGGCGCACAGCTTCGGCCTGAGCGACGTGAACGCGGGCAATGTCTTCTACCGGGACAAGGACAGGGCCGTGCTCATCGATTTCGAGCAGTCCCTGCACGCGGCGCATCCGAACTTCAACAGGCTGCAGATTGAAAGCATCGTCGATGAGATGCCCTGGATGGCGCGCTCGACCCGCAACCGCGTCCAGGACTACATGCCCGCCATCGCGGAGTGGAGGAAGGTCTTCTCCAGGCCCGAGACGCAGAAGGAACTCTCGGCCATCCTGTTGGAGAGCGGGTTTTCCAAGGCCGAGGTCCCGGGAATGCTGGAGGCGTTCCGCGGCAACGTGGGTTTGCTGGAGCTGACGGTGCTGGCCGACGTGGAGTACGCCAACGCTTTCGCGGAGAGCCGGCTCCCCGCGAAGGAGACTAGAGCGCCGTCTTCATCTCCTTGAGGAACCCGATGGACTGGCTGAGCCCCGAGTACGGGATGCGGACCCCTTTCTTGGACCAGCCCTCGTAGTTGATGTCCTGGACCCATTCGCGCAGGTCGATGCCGGTCGTGTCCCGGTAGATGGTGATGCGCACCACGAGGGTGACGCCGGCCTTCTTGGGCAGGCGCGCGAGTTCCTGGTCCTGGAGCGTGTCCGGGCTCTCCGGCAGCTTGGAGAGGGCCTCGATGACGCCGTCGAGGAGGGCGGGGTTGAGGGTGACCCCAGCCTTGGTGGGTCCGGTATAGTTCTTGCGGCGGACGAAGGTCCGGATGGAGCCGTAGCGGTGCCCGCGGTACTCGTCGATGTAGTACTTGAGCTCGGAGTCGTCCGTGAGGGGAACGGAACCGATCTCTTTGAGGGGCTTGAACTGCGGGGCATCAGCCATGGTTCCTCCGGGCCGCCGGTCAATAGTGTACCATATAAACATATAATGTATAACATGGGCCCGGCGGCATGATCACCCTCACCCTGGCCGTCTCCATCCTGCTCATCCTCATCAACGGGATCTTCGTCTTGGTCGAGTTCGCGCTCGTCCGGGTGAGGCCGTCCCGCATCGAGATGCTCGCCCGCCACGGGGGCAAACGGGCCCTGTTGGCGCAGGAGGTGCTGGCCCGGCTCGACGTCTACCTCGCGGCCATCCAGCTCGGCATCACGGTGTGCTCCCTGGCGCTGGGCTGGATCGGAGAGCCGGCCATCGCCAAGGTCCTGACCCGGGGATTCCACTGGCTCCCGTTCGATGTGAGCGCCCAGGTCGTCCACGTGATCTCATTCGGCATGGCCCTGATCCTGCTCTCCTTCGCCCATATCGTGCTCGGCGAGCTGGTGCCCCGGTCCATCGGAATCCAGCTGGCTGAAGCCACGACCCTCTGGTCGGCCTTCCCCCTGAAGGTCTTCAACATGCTCATGCGGGCCCCGGTCGCGTTCATGGCGTATTGCTCGCTGTCTATCCTCAAGCTCCTGGGCTTCAAGTCCGCGGCCGAGTCCGAGTCCATCGTGAGCGAGGAGGAGATGCGCATCCTGCTCGGCGAGACCCAGGAAAAGGGAACCCTCCCGTTCGAGAGGCTCATGCTCTTGGAGAACCTCTTCGACCTCGGCGCCACCAAGGCCGGCGAGGTGATGACCCCGCTGGACAAGGTCGTCTTCCTTTCCTTGGCCAAGCCCTGGGCGGAGAACCTCGAGACCATCCGGCTGCGGCGGCTGTCGCGCTACCTCCTGTGCGAGACAGGGCTCGAGAACATCGTGGGCATGATCCATGTCAAAGACCTCGTGCTCAAGGCCGAAGGGGGCGCGACTCCGGACCTCAAGGCCTTGCGCCGGGACCTGGTGGAGGTCAAGGACTCCGACTCCATCGAGAAGCTGCTCAAGGTCTTCCCGGACAAGGGCGTGCACCTGGCCCTGGTCAAGGACGCTGCCGGCAAGGTCGCGGGGGTCCTCAGTCTCGAGGACATCCTGGAGGAGCTCATCGGCGAGGTCCATGACGAGCATGACCTGCCCGAGGCCTGGTCGCTCTCCGGGCTGGTGGTGCCGGGGGCCGTGGCCGTTGGCATGGCCGCCCTGGACAGGCAGTCCGTCATCAATCAGCTCCTCGACAAGCTGCACGCCGCGGTGCCGGAGATCGACGTGAAGGAGACTTTCAAGCTCATCTGGGACCGGGAGACCAAGTTCTCGAGCGGGGTGGGCCGCGGCATCGCGGTGCCGCACGCGCGCCTTCCGTCCCTGGCCAAGCCCATCGTGGCCCTGGGCCGCTTTGCCAAGCCCGTGCCGTTCCCGGCCCCGGATGCCGTGCCGGTGAGGCTCGTGTTTCTCATCCTGACGCCCGCGTCCACCCCCATCCTTCAGCTCAAGATCCTCCAGCGCATCGCCTCGCTGGTCACCAACGAGAACCTACGGAGAAAGCTCCTCCGGGCCAAGTCCCCCGAGCACCTGCTCGAGCTCCTGCGCATCGCGGACACGATGCTCGCGGCCTGATATGATGGATTGGGACAAGGCCCTCAAGACGCTCAAGGCCCACAAGGCGGACCCCTATCGCGGCAAGCAGCTCGCGCGCGCCGTGTTCCAGGAGGGCGTATCTTCTTATGCCGAGGTGGGCGTCCTGCCGGCCGGGCTCCGGGAAGCCCTGGAGCGGGAGGCGCCCCTGCTCTGCTGCGCCGAGTCCGCGGTCGCCCGCTCGGCGGACGGCACGGTCAAGGTCCTCCTCGACCTGGCCGCTGGCGGGCAGGTCGAGACCGTGCTCATGCGGCCCTCTCCGCTGAGGTGGACCGCGTGCATCTCGACCCATACGGGCTGCGCCATCGGCTGCGCCTTCTGCGCCACGGGCAGGTCCGGCCCGGGCAGGAGCCTTGCTCCGGAGGAGATCACGGACCAGGTGCTGTACTGGAGGCGGTTCTTGAAAAGGGAGGCCCCGGGGGAGCGCCTGGGCAACATCGTCTACATGGGCATGGGAGAGCCCTTCCTCGACTACGAGGGCTTCAGCGCGAGCCTCAGGAACCTCCTCGACCAAGGGCTCTTCGGCATCGGGGCCAGGCATGTGTCGGTCTCGACCGCGGGCCTCGTGCCGCAGATGGAGCGTTTCGCGGAGGATTTCCCGCAGGTCAACCTCGCCGTGTCCCTGCACGCGGCCAATGACGCGCTCCGGGACCGCCTGGTGCCCATCAACCGGAAGTATCCCCTGGCTGTCCTGGCCAAGACCCTTAAGACCGTTTTCACCAAGCACCACCGCAAGGTCTTCCTGGAGTACGTGGTCCTCAAGGGGGAGAACGATTCTACCAGGGACGCGGCCGAGCTCGCGGTCTTCGTCCGGTCCGTGGACGCCAAGCTCCTGCACGTCAACCTGCTCCCGCATAACCCCGCGGTTCCGACGCTGAACCGTGCCAAGGCTTCCCGCCGGCCCGCGGCCGGTTCGCTGGCCGATATTCCCAGAGCCGCGCCAGCCACGGACCCTGATGCGCGACGCTTCCAGGGCTATTTGAAGGACGAGGGACTCATCTGCACGGTCCGGCGGAGTTTCGGCCGGGACATCGACGCTGCCTGCGGCCAATTGGCCGATCGAGGCAGCGGCACAAGGAAGGCAAACGCATGACCCGGAAGGAAAGGAATTTCGGACCGCCGCCCAAGGAACTCAAGGACCGGCCATCCCGCGCGCGCTACGAGAAGGTCCGGTTCGCCCTCGAGCTCAAGAGCCGGCGCCGCGCGCCCCAGGCGGACCGGCTCATGGGGGAGGTGGTCGAGGCCCTCTGGCGCGACTTCGCGGACTTTCCCTACTCGGGCTGCGGCTTCCACATCCTCAACGAGGACGCTACGGCCGTGAACCCTGGCCACCACCGCGGCAAGGTGCCGCAGCCCACGCTCGACCCCGCGGGCGTGTTGGCCCGAGCCGTGAAGAGCGGCCACCCCGAGCTCTGCGGAGACGGCGGGGCCTCGCGGGTGGCGGTGCCGGTCTACGACTGCGAGGACCGCCTCTGGGCCGTGTTCGAGGCGGTCAGCGACAAGCCCGCGGCTTTCGATGACATGGACATGCGGTGGCTGGAGAGGATCGTCAAGGTCTTCCAGCTCGTCAAAAGAGTTGGGGGCGGCTTTTGCTAGCCGCCCCCTGGTTGTGTGACCCTGTTGTCGTGCGTTCTGGCGCCTTGAGCTGTTGTCCGGCTTACATGGACAGTGTAGCCGGACCGTATAACGGAATTATTTCATGAAGAGTCTTCCCTCCCCGGTCCCGCGGCCTCCGGCCGTGGCAGGCCAGTTCTACCCGGCTGATCCGGAAAGGCTGGCCGAGACCGTGGAGGGGTTCCTGGGCGCTGTTCCACAGGGCAGGGTCGAAAGCGTGGCGGCCTTGCTCAGTCCCCATGCCGGGTACGACTATTCCGGGAAGGTCGCGGCTTGCGCGTACCGGGCCCTGCCTGCTGCCGCGTTCAACAGCGTGGTCGTGGTGGGCGCCGGGCACCGCAAGGCCGTGGCGGGAGCCGCCCTCTATCCCGGGGACTATGTCTCACCTCTGGGCGCTCTCCTGTTCGACGCCGAGCTCGCGGAAAGGATGCTCGCGGAAACGGAGCTCATCGTCCCGGACCCTACGGCTCATGCCGGGGAGCACTCGGTGGAGGTCCAGGTCCCCTTCATCCTCAAGACCCTGGGCAGCGTGAAGGCGGTGTGCCTGGTCATGAACACCGAGGAGCTCGACGACGCCGTGGTCGTGGGCCAGGCCCTGGCCAAGTGCCTGGCAGGCCGCAGGACGCTCTTGGTGGCTTCCACCGACCTCTCGCATTTCCCTTCAAGCGCGGTTGCGGACCTCGTGGACCCCACCACGCTCGAGGCTCTGGCCACCATGGACCCCGCGACCTTCTGGCTGTCGAACAAGTGCATGATGAATCGCGGCGTTCCGGGCTTGGGCACGACCTGCTGCGGCGCTGCGGCGGTCGCGGCGGTGATGGCCGCGGCCAAGGACCTGGGCGCGACCGGGATGAGGCTCCTGGAGAGGACGCACTCGGGAGCCGTGACCGGGGAGGGGGACGGCCCGCGCGTGGTCGGCTACGCTGCCGCGGTTTTCATCCGCGGCGGCCCGTCAGGGCCGCGGGCCCTGGCCGCGGAGGAGCGGGGAGCGCTCCTGGCCTGCGCCCGAGAGGCCATCGCCGAACGGTTCGCGGGAGGCCGGGAGGCGCGGGGCGAGCTCTCGCCCATGGCCAGGCTCAACCTGCCGGGGTCCGCGTTCGTGACCCTGACCGACGCCGAAGGCGAGCTTCGCGGCTGCATCGGGGACCTCGAGCCCAGGCAGACCCTGCTGGACTCCGTCCGGCGCAACGCGGCCTCGGCCGCGTTCGCGGATCCGCGCTTCCCGGCCCTGTGCGCGGACGAGTTCGCGGGCATAGGCATCGAGGTCTCGGTCGTGTCTCCGAAGAGGACGGCGCACTGGTCCGAGGTCCGGCCGGGCGACGGCGTGGTCGTCGAGCGCGGCGGCCGCAGCGGGGTGTTCCTGCCGCAGGTCTGGGAGAAGATATCGGACCCCGCGGAGTTCCTCGGCATCCTGTGCTCGCAGAAGGCGGGCCTTCCCCGGGAAGCGTACCGTCAGCCCGGCACGACCCTGAAGGTCTTCTCCGTGGAAAAGATGGCGGAGAAGGGGGAAAAATAGGATAATAGGACGCTCATGGCGCTATCCCGCGAGATCCTGATCACGCTCATCGCCCTGCAGGAGAAGGACTCCGCCCTCGACCGCCTGCACGCGGAGATGGCGAGGATCCCGGTGGCGATCAAGGCCCTGCGCGACGCGCTCGCGGCCGAGAAGGCCCTGCTCGACACGGTCAAGGGCAGGATCGCCGACTTCGAGAAGAGGAAGAAGGAGCGGGAGCTCGAACTCGCCTCCAAGGAGGAGTCGGTCCGCAAGCACCAGAAGGATCTCAACCAGATCAAGACGAACGAGGCCTTCAAGGCGCTCCAGAGCGAGATCGATCACGCCAAGGCCGAGGGCAACGCCATCGAGACCCAGATCCTCGAGGCCATGGAAGGGCTCGACGCCTGCCGCGTCGAGGACAAGAGGGTCCAGGCCGACCTCAAGGCGCTCGAGGCCAAGGCCAACACGGAGATCGGCGTGCTCGAGTCCAGGCTCAAGGCGCTCGAGACCCAGCACGCGGCGCAGAAAGCGGTGCGCGACGAGTCCGCGACGGGCGTCGCGGCCGAGGTCCTTAAGATATACGATTACATCCGCAGCCGCGGCAAGCCCGACGCCGTGGTCTCGATCAACGACGGCTCCTGCGGGGCCTGCCGGATGCGGCTTGCGCCGCACCTCATCGTGGAGGCGCAGAAGCTCAAGGCCATGGTCTACTGCGAGAGCTGCCAGCGCATCCTGTATCGGCCCGAAGCCCTCGCTGCCAAGCCCAAGGACGAGGTGGTCGCACCCATTTCGGAGACGGCCGGGGGGCCGCTCCCTGAGGCTGAAGGCAGTGTTTCCTCTCAGCCCCAGGGGGAGGAACTTCCGAACTCCACAGAGCGCGGCGCCTGCTGAAAGGCAGGGACTGGGTGATGCAAGTCCCCCAGGACGGAAAGTGCCACAGAGAACATACCGCCCTCGCGCGTGCGGGGGTAAGGGTGAAAAGGCGAGGTAAGAGCTCACCGCCCCTGCCGTGAGGCAGGGGGCACGGAAAACCCCGTCGGGAGCAAGGCGATGCGACGGTCCGCGCTGCTCGCGCGGCCAAGAGCCGAAAGGCTCGAGGCAGGCCGTCCGGTAGCCGCAGGACCTGGCCGCTGCCAGGCCCCCGCCCCCTCACGGGGGAGGGAGAGAAATGGTCCCCACTCCGCCGTAAGGCGGAGGACAGGATTCGGGGTACAGGCCGTGTCCGAGCATCATGGCAGGGGGAGGGCGCAAGCCCTCCCCCTGCCGCCATTCACGGGGCGGCAGAGTGATATCACATTATTAAGATGACCTTCGTCATGTCAGGGCGGGCGTACCTATCCTATAATGAAACATTATGCATAAGAAGAAGTCCTGTGTTACGGCAAGCCGACGAGGCGAATTGAAGGCCGCCCTGGCAGGCTCCGTGTTCTTTAGGGGCATGAAGTCCGATCAGTTGGACCGGCTCCTGGCCCATTCTGCCTGCATCCATCTCGAAGATGGACAGAAGGCCTTTCAGCCGGGCGAGAAAGCG
>JACRNU010000062.1 GCA_016234805.1 Elusimicrobiota bacterium
CTCGACTGGGAACGAACGACGTTTCTTGGCCATTTCCAGCTCCTTAACTTCAGACATTGTACCATGCCTCTCTTTTTGGAGCCGGTCACGGCCCTACACAACGGCTACGTCAAACTGTCCAGCCCAGGGGCGCAGTCCAGTTCTTGCCCTTGTAGAAAGTGACCTTCCCGATCACCTCCACTTTTCCGACGGCTTGAACCCGCTGGACATGGGGCACCTTGACCCCTTCAGGGACAATGTCAATCCCGTGGTTTCGCCCGTAGGGGTGTACCGGAACGTGACTCCCGTGAGCGAACTGGAGCCCGGGGAACCCTTCGGGGACCTCTATGGGACGCCGGTGGTGTACGGAAGCGTGGATTTCAAGACAATGGCGACGGACTCCTCGGTGGCGTCGGATGGGACAGCGGGGTGGGGGTCCATGGCCGTGTTCGAGTACGGATTCCGCGTTCTGCGTCCGGACGCAAGCGAGCTTGTCAGGAGCTTCCCCTGTCGGCTCTCGAATCCCGGGCTGGCCCAGCCGCGGTCCATGTACGCCGCGCCGAGCAGTTCGGAGCCGGTGACCTACTACTACTGGGTCACGCACGGCTGTCTTGGGAACGGGTCCTGGGAGACCGCCAATCCGCTCGCGCCCGTGCCTGACGGGGTCTACCAAGTCGAGGCCTTGGTCAAGGACACGCAAAGCGGTCTTTTCGGCCGGCCCGAGTTCGTGGCTTCCGACCGGTTGGACATCATCGTGGACAACGATCCGCCGGCCATCTCGAACTCGAGTCCTGCCGGAGGCAGCGAGACGGGCATGCTTCAGCCCGCGATCCGCGCGGACCTTCTTGACCCGGGGGCCGGGATCAGCTCCGCCACGATGGAGCTTGACGGCATCGTGGTCGCCCAGGTGGCCGACGGCGCTTCATTGATTGAATACGTCCCGCCTTCGAACCTTTCGATGGGGGCTCATACGGTGGTCGTCAGGGCCGAGGACCGCGTGGTAGGGCGTACGAGCGCGATCGGATGGTCCTTTACGGTGGTGCCGGACGTGACGCCGCCTTCGACCCCTACTGTCTGGGACGACGGCGACTCGATCGTCGATCCGACCCAGCTTCACGCAAGCTGGTCTGCCGAGGACATTGAATCCGGCATCCAAGAGTATTTTGTGGCCGTCGGGACGGAGGCGGACGGAACCGGAATAAGGGACTTTGTCTCCGCAAGCATTTTGACGGAGACGACCATCACGGGCCTCGCCTTGGAGAAAGGGACGACCTATTTCATCAGCGTCAAGGCAGTCGGCGGATCAGGACTGACGAGCGAGGTTGGGTCAAGCGACGGCATTCTGGCAGACAACACGCGGCCCGTGGCGGATCCGGATGGGCCGTACGTCGGATTGGTGGGCAAGGGGGTGGCGTTCGACGGGTCCCTTTCCCATGACGGCGACGGAGACACCCTCACGTACTCCTGGAACTTCGGCGACGGAGCGGCGGGCACTGGCCTTGCGCCCAGCCATCTCTACGGCGGCCAGGGCAGCTTTACCGTCACCCTAACGGTCTCGGACGGGAAGATCGCCTCCCTGCCGTCGACGACAACCGTCGTGGTGACCACGTTCCAGGGAGTCGGCAAGACATGGACCACGGCGGCTGATTTTGTCGGCGGCATCTCGACGAGCCTTGCGATTTCGACGGTGCCTTCCAGCCTGCCCGACGACGGAACTGTGCGGCTCGAGCTGGGCCCGGAGAGCGTCATTTATAATCAGGAGTCCTACGACACGGAATTCAACCAGACTCTCTTTGTCTGGTGCGGCGACTGGCTGTTCAAGCCTACCCTTGAGCAGAAGTTCTCCGGGCTCGACGGTTTCTTGCTCACTGGCTTCGCGCCTCTCATCCGAAGGAGCGGACAGTCGGTGAATACCTCCGTCTTCATCATGCCGCCCGATGCCGGCGGGACGGGCGTCACCTTGAACACGGGAGACATCGGCGCAAGTCCGGCTTTCAAGAGGATCGATTTTGACAAGATTCCCATCCATTCCGGCGTCACGGCGAAGGCGATGCACTTCAACTCTGTCATTCGCGGCGACACGGGATACGAGTACTTCATCAAGGCAAGCAAATCCGACATCTTGGGCAACACCTGGGCATCGTTCGGCTCCTACTTCAACCAGTGCTTCGGCATTACAGGCTCGACCTTCGACTGGGCGTTTCGCATCTGGGGCCGGCAGTACGCGGCCACGGGAGAGCTAGTCTCGGTGCCGTTTGACGTAGGGACGACGAGTGTGACGTGGGGGCCCTTGATCGTCTCCGATATCACGCCTTCCGATACGGGTATACAGTATTTCACGCAGACCAGTCCGGACGGGACGGCCTGGTCCGCGGAGGTGGTCGTCACTCCAGGCGAGTTCGTGCAAAGCCCGGACAACCGGCTCATCCGCTGGATCGCCCGGCCTTCCACTTCAGATCGATCCGTGACTCCCGCCATCAATGAGGTTACGATTTATTTTCGGGAGTTTATTCCGCCCGGAGCCCCAACGGAGTTGAAGGGTAACGGAGCAAGCCCAAGCCCATGGACGAATAGCTCGAACTTTACGATAACCTGGACCAACCCGGTGGACATGTCCGGTATCGCGGGAAGCTTCTTGCGGGTAGATGGATTCCCAGAGGAATTCGTTGCCCAGAGCGAAAGTGTGGTGCGTGACTTTTCCGGGGAACTCTTTGATGGCGAAAATCTGCTTGAAGTATGGTTGAAAGACGGCGTGGGCAACGCTGATCCTACAAACACTGCGAACGTGCGGTTACGCTTCGATAATCAATCCCCTGCCTCAAACGCCGTGGCCCCCTCCACGGCGAACGCTAGCCCGAACCCTGTAGCCTTCTCCGTCTCAGACGATGGGGCCTTGGATGTGCCTCCAATAGGAAGCGGGGTATCAAGGGTTTGGCTTTGGTGGCGCAAGGACAGCGTAGGTGACGGGGTGTTTGGCGACTGGGTGGCCTATTCCAGCGCTGCCGGGACCTCGGGGACGTTCGGCTTCGACTTTTCGGACGACGGCGTCTATCACTTCTACACCCAGGCCGAGGACATCGCGGGCAACCTCGAACCCGCGCCCGATGCCGAGACCTTTCCCAAGGCCCAGACCCTCTTCGACGCGTCTGCTCCTGTGGTCTTGAGCGCCGATGCCCCGATCCGGGGTCCCACATCGGCCATCCTGGAGTGGACGACCGACGACGAGACCTCCTGCCTCGTCGAGTACGGCACCTCCACCGCTTTTGGCCGCGGCGCGTCATCGCCTGGGCCTTCACGGTCCCATCGGGTGGCCCTGGACGGCCTGATCTCTCCGGCCAGCTATTACTACAGAATTGCTGCCGCGAATCGCACGGGGTTGTCTTCAGTTTCCTCGGTCTACGCTTTCTCCACTCCCCTGGACGTGCGGCCTCCCATCGACATCTTCGGATTGGTTGATCCTTCCCAGCCTTTCAAGGTCGTGATCACCAACCCTGAGCTGAGCATCGTCAACCTGGGCGTGACCGACGGGGTGGTGTTGAGCACCTCCCTGGCCCTTCCCCCCGAGTTCGCCGGTCTTCGGATGCTGATAGACGGCCTCATCGTGGACTTCGTGTTCCCGCAGAAGATGGTCGCGCCCTTGCCCGATAATCCCTTCGTGGTGTCAGGAGGAGGCGTCATGACCTCGACCGATACCACGGGGTCCGTCGTTGAACTGACCTTGGGAGAGTCCTTCGTGAGCGCTTCTTCCACCGAGGACCCTGACGGGGGGCTGGACTCGGGGCAGAGCAGGATGTTCCTGGGGTTTTACTCCCGGATAGACCCGATGGCGCCTGGAAACATAGCTGACTTGGCTGCCTTGAGCGGCCCCAACACAGGGCAGATAGCCTTGAGCTGGACCTCTGTGGGCGATGACGCGGGCGTGGGAACAGCCATGAGCTACGATCTTCGGATCGCCACTCACCCGATCAGTGAGTTCCTCAAAGCCGCCAGAATAGCCGGAACACCAGCTCCCGCGAGCGGCGGGACCAGCCAGAGCATGGTCCTAAGCGGCCTTGAGGAGGGAACGACCTACTACCTCGCGTTGAAGGCCCAAGACGAGCTGATGAACGCTTCGGCCCAGGCAGGGACGGCCTCAGCCTGGGCTCTAAGGACCGGCGAGACCGGAGCCTCCGCGCCTCCAGGCCCGGTGATCGAGGTCCCTCCCGGGGCCACGGTGCCTCCACCTCCGCCCTCTTTGCTGGTCGAGTTCTCGACGCAGACAGGTCTCTCGGGCTACCAGACCCTGACCGTGGGACTTGACGGCTTCGGGTTCCAGTCCGAGTTCATCGTGGACACCGCAACGAGGACCGTCCGACTTGCCCGGAGCGTGGTGGACGCGGGGGGCGTGATGACCTCCAGCGACACGGCAGGCTCCATCGCGGACTTGACCTTGGGACAGGCGGCGTTTGGACCTTCCTCTATTGATGAGCCGAGTAGCGCCATGTCCTCGGGCCAGAGCAACCTGTTCCTGGGCTATTATTCGGGCATAGACCCTGTGGCGCCCGGCTCCATCGCCGACCTTTCGGCCGTCCCTGGCCCAAGAGCGGGGCAGGCCACGCTGTCCTGGACCGCCGTAGGCGACGACGCCTACGTCGGCCAGGCCATGAAGTACGACGTGAGAGTGGCGACCTTCTCGATCACGAACGAGAATCTCAGCTCAGCCCTGGAAGTCGCGATTTCGACCCTGCCTGGCCAGGCAGGGTCGGCTCAACAGGCCGTGGTTTCCGGGCTCGCGGACCTGACCACCTATTACTTCGCCTTGAAGGCCGTGGACGAGCTCATGAGCGCGTCCACGGTTTCGGTCTCGCCTTCGGCCCTGACGTTCTCTGTTGCCAGGAGCACGGCGCTTGTCGGCGGGCTTGCCGCGATTGAACTGATCAGCAACGTCGCCGGTCTGACGATCGACCAGGTTTCCACGACGACTGTCAACCCGGCGGTCGCGCTCGCGACCTCGGCCGCGGCCGCGCAAGGCTTGGTGTTCATCAGCCCGCTCTATGATTTCCTGCCTTCCTTGCCGGTCGGCTCAACGATCCAGTTCCGCTACGACCCCGCGGGCCTCGATATGGGAATGGAAGCCGAGCTGCGCATCTACCGCTTCGACACAGGCATGGGACAATGGCAGCTCCTGGCTGACGTCGTGCCCGATTTGCAGCAGAACATGATCGTGGCCCCCGTGCCTGCGGCCTCTTACCTTGCGGTGCTCCTGGCGGATCGCAGGCCGCCCGCGACCAGGCTTGCGTTCCTGGATGGCAGGGTCTACTCCGGTCCCGGAGGGAGCCTTTTCGCTTCTACCTCGACGGCCTATTCCCTGGTCAGCCTTGACCCGCCATTGGGCGGCCTTGCCGGTTCCGGAGTATTGCGCGCAGAGTTCCGAGTAGACACGGCTACGGGAGCCTTCGCGAAGCTGCCCTCCTCCGAGACCATCCGGCTCTCCGGCGGACTGCACACCC
This sequence comes from Elusimicrobiota bacterium, assembly GCA_016234805.1. GTDB lineage: Bacteria > Elusimicrobiota > Elusimicrobia > UBA1565 > UBA9628 > JACQWX01. Next base: position 5,469 of record JACRNU010000062.1, read on the forward strand.
TGCAGTTCAGGAGTCTGGACCGCGCCGGGAACATGGAGGCCGTGAAAAGCGCGGCCATCGGGGTGGACGGCGCGCCGCCCCTGGCGATTCTGGCGGCTTCCCATGGGGCGTCCTTCGCTCTGCCTGATGGTCTGGCGATTCCCAGCACAGCGGCTGCCCTGCTGGTGACGCTCCGCGATCCCCTGGTCCAGGGAGGCCGACTTGATGCCGGCTCAGGGGTGGCCTCGGTCCTTTTCAGCGTGGATGGCGGGAGCTTCACGCTGGCCGGGTCAAGCTTCACCGTGGCGCTGGGAACAGGGGTCCATTCCCTGGCACTCGTGACGCAGGACAACGTGGGCAACGTGTTGGACCTGAGCACGCGGCCTTTCAGGGTCGTGATGGGCGACCTGCTTGCTCCCAGGACAGTCCTGGAGTTCGGAGAACCCAAGTTCGTTTCCCAGGACGTGTTTCTGGCCTCCACGACTTATGTGACCCTGGTCTCCACCGATGACATGGCCGTGGAGGGCGATGGGGTAGGGCTCGGGGTGGCTAGGCAGACGGTCGAGTTGGACAACGGTTTTTTTGGTGACTTCGCCAATCCCTCAGGGTCGGCGGTCTTCTCTTCGAGCTTCACTCTGGGAGGCGCGGCCGAGGGGCCGCACAGCCTGGGATTTCATGCCGTGGACGTGTTGGGGCATGCCGAGCAAGTCCGGGTGGCCGGGATCGTGCTGGACAGGACGGCTCCTCTTGTCGCATGGGAATCGCCCAAGTCGGGGAACCGGTTCGTGTCCGCCCTATCCACCTTCGCGGTCAAGTTCGTAGTCACGGACAACTTCGACCCTTCCCCGGCTTTCGATGCTGTCTTGCTCCAGGCCGAGGACAAGGGAACGCCACGCGGGACAAGGCCGGAGCTCGTCAGGGTCAGCACCGGCCAAGTCATCGCGGCCTCGGAGCTTGACGACGGCATCTGGGAGCTTCAAGTCTCAGCCACCGACTTCGTCAGGAACTCGACCCGGGCCTTTTCAGGCGCCTTCGAGATCATCCATGACACCCTGCCTCCCAGGAGCCTGTTGTCCGCGGGCCCTCCCAGTTTGGTCCTGGAGACCGGCGAAGTCGCGGTCAGCAGCGCGACAGCGTTTGATCTGAGCTCAGCGGACGATCTTATCTCCATCGGCGACGGCGCCGGACTGGGAGTGGCGGGCCAGAAGGCGCTCCTCGACGGCGGGGCCTTCCTGACGTTTGCCAGTACCTCGGTAATCCCCGGGCAGGCCTTTGTCTCGACTTTCTCGCTGTCCGGCGCGGCCGGAGGCCGGCGTGACGTCGGGTATCTTGCCTGGGACGCCGTCGGCAACATGGAGTCCACAAGGACCCTGGCCGTGATCCTGGACACCTCCGCGCCGAACATCACCGTCGAATCCCCGGCAGGCGGGGAGCGGTTCGTGGCAGGCGCCGGCTCAATTACCATCCGATTCGCCGTGAGCGACGCATTTGACAGCATCCCGCGATTTGAGGCGGCGCTGGAGCAGTTGGAGGACAGGGGCGCTCCCAGGGGAGCCAAGCCTGGCTTGATAGCGGTGGCGACCGGCCAGACGGTCGACCCACTCGATCTCGACGACGGGATATGGCGGCTTAAGGTCGCGGCCAAGGACTTTGTGGAAAACTCCACGGCCGCCTATTCCGGGCGCTTTGAGGTGGCGCATGACGGCAGACCGCCGCGCAGCTTCGTGTCGCTGAGCACCGCTCCCGGGAACATGGACGAGGTGGTGATAGGAAGCCGTACGATTTTGAACTTGGTGTCCCTGGACGACCTGGCCTCTTCGGGCGACGGGCTGGGCTTTGGCGTGGCTTTCCAGGAATTGGCCATCCCGGGGCTTGGCGCGGTTCTTCATTTCGATAATCCGGGCCCCAGCGCGGGCCAGGTATTCATCTCCACCTTCACCCTGCCGGCCCAACAGGACGGCTCTTACGGCCTTGAGTTCTTCGCCGAGGATGTCGTGGCTAACCGCGAGGCCTCAAGGACGATCACGGCGACCATGGACCTGACCGCTCCTGGGCTTGCCCTGCTCAGCCCCAGCCCGGACTCGACCGGGGTCTCGCAGTTGTTCAACGGCGTGGTGCAGGTCATCGGCACGGTTTCGGATCCTCATCTGGCAAGCTACGCGTTGAAACTCTCAGCAGGGGAGAGGTTCGATGATGAGAGCTTCACGACCGTGGCGGTGGGCACGCAGCCGATCACGGCAGGCGTCTTGGGCGTGCTGGACGCTGTTGCCGTGGTAGCCGGCACCTATACTTTGAGGCTCGAAGCGGCTGACGTGGTGGGCAATGCATCCTTCATGGACGCCAGGATGTACCTGGACCTCCTGGGCGTGGATTTGATGATCGGCCGGACTCCCGGCTTGAACCATCCCCAGGGTCTGGCCGTGGATGGAGGAGGAAGGATATGGGTCTCCGACACGAATAACGACAGCTTGAGGGTGTTCGAGCCCAATGGCGACCCTATCGCGACCTACACCGGGCTGGGTTTGAATAAACCGCAAGGACTCGCCTTTGACATCCAAGGCGAGTCAGCATGGCTGGCTGATACGAACAATGATCGCGTCGTGAGGATTTCGACCGACGGCGTGGTGCTTGCGTCTTTCGGGAAATCCGAGAAGAAGGGCGGCGGGTTCCAGCCAGGGTCTGGGCCGGGCGAATTCAACAAGCCTTTTGCCGTTGCCGTGTCCGGAGACGGCAATATCATCGTTGCCGATACCAATAATGACAGGGTGCAAATCCTGACTTCGACCGGGGCGGTCCTGAGGATCATCACGCTGCCTTTGCCTGCTGGCGCCACGCAGGCCCAGCCCGCCGGGGTGGCCTTGGACCTCGATGGGAATCTGCTGGTCTCGGACCAGTCCAACAGCCGGGTGCTCAAGTACGACGATTCCGGCAACCTGTTGTCCGTGCTTGGCTCTTCCGGAACCCTCCCTGGCCGGTTCGACAAGCCCCAAGGCCTTGCCGTGAGCGCCGAGGGGTTCGTCTTCGTGGCTGACCGGAACAACGACAGAATCCAGAAGTTTGACCGGTTCGGCAACGTGGTGGCCATCCTGGGCCAGAGCGGCAAAGAACCGGGACAGTTCAACAAGCCCATGGCCCTGGCTTTGGATGCCGAGGGCAAGCTTCTGGTCGCGGACACGAACAACGGCCGGGTGCAAAGGCTCTTGCCGGGAACGCCCTCGCCTGTCGTGGTGGTGGTGACCAAGCCCAGGCGCGTGAAGCAGCCCGTGACGCCGAAAGGCGGCAGGCTCAAGCACCCTAGCGGTCACAAGCTGGAAATCCCGGAAGGGTCGCTGGCGCAGGACGCCTCGATCACCATGGAGGAGTCCGACGATGCCGATGTCGGGGCTCAGGCCAGGAAGAACAAGATGGCCGGGCAGAGTCTCAAAGCGGCATCCGCCGCCTTGGTCTTGGGCCCGGAGGGGACGGCTTTCCAGAAGCCTGTCCTGGTCGCGGTGCCCTACAAGCACGAGGACTTGGCTGGGATGGCAGAGGCGTCCCTGAAGCTCTATTACTGGAACGAGTCGCGCCTGGACTGGGAGAAGGTCGAGCGCTCCTGGGTGGCCGTTTCGAGCAGGGCGGTGCTGGCCGAGCTTTCGCATTTCTCGATCTACCAGGTCATGGGCCCTGCGCCGCAGGAACTGGCCAGGGACCTTATGGATGTCCTGGTTTATCCCGTGCCTTGGGTGCCCAACGACGGGAACGCCGACAATGGGAAACCGTACGACTCTTCGGATCCGACTTCAGGCGTTGTCTTCGATAACCTGACAAAATCGGTGAGGATTCAGCTATACTCCTTTACCGGGGAACTGGTCGAGGAGAAGGCCGCGGATAATTCGAACGGCAGGCTCCAGTGGGACGGCAGGAACAGGTCTGGACGCAATGTGGCATCGGGAGTGTATGTGGCGCTCATCACGGACCTTGGGACGAACAGGAAGACGAAACGCCGGGTCGTGGTGATACGGTGAATGTCATGAGAACTCTGCTGATCGCGGCGGTCATGCTGGCCTGCGGTCGGCAAACATGGGCCGGCGCGCAGGGCGAGACCCCGGTGGATTTCCTGCTCATGGACGCCGGGGCAAGGCCGGCTGCCTTGGGAGGGGCCTATGTGTCCCTGGCGGGCGACGCCAATGCTCTGCACTACAACCCCGCAGGACTCGCGTTCTTGGAGAAGCACGAGGCCGCGTTCATGCACGCCGAGCATTCCCTGGGTTCGAGCCAGGAGTACGCTGCGTTGGCCTTCAAAGGACCTATGGGGCCCCTGGGAGCTGGTTCGGGCGCGGGGTTGATGATAAATACCATCGGGTTCGGGTCGGTCCAGCGCACGACCTTGTCCAACATCAGGGGGGCCGGGCTCGACACGTTTGGCGCCAGGGATTGGGTCTTGGCCGCGGGGTATGCCAGAAAGCTGCCGTGGGAATGGGTTTCCGCCGGTTTGGCGGCCAAATGGATTCGAGAGGAGCTTGACGGAGTCGGAGCGGACTCGGGGGCGGTGGACGTGGGACTCATGGCAGAGCTTCAAAAACCCTTATCGGCGCCCGTGAGTGTGGGCGTGGCTCTTCAGAACATGGGGGCTGACCTCAAGTACCAGTCCTCGAACGAGCCCTTGCCTCTGAACCTCAGGTTCGGCGCGTCCTGGATGGTGATGAAGGGCGGTTTTCTGGCCCTGGAGTTGAACCAGCCCAGCCGGGGGGAGATGACCGTGCACGCGGGGGCGGAATACGTAGCCGGCAGGACCCTAGCCTTGCGGGTGGGATATGACGGCAGGAACGGAACGGATTCCGGGATCGCGGCCGGTGTGGGGCTTATGCTGAAGGGGCTGGAGTTGGGCTACGCGTTCGCGCCGTTCGGGAGCCTAGGGGACTCCCACCGGTTCAGCGTCGCCTGGCGATGGTAGAGAATATGTTCGACTACCGGTTCGTCACCCTGCTCGGCGCCACGCTGGTCTTCGCGCCGCTCTCGGTGCTCTTCATCTACGCCTCGGGCCTGGGGCCCGGGCTCTTCCCGCTCTACGGGCTGATCTTCCTGTGGTGCGACTACCGGCGCGAGGCGGAGGCGCACGTCATCTTCCTGTTCATGGTCACCACCGCCGGGCTCGTGCTCGCTGCCGCGGCCGCGCCGCACCGGATCGTCCTGGCCATCGAGATCCTCGGGATGTGGGGGCTGGTCTGGGCCCTGGGCCTGCACCACAAGCGCGGGGCGGACATCCTCCGGGAGGCCCGTTCGGAGATGGCGGGGCTGGCCTCCTCCATCCGCGATGACGAATCCGAGCTGACGCGCCTGCGCGCGTACCAGGCCAACGCCTCCGTCCAGATCGGGCTCCGGCGCGACCTGACCGAGACCGCCCGCAGCCTGGGCTCGACGCTCGACGGCCGCGAGGTCCACGTGCGCTTGAACGGCATCCTCGCCGCGCGCTTCCCCGGCAGCAGGGTGCGCATCCAGGCCTGGGCGGCTCACGATCCCCTGCTCGAGCTCGCGATGAAATCCGGGACGGTGGCCGCGGTCAAGGACACGGCCGCGGACTCCCGCTTCGCCTCGGCGCCGGGCCTGGACTTCCGCTCCGGGATGGCCGCCCCGCTCAAGGTCATGCGGCAGTCCGCCGGGTTCGTCAAGGTCGAGTCCGACGCGCCCGGGGCCTTCGGCAGCCAGGAAGTCCAGGCCTTGGACCTCATCACCACCATGGCGTCTTTGAGCCTGGAGAACATACGCCTCTACGAGACCGTCCAGGAGCAGGCCACCCACGACGCCCTGACGGGCCTCTTCAGCCACCGCGCCTTCCAGTCCAGGCTCCACGAGGAGCTCCTGCGCGCGGGGCGCAGCCAGACCCCGGTGTCGTTCGTCCTCGGCGACGTGGACCATTTCAAGACCTACAACGACCGGTACGGCCACCAGGCGGGAGACTTCCTCCTTCGGGCGGTGGCCGCCATCCTCGCCTCCTTCGCGCGGCCCGTGGATTTCCCGGCGCGCTACGGAGGGGAGGAGTTCTGCCTCGTGCTGCCGAGCGTGACCCTGGCCGAGGCGCTCGACCTGACGGAGAGGATCCGCAGCCGGGTCCAGGCCGAGGTCTTCGTGTTCCAGGGCTCCAAGACCGGAGCGACCATGAGCTTCGGCGTGTCGAGCTTTCCGCACGACGCCACGACCTCGAGCCAGATCGTGCGCGTGGCCGACGAGAGGCTCTATCGCGCCAAGTCCGGGGGCCGCAACAGGGTGGTGGGGGTCTAGTGCTGGAACTGGCCCTCCTGTCCCTGGCGCCGTGCGCGGGCCTGCTGGCCGCCTACCCCCGCAGGGTCTGGGGCGCGGGCGCCGCGGCGATCGTCGCGCTCCTGGGATCCGCCGCCGCCGCGGTCCTCTACGCCCCCGAGGACCGATACCTGGCCGTGGGCGTCGGGATCTGGAGCGTGGCCGGCTCGCTCTACGCCATCCACCTTTCGCGCCGCGAGGTCCGCGAGCACGGCCATGTCCACCACAAGGTCGCCGGGCTCAAGGCCCACCGCGGAGAAGCCGCCAAGGCCGCGGCCGAAGCCCGGGCCCAGAGCGAGGAGACCCAGCGTCTGCACAAGGAGTCCACGGCCCTCTACGCCATGGTCAAGGGCCTCTCCGCGGCCATCTCCTGGGAGGAGATCAAGCCCCGGCTCGAGGCCGCGGTGGACCAGTACCTCGGGGTGACGGACTTCGCCCTCTATGTGGCGGGGATGCGCGGAGGGGAGGATTTCCTGTCCCTGGCCGGGCGCAACCTGGCCGGCTCGCCCGGGGGCTCGTGGGTGACCCTCGGACGCTGTCTCCAGGAGGCGGCCTTGAGCCCCTGGCAGGCCCACGTCCTCGAGCGGCCGGAGAAGGCCCTGTGCGTCCCGGTGCTCGACAACGCCGAGCTCCTCGGCGTCCTCTATGTCCGGCTGCGCGATGCCTCCGATCCCCGCGACCTGCTGGCCAAGGCCTCGGCCTTCGCCGGGGAAGTGGCCTTCGCCTTCCGGAGGGTGAAGCTCTTCCAGGAGATGGAGCGCCTCTCCCAGATCGACGGCCTGACCGGCGTCCACCGGCGCGGGAACTTCGACGAGCGCATGCTCGACGAGACCGTCCGCGCCAGGACCTTCAAAACGACCTTCTGCCTCCTCCTCCTTGACATCGACCATTTCAAGAGCTTAAATGACCGCTACGGCCATCCTTTCGGGGACCAGGTCCTCCGGCGCATCGGAGAGATCCTGAACCATTCCTTCTACGAGACCGACTTCGTCGCGCGCTACGGCGGCGAGGAGTTCGCGGTCATCCTTCCCAGGGCGCAGTATGACGGCGCCCGGCGCAAGGCCGAGGCTGTAAGGAACGCCATCGAGTCCGAGTCCTTCCCGATCGCCCTGGAGACGATCCGGGTGACGGTCTCGATCGGCGTGGCGCACTTTCCGCGGGACGCGGCGACACCTGAGGAGCTCGTCTCCCAGGCAGACCAAGCGCTCTACCGGGCCAAGAGCCTGGGGCGCAACAGGGTGGTGGAATTCACGAGATGATTGAACAACCGAACGACCTCGCAGGGCCGCTGACGAACCCTCCGGAGCACCACGTGGCCGGCACGCGGCGCGTCAAGCGGAGGCTGATGCTCGCCGTGGTCGGGCTCTACGTCCTTTCGCTCGCGGCCGCGGCCGTGGTCGCGATCCGGGCCCCCGTCGGGCAGAAGGGCAAGAAGGACGGCGATGACGGGGTCCTAGGGATGGGCGCCAAGGAGACGGTCGGCTGGGTCTCCATCCACGGCGTCATCTACAACGACGGCACGCGGACCTGGGACAAGGGCGCCTATCAGTGGGCCCGCCGCATCCGCATGATGGCCGAGACCAAGGGGGTCAAGGCCATCATCCTCGACATCAACTCGCCCGGCGGCAGCGTGGGCGCGGTGCAGGAGCTCTATAGCCAGATCCGGCGCGTGCGCAAGGAGTTCAACATCCCCATCATCGCCCTCTTCGGCGACATCTCGGCCTCGGGCGGCTACTACATCGCCGCGGCCTGCGACCGGATCGTGGCCCACCCCGGCACGCTGACGGGCTCCATCGGCGTCATCTTCAGCGCGGACAACGTGGAGGGGCTCTTCTCGAAGATCGGCTTCAAGTCGGACCCCATCAAGTCCGGGCCGCACAAGGACATCGGGTCCTGGTCGCGTCCCATGACCAAGGAGGAGCGCGCGATCCTCCAGAGCATCATCGACGACGCCTACGAGCAGTTCCTGACCGCCATCAGCACGGGCCGGAACATGCCCATGGACAAGCTCCGTCCCCTGGCCGACGGCAGGATCTACTCCGGCGCCCAGGCCCTCGAGGCCGGGCTCGTGGACGAGATCGGCGACTCGGACACGGCCGTGGAGCTGGCCGGCAAGCTCGCCAAGATCGTGGGCAAGCCCAAGGTCAAGCGCGAGCCCGACACCCGGCAGATGTTCATGGACCTGTTCGCCGAGTCGCGCTTCGCGGGCGCCAAGTCCCCGGTCGAGTGGCTCGCGGGCCTGGGCCTGCGCTCCGGGCTCGAGTACCGCTGGGCGGGCCCTCGATGAGCGCGGCCGAGGTCGTCTTCGACTACTTCGAGGACCATACCCGCTCCGCGGACAGCGTCCGCCATTCCCGGCCCGTGGCCCTGGGCCTGCTCTGCTTCGCCATCGGGGGCGTGAGCGTCTTCATGGCCCAGGCCGTGCTGGGCAAGCTCGCGCCGTTCTCGTTCGACCTGGTCTCCATGGTCCTGATGGCCATCTGGCAGATCGCGCAGGGCCTGGCCTTCACCGCCATGCTGCACCTCGTCATGGAGTTCGAGGGCATCCAGGGCAGCGCGGCCTCGCTCTTCGCCCTGATGGGCCTGGCGGACCTGGTGTGGGCCCTGGCCGTGCCCCTGGCGCTGGTGCTGAGGCTCGTCGCTCCGGGCAGCGGCTGGCTGGCCACGTCCGCCTTCATCCTGATCGGCCTGCTGAGCCTCGGCTACAGGGCCCGCAGCATCCAGGACAACTACCAGGTGGGCGCGGCCCGGGCCTGGATCACGCTCTTCGTGCCGTACGTCGCCCTGGTCGTGGCCATGCTGCTGGTCTTCACCGTGGCCATGGTGACCATGTTCAAGCAGTTCATGCAGTGGATCTCATGAGGGCGGAACTCCCCAAGACCTACCAGGGCCTGCCCGTGGTCGACACGGCCGTCATGCGCCTGCTCGACCGGGCCGCCACGGAGAAGTTCAAGATCCCCGAGCTCGAGCTCATGGAGAACGCGGGCAGGGCGGTGGCGGTCCGGACCCTCGAGTTCCTCCAGGGCCCGCTGGCCAAGGCCCCGGACGCGGCCCGCGTCCTGGTCTGCTGCGGACGCGGGGCCAACGGCGGGGACGGCCTGGTCGCGGCGCGGCATCTCAAGGAGGCCGGGGCTGCGGTCCGCGTCTTCATCTGCCCTGCGCGCAAGGACGGCGTCTACCCCGCCGTGGTGGCAGCCAACCTAGAGCGGCTCAAGGCTCTCGGGGTGGCGGCTGAGCGCGTGGAGGACGTCGAAGCCCTTGCCGCGGCTCTCAACGAGGCGGATCTGGTCCTCGATTCTCTCCTCGGCACGGGCGCCAGCGGCAAGCCGCTCGGCACGGTCCGGGCCGTCATCCAGGCCATGAACAAGGCCAAGAAGCCCGTCCTGTCCGTGGACATCCCTTCCGGCATCCACCCTGACACCGGGTACCACAGCGGCGTATACGTGACCGCAGTCATCACCCTCGCCCTGGGCTTTCCCAAGAAGGGCCTGGTCACGCCGCACGCCAAGAAGTTCGTGGGCGGCCTGGAAGTGCTCGACATCGGCTACCCGGCCGAACTGGTCCAAGAGGTGGCCGTTGCCCAGGAGAAAGCTTAGCGGCCTCCTGCTGGCTGCCGCGCTCCTCGTCGCGTGCGGCAAGCCTTCTGAACCGAAGACAGGGGGCAAGAAGCCGTTCGAGCCGCGTGCGGGGGCTCGGTTCGCGGTCCTTAAGACTTCCAAGGGCTCCATCAAGGCCATGCTCTACGCCAGGGAGGTCCCAGCCACCGTGGCCGTCTTCACCGGGCTCGCGGATAAGAGATTCTACGACGGCCTGACCTTCCACCGAGTCGTGCCTGGGTTCATGATCCAGGCCGGGGACCCCACTGGCAAGGGCGACGGAGGCGCGGGCTTCACTTTCAAGGACGAGTTCCGCAAGGACCTCAAGTTCGACCGGCCCGGCATGCTGGGCATGGCCAATTTCGGGCCTGACACCAACAACGGCCAGTTCTTCATCACCCTGGCCCCCAGGCCTGACCTCAACGGCATGCACACGGTCTTCGGCGAGGTCATCGAGGGCCTGGAAGTCGCGAAAGCCATCTCCAAGGTCCCGAGGGACGAGTTCGACAGCGCGGACAAGCCCCTCAAGCCCGTTTTCTTGGAGTCGGTGACGGTCAAGGACAAGCTATGATGAAAACCCTGCGCCACGCTCTCCCCATCATCATCCTGCTCCCCATGTGCGGGTGCCTGACCATGGAGGGGTATTCCCTGACCCTGGATTGGAAGAAGCTCTCGGGCGAGATCGTGTACCATGACATCGGGTCCGACGGGGACGCGGTCAAGGAGTACGCGGAGCTCAAGGACATGCTCGCGGACCAAGATGTCCCGTTCAAGGTGGAAAGGACCTCGGATACCCTGCAGGTGACCGGCAAGGAGCTCTTCCGTGAAGGGGACCATCTCTCCGGCAGGGTCAGGTTCAAGCTCCTGTGTCCCGAGGGGAACTGCGACAAGGCAGGGGTGCTCAGTAAGATCCTCGATTGCGGGACCGATTGCTGGTCTCGGCGCGAGGAAGTCATATTGTTCATGGACGACGCGGACACGGTGCGGTCGAACGGCAAGGTCCTGCGCTCCAAGAAGAACCGCATCGTGGTCTGGCCCCTTGAGGCCGAGGTCTTCACCCTGGAGTCCAGGGGGATGGATGAGTCGTGCGGCCGCGGCAAGAAGTGCCGGTCTCTCCTGCCTTATTGGGCCGAATCGTTGCAATACTAAAAGGAATAGGATTTCCCGTTGGAGGCTCGACCATGCAGGTTCTGTGTCTCAATTGCGGCAGTTCCTCTCTGAAATACCGGCTTTACGACTGGGACAAGAAGGAGACCAAGGCGACCGGCGGCGTCGAGCGGGTCACGGTGGGCGGCTCGTTCATCGTGCACCAGGTTCCCGGCCGGGAGGACCTCAAGATCCTCCAGGAGTGCCCGGACCACAAGGCGGCCATCAAGCTCGTCATGGCCAC
>JACRNU010000046.1 GCA_016234805.1 Elusimicrobiota bacterium
GTGCGCGCCACGGGCGACGCGGTGACAGCCGACGTTATCAAGCGATACATTCGTTACCAGCGGTCCCATGCGGAGGGACCCAAACAACTTTCGTTAAACCTCTAAGATGCCGCCGGCCTCGTGCCGGCGGAGTTTCACTCCTTTAGGCAATCGTTGGGCCCTTAATCTCGGCGCAGGAGTTGGCGTCGCAAACGGTCGCATTCACGAGGCTGTGAAGTGCATCGGTTCCGCATGTGAAACCTCCGGATCAACCATCGAGAATTCGGCTCATTGGAATGGTTTTACCTGGGAAATATCACCCGGCATTTCCTATGGCGATTTCTTTGTTGCCTATCGATATGCAGGATTTCCAGGCTTTAGCGGCAACGACTACATGTCGGCTTTTCATTGGACAACTTCGGCAGTTATGACTGGATGGGCTTTTTAGGCGCAGTTCACTCGACGAATCGATACAATATGCTGGACATCATCCAAAGACGCACAACAGTGAATTGAGCCGACCGCATACACGGTCGCCTCTTTGCGGCCACGGCGGCTCATTGTGTCCAGGGCAACAATTCGAAGCAGAACAACAGCAAGACTGGTCTTGACGTCTAAGGGCAGCGGGAGCTATACTATTTGTGTCACGATACAGACACAAGGAGAACCCATGCTCAGATTCATCAATATCCACGAACTCCACGCAAAGACGCCACAAGCCATCGACCAGGTTGCCCATGGGGCCAAGATGATTGTTACCAAGCGGGGCAAGCCGAAGGCTTTGCTGCTGCCCCTTTCCGAGGACGAGATCGAGGACATCGTCCTAAACAGCCCCTCCTTCGCCAAGGGAATCAAGGCCGTCGAACGCGAAGCCAACAAGAAAGGGTGGCGGAGCCTCACCGACGTTCGAAAGGAACTTGGCTTGCGAGATGCCTAACCGAAGCCTATTCTTTTCGCTACGGTCGCGCAGAGACCTCAAGGCCTTACCCCGACGTTACCAGGAGGCTATCCTATCCGACATCGAAGCCCTTGCCGCCGAGGCCATCCTTCCACTGCCGCCGAAGGTCAAGAAACTCAAGAGCATTCCAAATCTGCACAGACTTCGCACCGGGGATTATCGCACGATCTTTCGGATCGGCACGGACGGCATATACATTCTCAGAATCATCCCCAGAAAGGAGCTCGAACGGACACTATCCGGCCTTTGGGCCTAGATCTGAGCGGCCGGGGAATGAGGACAACAGCCGTTCTCGCGCCCATCCTGGGCATGCTGTCGATGGCCGGCACCGCTCATGGCGGGGATGTGGCCATCGAAGCAGGCGCGGCGAAATGGAAGCCGGTCTCGGTCAGCGCAGCCGCGGACCCGCAATCCCTGGGGAACAGATTCAGCCGCAGGGGCAGGAGCCCCGGGTCGGAGTACCCGACCGGCGTCCAGGTCTCAAGGCGCGTCTATCCAGGCAGGAAAGGTCGCCTGGTGGTCTTCTCCGTGTTCCCGGCCGCTCTCAAGAAACTGCGCAAGCATCTGGAACTCAGATGCCTGGTCGATGACGGGATCCTGGACGAAGTCAGCATCGTCGCCGTGAGCGTGGACCGGACCGCGGCAGCGAAGAACCTGGATTCGGTGCAGCTCCGCGGCAAGGGGATTTCCTACGAAGAAGAGCCGGCTGCAGGGGGACGGGTGTACTTCGCGGCATTGAGCGACGAGAGCAACGCCTCCGCCTTCAGCGCGGGGGAGGTCAAGGCCGCCCGGTTCAGCGATCCCGCGCTCGGCGTCGTGTCTTTCGCCTTCTCTCTGGGGGGCCGGTTGAAGGCGCCCCCATCCTACGATGCGGCGCTGGCCGCCAAACTGGCGGATGAGGGATTCACCCTCTATGAAGGCCCGTTCGGATCCTATCTGCAGATCCCTCCAGGCTACACGGCTTCGTCGGTCGCGGCCGAGCATGCCGGCGGCATGGGGGTCCTCTTCCATCCCAAGGGAACGGCAGCCGACCCGTCCCTGCCCGAAGCCGTGGGCCGCAAGGCGGTCTACTTCTTCTCCACCTCGGGCGAGGAGACCTTCACCCCCCCGGCAGGCAAGCGTTCCAACTTCCTGGCATTGTCCGGCCTTTTCCGCGACGGCCCATAGCCCGGCTGCGGGAGCGCGAGGGCCTTCTCCAAGTTGCGGCGCGCCTCCGCAAGGGACGGCCGGAGGCGAAGGGCTTCCCTGAATTGCCGCGCGGCCTGCTCCAACTCTCCCAACCGCGCCAGGGTGCAGCCCAGGTTGTTGCGGGACATGGCATCGAACGGACTCAGCTCGACGGACCTGCGCAGGTGTCCGACCGCCTCATCCAGCCGCCCCTGTTGGGCAAGAGCCACGCCGAGGTTGCCGTGAGCCACCGGGTGGTCCTCCTGGACCTTGAGGGCCTGGCGCCAGAGTGTTTCCGAGTCATGCCAGACCTTGGTCTGTTGCCAGGTGAGCCCGCCGAGGACCAGGAGCAACGCGGCCGCGGCCGTCAAGGCGCGGACGCGGATCCTCCCGCCTCGGTCCAGGAGACGCATGAGGCCGGCCCCGGCCAGGATGGCCCAGGGGAGGCAGGACACATAGCTGTATCGATCAGCCGTGATCTGGGGACCGAAGGGGAAAAATCCCACGACCGGCGAGAGGATCGCCAGGTAGAGCGCCCAGGCCGCCAGTCCCGCGGGCCAGCGGCACCGGAGGCCGATGAAGAGCGCGGTGAGCGCGATGGAAACGGCACCCTTGGCCAAGTACGGGAAGCTGAAGCCGTTGGGACTGGGGTGGAGATAGAGGGGCGAGAGGTTCAGGGGCAGGAGGGTTTTTTCTACGTAGAACGTCGCCCCGTAGAGGGCTTGAGCCAGGCGCTGGATGATCCCATAGCTGGCGAAGGTCATCGTGGAGCCTACACCCTGCTGCCCTGTCCAACCCAAGACCGCGAAGACCATGGCCGCGGCGATAAAAGGCGCTTTCTCAGCCAGGACCCGGAGGCCCTCGGGGGAGAACAAAGCTCCCGGAGCAGGCCGGAGCCTGGACAGCGGATAGAAGTCGAGGATGAGCAGGACCACGGGCGCCGTCACCGCCATCCCCTTGGACAGCAAGGACAGGCCGAACGCCGCGAAACTCCAGATGAAACGGCGCCAGCCCCGGTGTTCCTGGGGAGCGGCTTCCAAGTAGAGATGGACGCACAATACATAGAAGAAGAGGGACAAGACGTCGCGGCGCTCCGATATCCAGGCCACGGATTCCGCGCGCAGGGGATGGACCGCGAACAGGAGCGCTGAAAAGGCCGCCGCGGGCAATCCGGACCGGCCGTCGGTCCCGGGTCCCAGGAGGCGCAGGGCCAGGAAGAACACGGCCGCGGCGCTGGCGCAATGGATCACGATGTTCGTGAGATGATAGCCGAAGGGATCCATCCCCCAGAGAGCGTGATCCACGGCATAGCTCAGCCAGCTCAGGGGCATGTACATCCCGAACCAGCGCGAGGAGACCATCCAGCGCAGATGGCTCCAATCGAGTCCGCGGAAATGGGGGTTGTCGAACACCCACATGCCGTCGTCCCAGCTCAGGAAGCCCCCGGCCAGGGCGGGCAGAAAAACGACGGAGGCTGCGGCGGCCACCGCCAGCGCGAAGGCCGCTGCCCGTGTCAGCCTGAGGCGGCACGCCCGCGCCAGCAGCGCCGGGCGCGGGCAGGCCGCCGCCGCGTTCACTTCTCGGTGAACCGCACGAGGTAGTTGTCCTTCTTTCCCCTCCGGACGAGGATGAGCCGGTCGAAGAGGAGGTCCTCCCTGCGGACGAGGTGGTTGTCCGCGATCTGCCGGTTGTTGAGGTAGATGCCCTTGCCGGCCAAAAGCCGCCTGGCCTCGTTGTTGCTGGGAGCGACCCCGGCGCTCACCAGGACCTTGGCCAGGGGTATGCCGGGCTCGAGCGCGCTCATGGGCAAAGAGGCGCTGGGGATGTCGGAGAAGATGGCCTCGAAAGCGTCCAGGGACACGGCGCGGATGTCCTCCGAGAAGGCCACCTTGGTGGCGTGGACCGCCTCGTCGGCGGCCTTCGCGCCGTGCACCAGCTTGGTCACCTCGTAGGCCAGCGCGGTCTGGGCGGCCCTCGCCTCAGGATTGGTCTTGACCGTCTCGGCCAGCGCCGCGATCTCCGCGTCGGGAAGCCAGGTGAACAAGTCCAGGTAGCGCGGAGCGTCCCGGTCGTCCACATTGATGAAGTACTGGTAGAACTTGTACGGAGAGGTCATCCCGGGGTCCAGCCACAGCACGCCTTCCTCGGTCTTGCCGAACTTCTGCCCGGCGGCGTTGAGCATGAGCGGGGAGGTCAAGCCGTAGACGGGCTTGGCGCGCAGGCGGCGGACCAACTCGATGCCGGCCGTGATGTTCCCCCACTGGTCGTCCCCACCGACCTGCAGGGAGCAGGCGTGCTTGTCGCTGAGGTGCAGGAAGTCGTAGGCCTGGATCAGCATGTAGCTGAACTCGGTGTAGGAGATGCCCTGGTCGCGCTCGTCCATGCGCCTTCGGACGGACTCCTTGCCGAGCATGTACGAGACGGAGAAATGTTTGCCTATCTCCCGGAGCCAGTCCGTATAGCTCCACTTCGAGATCCAGTCGTCGTTATCGAGGAGCAGGGCCGCGTTCTCCCCCTCGAACGAGAGGAACCGCTGGAACTGCTTGCGCATGGACTCGACGTTGGCCGCCACGGCCGAACGGGACAGGAGCTGGCGCTCCTTGGTCTTGCCGCTCGGGTCGCCGATCATGCCCGTGGCCCCGCCGACGAGAACGATGGGGACATGGCCGGCCCTCTGGAGCCGCGCGAGGATCATGAGCGGCACAAGATGGCCCAGATGCAGGCTCTTCGCGGTGGGGTCGAAGCCGCAGTAGCAGACCAGGCGGCCCTTGGCCAGGATGTCTCCGAGCCCGGGGTCGGAGGCCTGCGCCACGTATCCCTTGCGGGAGAGCGTCGCGAGCGTGGATTCACTCATACCGAGGATTATAGCAACTCAGCGCACGCCCCAAAGGGGGTGCCACTGGGGGATGAGGCGCACGTCCTTGAGATAGCCCCGGGCCTGGCGCAGGAAGCGCAGGGCCCGCCGGGGCTCGATGGGCTCGGTTCCGCGGACCGCGGTGGCGGGCTGGAGCACGAGCGGGATGTCGGGCGAGGCCTCGGCCAGGAGGCGGATGACCTGGCGCCACTCCGCGTCCGTGGTCCGAACGGTCAGCACCACCTTCACGAAGGTCTTCTCGGGCGCGACGCGCAGGAACTCGAGGTGCTCGGACCAAGTCTCCCTGCCCGCGGAAGAGGGGAGCTTGATGTCCGCGGCCACGGTGTCGCACAAAGGCGCGGCTTTCTTGAACGAGCCGACCAGCGTGCCGTTGGTCTCCAGATAGTTGGCCAGCCCGTGGGACTTGGCCCAGCGCATCATGGCCATGAGGCCGGCGAGTTGGAGCAGGGGCTCGCCCCCGGTCCAGGAGACCGCGGCGTGGCGCCTCTCGGCCTGGAGCCTCTTGATCTCGGCTTGGAGCTTCTTGAGCGGCCAGACCGAACCAGCGGACGCGGCCCGCGCCTCGGGCTGATCGCAGTAATCGCAGGCCAGGTTGCAGCCCGCGAGACGGACGAAGACCTGCTTCTGCCCGAGCCGCAGGCCCTCCCCCTGGAGCGAGGAGAAGACTTCGACGACCCTCAATCCGGCTGGATCCATGACGGTTCCTCCACGAAATGATAGCATGAACGCATCATGCCGACCATGGAGAACCACGCTCTGGCTCAACTCATCCCCATCCTTCAGACAGCCATCGGCCCCGCGATCCTGATCTCGGGAGTGGGGCTGCTGCTCCTGACCATGACGAACCGTTTCGGCCGCATCACCGACAGGGTCCGGAGCCTCGCGGCCGACGTCCCCGACTCCCCCCTTCATCGCGGCTCGAACAGGCTGCGTCAGCTCGACATCCTCTGGCGCCGCGCGCGGATCGTGCGCCTGGCCATCACCGCCGCCGCCGTGAGCGCCTTGTGCTCCTCCCTGCTCATCGCCGCCATCTTCCTGACCGCGCTCTGGAGGATCGATTACGCCTGGCTGGTCGGAGTCCTCTTCGCCGGAAGCATGCTCTTCCTGATCTTCTCCCTGGCGCTCTTCATCAGGGACATCAATCAGTCCCTGCTGGCCCTGCGGTTGGAACTGGAGCAGGCCCGAAAAAGCGCGTCCTGACCGGCCCCTCCGTCCGGGCAGGGGATCACCCCGCGGTCAGAGCGGGGTCCGGAACGCCGGCAGCCTCGAAGCCCCGCTCCCGGAGCCGGCAGGAATCGCACCGGCCGCAGGGCCTGGCGCCTCCGGCGTAGCAGGACCAGGTCAGGGCCAGTGGCGCCTTGAGCCGCAGGCCGAGCCTGACGATGCCGGCCTTGTCGAGCCTTTGAAGCGGGGCCAGGACCCTGATGCGCCCGCCCTCGGCTCCGACCCGGGTCCCGAGCCTGGCCGCACGCTCGAAGGCCCGGGCGAACTCCGGCCTGCAATCCGGATATCCGGAGAAATCCAGGCTGTTGGCGCCGATGACGATGGCTCGGGCCGCAATGGAGTCCGCCAGGGAAGCGGCCAGGGAGAGAAACACGGTGTTGCGGCCAGGCACATAGGTCGACGGGATGCCCCCCCTGCCGATGCGGGAGAGCGGCACGCGAGGCAGGGGTTTGACCTTGTCGACCAGAGAAGAGACGCCGAGCCACGGAAGGCGCAGGCAGACCCGGTGAAGCGGCACTGCGAGGGACCTGGCCACGGCCCGGGCGCTCGACAGCTCCCTTCCATGCCTCTGCCCGTAGGAAACGGCGAGCGCCGAGACTTCCCAGCCCTGGTGGAGCGCCCAGCAGAGCGCGACCGTGGAATCCAGCCCTCCTGAAAGCAAAACAACCGCGCGCATCATTCCTTCTTGATGGGATAGCGGCCGTTCAAGGCGTTGTTGCAGATCTCCACCACTTCCGGCGAGGAACGACTCTCCGCGGCGAGCCACATCAGATAGGATGGGTCCCTCTTGGACACGGTCTCGAGGGGGACCGTCCGGTACTTGCCGAAATTAAAGCAGGCCCGGTTGTCCTTGCTCCACACGAACTTCCCGGCCGGGTCCACGGACTTGGGGTCCATGCTCGAGCAGAAATCGTGCAGGCCGGCGAGGTCCCTCGGCAGGTCAGGGTAGCGGTCGAGCTGCGCCCAAACCACCTCGGCCGAGGCTTTCGCGTCCGCGGAGGCGCGGTGCGCGCCCTCGAGGCTCTTGCCGCAGTAGAATTTGACCGCCGCGGACAGGGTCCGCGGCTCCATCTTGTGGAAGATCTTCATGGCGTCCACCACGCGCCGGCCATCCACGGACCAGAGGAGGCCGTTGCGCTTGAACTCCGCGGCGAGCATGGGGAGGTCGAAACGCGAGACCCCGAAGCCGCCGATGTCGGAGCCGTGGAAGAGCTCGAGGAGCTTCGGCCCCAGGACCCGGAACGTCGGAGCGTCCCGCACCATCTCGTTGGTGATGTGGTGGATGGCCGTGGCCTCGGCCGGGATGGCGATGCCGGGCTGGACCAGGGAATCGAAGGCCTCCTCGCGGCCGTCCGGGTGGCGCTTGAGGAGCGCCACGTCAACGATGCGGTCCTCCGAGAACGAGACCCCGGTGGTCTCGAGGTCGAAGAAGACGATGGGCCGGTCGATCTTGAGCTGCATGTTTTATTCCTTAACGGGCTCGACAGGACGCGCCGTCCCCGCAGGGACGGCGTCATCCTCCTTGATCTCGTGGGGAGGAGAGGAGCACTCGAAGACGATGTGCTGGAAAGGGTGGACCTTGTAGTGCGACACGCCCTTGACCATGTCCTGCGTGAGATCGCTGCTCGCGTACGGCACCGCCATCTCCTCCTTCTCGAACTCCCTGACGATCTTGTAGCCCCGGCCCTCGCAGAACCTCCTCGCCCGCCGCAGGGCCGCGCGCCGCCGCAGGCTCGTGACCCAGCCCCAGGAATCCAGGGCGTACTTGAACTCGCCCTTGCCGAAATCGATCCAGCCGACCCCGGCCACCGAGCTCTGCCGCGGAGCCGCGGTCTCGACCAGCTGGGACATGCAGCCGCACCCCGCCAGCAGGACAGCCGCCGTCGAAAGATTATAGAAAACTCGCCGCATGGAAAAGGTTCCGGACCTTTCGCCCGAGCTTGGCGGCCAGCTCGGCCAGGGCCCGGTCGGTCTTGGTCTTCTGCTCGCCGGTCGCCAGGGCCTTGAGCATGGCCAGCAGGCGCGCCGGGTGGCTCGCGTAGGACAGGGCGTAGAACTGCGCCATGCCCGAGAGCTTGAGGCGCCGCAGGCGCTCGTCGCTCAGCCGCGGGTTGAAGGACTTGATCCGCACCAGGCGGGTCGCACCTGCCACCCAGTAGCAGAACTCGTCGTCGATGACGATCGGCGACCTGCTCCGGACCTCCTCGAAGAGGGCCGTTCCCGGGAACGGCACGAAGGTGGCCAGAGCGAGCTCATGGACCCCGAGGCGCGCCATCCTGCGGATGAACTTGAAGGTCAGCTCGATGTCCTCCTCCTCTTCCTGCGGGAAGCCCACGATCATGAAGAGGCACACCTGCATCCCGGAGTCGAGAGCCGCCCGAGCCGAGGCCTCCACCCGCTCCAGGCTCACCCTCTTGTCCACGGCCTTGAGCACGCGCGCGCTGCCCGATTCCGGAGCGTAGGTCACGGACGAGCAGCCCGAGGCCATGAGGAGGTCCGTCACCTCCCCGTCGATGGCCTCGGCCCGCGTGCCCACCGGCACCTGCCAGGTGATGCCGAGCTTGCGGCTGACGAGCTCGCGGCAGAAGGTCGTGATCCACTCCTTCTGCACGATGGCGGTGAGGTCCTGGAACTGGAAATCATTGGCCCCGAAGCGCTCCTTCCAGCGGACCATCTCGTCGACGACTCTGGCCGGCGTCCGGGTCCGGTAATGGCGCGTCCACATGTTCGCGGAAGCGCAGAAAGTGCAGGCGTAGGGACAGCCCCGGGTGGCCAGCATCGGGATGGACCGGCTCCCCGGCCCCGAGGGCCCCATGAAGATGTGGCCGTCCATGTACGCCTTGATGTCGAGGCTGTCCCAATCCGGAAGGGGCAGGCTGTCGAGGTCCGTGATGCGCGGCTGGCGGGCCCCGACCGTGAACGCTCCCTCCCTGTCGAGAAAGGCGACCCCGGCCTGGCCGCTCCAGGCGCGGACCCCCCGGGAGAGCTTTTCGAGGACCTCGCCGAAGGTGACCTCGCCCTCGCCGAGCACCACGAGGTCCATGCCTCCGTCCCGCAGGACCTGCTCCGGCATGGCGGTGGCGTGCTCGCCTCCGGCGATGAAGAGCGCCCCGGGCGCCGCGGCCCTGACCTTGGCCATGAGCTCGCGCACCATGGGCCAGCCGTGCGTGAACATGCACGAGAACCCCACGACCTGGGCGTCCTTGGGCACCCTGGCCGCGACCTCGTCTAGAGGCAGGCCCTGGAGCATGAGCCCCTCCCCGGCGGGACAGGGCTGGTTCGTATGGACCCTTCCTTCCCGAACCGTCCTGGGCGAAGCCCAGGGCTCGGCCCGGGACAGCGCCGGCCCCACCGCGTCCACCACCGCGATCTCGTGTCCGAGCCGCTTGGCGTATGCGCTCAGGTACGCGATGCCCAAGGGAGGCTGGGTGATGCTCGAGTAGCTGTCCTGGACCTGGAGCGCGGGAGGCTGGATGAGAACGACTCTCATCCTTTCACCAGCCTCTCAGCGCAGATCTTCCCATCCAACAGCGCCCCTTCCATGAACGAGTACTTCCAGGCCCCGTACCTGCCGATGGACTCGACCTTCGCCTTCCTCAGGAAGGAGAAGATGGTCTCCAGGGCCGGAGCGCGGTCTCGATCGTAGACCACGTACCCGTGCTCGAGGAGCACCCACTGCCGCGCGAGAACGCGGTCCGAAGGTCTCAGGAGACCGCACCCTCTCAACCCGTCCATGAACCGCCGCTCGAGCGAAGGCAGGCTCTCCTTCTCGCCTGGCCCGCGGGCCGCCTCGATGTACAGGGAGGACGCGCCCGGGGGAGCCACGTTCCTTGAGAAATTGCTGGCGAATCCCACGCGGTAGAACGGGAACTTCCTCTCAGGGAAGTATATCCAGTGCCTGTCGGAGACCTTGGCCCGGGCCACGCCGAGGTTGAGGCACAGGACCCGGTTGCAGCGCAGGCGGCGGCGGGCCGAGCCGATTGGCCTGGGAAGCGGGCCGGCCAGGTCCAGAAAGGCCGGCAGGGGCGCGGTGTTCACGAGCCTTTTGAAGCGCACCGTCCCCAAGCCCACGACTTGGGCTGTCCTGCCCTCCAGGTCCACGGCCGTGACCCGGCAGTTCGTCAGCACCTGTCCGGGTTTCAGCCTGGATGCCAAGCTGTCAGCCAGAGGCTGGATGCCGCCCTGTTTCGGATAGAGGAAAGTCGTGTTGTAGCCGAATGCCTTGGTCTGGTCCGTCAGGGCCCCGCAGAGGACCTCAGCGGCCCTGGGTTTGGGCACGAAAGGCCCCTGCCATTCCGTGTTGATCTCGTCGAGAGGCCTGCGCCAGACCTTCTCGTTGTAAGGGAGCATGAAGTGGCGGCTGATCCCTGACCCGAACTGGGCCAGGCACCAGCGCCGGAACGAACCATCAGCGGGCGGACGCGGCCAGTGCACGGTCTCCAGGAACCCGGCCAGGCATTCCTCGATGACGGGAACGGGCAGGCCGTAGGTGTTGGCCTGGAAGGGATAGCGGGTGGCCGTGCCGTGGGAGTGTATCCGCGAGTCGCGGCAATGCTCGGCCAGGTTCCCGCCCAGGAGCGAGCGCACCAGCCTCTTCCCGTAGGGATGGTGCAGGTGCAGCAGGTGGCCGGTCTGGTCGAAGACGAACCCATCCACGCGCTCCGAGACCGCCTGCCCGCCGACCTTGGCCCCGGCCTCGACCACGAGGGAGGTCATCCCGGACAGCCTGTTGAGATGGTAGGCGGTGGAGAGCCCGGACAGCCCGCCTCCGATGATGAGGACGTCCGTCTTCATCTATGCATCTCGACCTTGGCCAGGCGCCGGCTGAGCAGCAGGACCCACAGTCCCACCACGCCGTAGACGCACAAGGCCCAGGAGAGCGAGATCTGGGTCACGACCCACGCGCAGAACCCCAGGAGCATGGCCGCGCACGCGGCTAAAGACACCACGGCGTGGCGGGAGAAGCCCGTCTTCTCCAGCCGCAGGGCGAAATGGTCCTTGGAGCCCAGGAAGGGCGACTGTCCCGCCCGGATGCGCAGGAACATGACGAAGAGCGTGTCGAACATGGGCACGAAGAGGATGAAGAGCGGGGCATAGACCCCCAGATTGTTGACCTCCGAGTACTTCGTGCCCATGGCGATGGCTGCCAGGACGAACCCGATGGTCATGCTGCCCGAGTCGCCCATGAACATCTTCCTCCCGGAGGAGAAGTTCCAGGGGAGGAACCCGAGCGCGGCCCCGGCCAGGGCCGCTGAGGCGAAGTTCACGTAGAGTTCCTCGGAGGGAAGGGAGATCATCAGGAAGGCCAGCGCCGCGATGGCGGCCTGGCTGGCGGCCAAGCCGTCCATGATGTCGATGATGTTGAAGGCGTTGGTGATGCCCACGACCCAGAGCAGGGTCAAGACCAGCCCGAGATAGTCGGGGCTGATGAACTTGATGACGATGCCGTAATAGATGAGCGCTCCGGCCGCGGCCAACTGCGCCGCGAACTTGAGCCTGTAGTGCAGGCCGGCGGGCTTGGTGATGTCGTCGAGGAGCCCGAGGATGAAGATGAAGCTTCCGCCGATGAGGATGGCCCGCAGGCTGCGCAGGGTCCCGGTCGGGAATTGCGTGAAGAACCGGAGCAGGAGCAGGGTCACGGCGAAGGCGTTGAAGATGGCGATGCCGCCCACGCAGGGGGTCGAGACCTTGTGGGTCTTGACCGCGGAGCTCGGCGCGTCCATCCAGCCCAGGCGCAAGGCCAGCTCGCGCACCAGGGGCGTGGCCGCGAAGGAGATGGTCATGGCCGTGACCACGGAGAGGATGTAGAGCTCGTTGAGGCTCATAGCGGGAACACCCCGCAGCGCGGGCCGTCGAAAATCCGCCGCTGAGCGCCGGGGAGGCCGCGCAGGTTCGCGAACCCCTTCTCCGTGAGGGTCCCGAACGCCGGGAAGAGCCGCGCCAGCTCGCTGCTCACGAAGAGGACCTTGGTGTATCCTTCGGCCCTGAGCCTGCGCGACAGGTCCTCCGGGTCCGAAGCCGCGTTCGCCAACTCCACCCATTGGTTGGGAGCGTTGACCGTGGACGCGACGTGGTCCCGCCCCAGATAGTAAGCCCTCTGCTCACCCACGATCAGGATTTTATCATTTGGCGCGAGCCTCTCCCGGCACCACGCCGCGCATGGGTAGTAATCAAGCCTCCGCGCCAGGAAGGCTTCGCGGCTCTCTCGGCCCAGCAGGACCCGTCCGGTCTCGAGCACGCGGTGGACGAAGAGGAAATACCCGAGGTTCACCGCGGTCATGGCGACGCAGACGGCTGCGAGGCACAGCCGGACCGCCCGGCCGGAGGACGACCACAGCCTGTCCAGTCCCCCCGCGGCCAGCAGAGCCAGCAGGGGCGCGATCGCGGTCAAAAACCGCAGGACCGTGCCCGTGGCGAACCACACCAGGAAGTGGATCCCGCAGTAGATGAGGAGAAAGCGGAGGAACGATTTCAACCGGCCGAGGCCGGCAGCATCCCCTCTCGCGGCCTTGAGAGCGGGCCAAAGAGAGAGAGGCCCGGCCGTGAGCACGATGCTCCAGCCCAGACAGCCGAGCACATCCATGCCCCCGCCGTAGCGGCTATAGCGCACCAGCAGTTGATACGGCAGGGTCACGAAATCCTTGACCCAGCTCTCTCCGTGGCCGTACTCTGCGAGGATGCGGAAATAGCGCTGGGCAGTTTCCGCGCCCCACCCTGACCCGGTCATGGGGAACCAGGAGTACAGGAAGGGGAATACGGGATTTCCGATGACCACCGCATTCTTGATGAGCCAAGGGAGGAAGACGGCTGAGACGACCAGCGAGTAGAGGACGCAATCCCTGAGGCCGAGACTCCAGGCACGGGAACGCTCCCCTGACCTGAGCGCCCGCCAGACCGGGACCAAGGCAAGCAGGGCCGCGGTGGCTCCAGCCGTGTACTTCGTCCCCAGAGCGAGCCCGGAGAACACGGCCGAAACCCAGAGCCAGCCCCTGCCCGCGCCCGGCGTTGCTGGCGCGGGCGTGCCGCCTCCTGAGCCAATCGGGAGCGGCCGGCCCGCTCCGGCCCACCAGCGCCACGAGGACAGCACCGCAGAGCAGGTCCAGAGCATCACGAGCGGCTCGACATAGGTGATCGTGGCCAGGAGCATCAGGGCCGTGTGCGTCGCGCACAGTCCCAGGGCCAAGAGCGCCGGCCCCTCGCCCAGCTCGCGCCGGGCCGCGTCAAAGACCCACCCAAGGCACAGGGCCGTGGACAACCACATGAACATCTGGGCCAGGACATCGCTCTTGAGGACCAGGGCCAAAGTGAAGAGCATCTCCGCATTCTGCGGGAAATGCGAATAGAGGAGGTGCGGCGGGGACACCAGCCTGCCCTCCAGGACATAGGTCTCGGGAAGACTGAGATGGTACACGAGGGAATCATATTGGTGCGGCGGCATCAGGCATATCCCAAGAAGGGCCAGGCCGAGCAGACCGATGGGCAGGATCAAAAGCGGCGGTCCGTCAGACCCCTTGAGCACGGCTGACGCGGCCTTGAGCCCGGGCCAACCCCAGAGGACGAGCCCGGCCAGGAGCACGGCCGCGGACCAGATCTTCAGGACGCCCAGGACGCCGAGCGCCATGGTCCCGAGGCTCAAGACCCCGAGCCCGAGAGCCGTGCCCGCCCAGACCGTCTCCCGGCCCGCGTCCTGGCCGCCTTCGTCCCGGACCCCCAACAGGCGCAGAAGCCTGAACCCGGAGCCCGTGGCTGCGGCAATGGCCGCCGCGAGCAGAGCCAGGGCATGGATGCCGGAGAGAACCAACGGGAAGCTCATCGGTGGACCTGATTATATGAAAGCGGGGCCGTCCGAAGGTGCTAGAATCTCTCACGCGGCCATGAAAGCCCTCTACCTGGAAGACCTCAAGCCCGGCGACCGCTTCACCTCAGGCTCGCGCCTGATCCTGGAGAAGGAGATCATCGACTTCGCCCGGGACTTCGACCCACAGCCGTTCCATCTCGACCCGGTGGCTGCCAAGGACACCGTGTTCGGAGGCCTGGCCGCGAGCGGCTGGCACACGGCGGCCATCACCATGCGCCTGTTCGTGAACAGCTCGCTCAACCTCGGGGGCGGCTCGGTCGGCCTGGGAGTGGACAAGCTGCGCTGGCACCAGCCCGTGCGTCCAGGAGATACCCTGTCCGCGGAGGTCGAGATCCTCGACAGCCGCCCCTCCAGGTCCAAGCCCGGCAAGGGGATCATCCGGATCAGGACCACGACGAAGAACCAGGCCGGCGAGGTCGTGCTGTCCTTCGAAGCCGGGGTCCTCGTGAACAAGCGCCCCCGGTGACGCTCCCCTGACCACCCCCTCAGGGGTCACTTCTTCGGCGTCAGGAACTTGAAGCGAGCCAGCCGGAACTTCTGGAGGAAGTACTGCGCGAGCAGCAGGAGGGTCGAGAGGCCGTAGACCACGCTGCGCTTGAAGTTGATGGAGGAGGCCTCCGGGAAGTAGCGCACCGCGACCGGCACGTCGCCCAGGCGGAACCTGCAGGACGCGGCCTGGATGAGGAACTGCTGGTCGAAGACGAAGTCGTCCGAGTTCATCTCCCAGCGGATGGTCTCCAGGACCTTGCGCGAGTAGGCCCGCAGGCCGGAGTGCCACTCGCCGAGATTCTGCCCGGTCGAGGAATTCTCCAGGATCGTGAGCAGCCGATTGAATATGTACTTATACCCCGGCATCCCGCCCTCCAGGGCCTCCCACCGGGTCCTGATGCGGTTGCCCAGCACCACGTCGCACATGCCCGCGGCGATGAGGCCCGTCATCATGGGGGTCAGCCTGGCGTCGTACTGGTAGTCCGGGTGGATCATGATGACGATGTCGGCCCCGCGCTTCAAGGCCTCGGCGTAGCAGGTCTTCTGGTTGCCGCCGTAGCCGAGGTTCTTCTCGTGCACCACCGTGTGCAGGCCCAGCTTCCTGGAAAGCGCGACCGTGCCGTCTTTGGAGCAGTCGTCCACCAGGATGACCTCGGAGACCGACCCCTTGGGGATGTCGTTGAGGGTCTTCTCGAGCGTCTTCTCGGCGTTGTAGGCCGGCAGGACCGCGATGATCTTCACAGGGGCCATATTATAGAACAAAACAGGAACAGCACCTGCTGGTCACCAGCCAGGACGCGTCAAAGCTTGAATATCCTCAACTCCGGGCCTGCCAGACGGCCGGGGACCGGCGAGAACTCCTGGATGAGCTTGCCCTGACGGCCGAGCTCGTCGAAGAAGGCCCTGAGTTCGGGCGAGCGCTCAGGCGTGGCCCCATGGCTCGAGATGACGACGTAGGAGACCCGGCTGGACCGGGCCTGAGCCAGTCCCGAAGAGACGTCGAGGGTCGCGGTCTCGGTCTGGGAAAGCCGCACATGCTCGGGATTGGAGCGCAGGTCCGCGGGGGAACGCTTGATGCGGTAGATCCGGTAGCCTCCCCCGGGATGCGACCGGACCATGGCGGCGTAGAGCCTCCAGCGCGGCGAGCCTTCAGCCTTGGTCTTGGCCTCCAACTCCACGGCCTGTTCCTTGGCCATGGTCAGGCGCGGGCACGCGTGAGGATAATCCATCAGCAGGACCGCGCCCGAGGGGATGCTCTTCTCGATCCATGCCGTGCCCTGCGTCCTGGTGTCGGGCAGCGAGAGGTCCCGGTTTTGAAGGACGCAGGTCCACAGGCCGGGGCCCAGGGCGAGGACGAGGCACAGGCCTGTCGCGGCACGGCCGAAAGCCGCGGCCCCGGCCAAGCCCTCACCCGCCAGGAAGGCGATCCCGGGGAAACAGCCGAGCAGATAGCGCATCCAGGACCCGTCCGGGTGCGTGCTGAGGCTGGCCGTATAGGCCAGGATCGGCCCGAGCATAAGGACCGCCAGGCCCCGGTCCCTGCGCCACAGCCGGACCGCCCCCACCGCGACAGCCAAGCCCGCGACCGAGCCCTGGCCCGCGAAGTTCCACACGTTCATGTGCACCATGGCCGCGGTCTCCCAGGCGGACCGTTCCCGGATGACGGCCAGGGCGGAGAAATCCCTCATCGCAGCCCAGAACCTCGGGAACTCCAGGAGGATGTAGGGCGACCCGACGAAGAAGCCCGCGAGGGCGGCGAGCACGCCCTCGGCCAGGTACCGTATGGGGCGGGGCGCCGCCTTCCTGCACGAGCCCGGCGTTTCTGGCTCGGGCGTGCCGCTTCGACACGGACGGGAGAGCGGCCTGCTGAGGAGGTGGCTGCACGGGAGCAGGACCATGGAGACCAGCGCGGTGTACTGTGTGGACATGGCCAGGCCCAAGGCAGCTCCGCAAGCCCAGTGCCATCGCCTGCCGCCGTCCCGATAGATCCGGATGGCGGCGTACCACCCGAGGCTCGCGAAGAGGAACATGGCCATGTCGGGCTTTGCGAAGCGAGAGGCCTCGATCATGACCGGGGCCGCGGCCAGGACCAGGGCGGCCCACGGCAGGTCCCCGTCCGGCCGGACCTCAGCCTCCGTCTTCCACACGATCGCCAGGCCGAGGACCGCGCACAGGGCCGAGAGGCCGCGGCCGATCAGGTAGAACCAGGTCGGATCCCAGGCGAAGAGCCCGGCGAAGTCCGCGACAGAGCGCAGAAGGCCGAGACCGGACCAGAGCGCGAAATAAACGCCGTAGCAGAGGAACAGCAGGGTGGGCCAGAGCGTGGGATATTTGAAGCTATAGGGGCTGAGCGACCCGGAGCCGAAGGAGACCGCCAGGTTGATGTGGTGCGGCTCGTCGGAGTTGAAGGTGTGGGGCAGGCCGTGGCCCAAGCCGGCGATCCTCAGCCAGACCGCGACCGCGGCAATCGCTGCCAGGAGCCACCAGCGTGTGCTGTTGGCTGTCTTCACGGCTCGGGATTCAGACGGCGAGGCTCTTGGCGAACCGCCGGGAGAGCCTCTCGAGGCGCTCCGGGGTCCCGAGGTCGAGCGCCTCGCCCTCCACGGGGAAGCCGTAGAGCTCGTGGCCGGCGCGCAGAACCGCGGGGAACACGTCCTTGAGGAAACTGCTCGGCCCCTCGTCAGGGACATGGTGGAGGAGCTGCCGCCGGATGATCCAGACCGGGACCGCGGCCATGGCCTCCGGGTCGTCGCTCGGATACTCCGGGAAGCTCACCACGCGGCGCGAAGGGCCCATGACCACGGTCTGGGCATCGTCGTCCTTCTCAGGCTTGCGCAGGGCCAGGGTGGCCAAGCCCTGGTGAGAGCGATGGAATTCGAGCATCTTGACCACGTCGAAGCGTGCCCAGACGTCGCCGAGGAACACCAGGGTGTCGTCCGGCAGGGATGCCGCGCCCAGGGCCTTGACCGTGTCCGCGTTGCCGACCCGGGTCTGCTGCACCAGGTAGCGGAGCTTCACCCCCCACTGGCTGCCGTCGGAGAAATGGCTGCGCACCACATCGGCCTTGACGCCCACGCTCAGCACGATGGAATCGTATCCAGCGGACTTGAGCCATTCGATGTGGTGCTCGAGGAGCGGCTTGCCTCCCACGGAGATCATGAGTTTGGGCACATAATCGTCGCCCAATCGCATGCACTCGCCATGCCCACCTGCCAGGATGATGACTGACATCACAAGAATTCTACCTGTTTTTTGCATAAAAACACAACACAATAATGGTGTCAGGCGTGACATCCGATTAGGGCCAGGGATGCTTGGGGTAGCGGCGCTGGAGCTCTTTTTTGATCTGCGGATAGGCATTGGCCCAGAACGAGGACAGGTCCGCGGTCTTCTGAACCGTGCGCATGTTGGGCGCCAGGATGTCGAAGACCACGGGAAGGCGGCCCTCGCACAGGGAAAGGGAGCCCCTTATGCCCACGAAATCACCCAACCGCGCTGAAAGCTCGGCTGGCTTGGACTCATAGTAGGTCAAACGGCCGGCCCTGCCCGACGGCAGCTTCCGACGGATGGGAAGGGCCTTATCCAACAGGCCCAGGCAACCGGCTCCCATATATCGACCGATGCAGGCCTCCAGGTCAACAGCCTCGATTTCCTTGAGGTTGTTCCTGCCCTCGCAGACCTCCTCCCAGATGAGCCTCCAGTCATCAGGCCCCATCTCCGGAAACCCCTGTCCGGGATAGAACCTGCGGGCCAGACCGACGCGCACGACCAGCTGGCGGACCTTGTCATCGAACCCCGGGTGCCTGAGTTCCCCTTTCGCGAACTTCTCAGCCCACAAACCAGCCGAGGCCTTGCGGTCCTCGCGCCTGGTCTTGGCCTGCCTGCGCTCAAGCGTCAGACTGCCCAGGAGCAGCCTTTCCTCATGAACGACCCTCTTGGCTTTCTCGTCGAATTCAGAGACCGGCTTCCACGAACATTCCTCTGGGAACATGCGCTGCACGGCCTGGGCTGAGCAGGGCAGGAACATGGGCACGCTCACAGACCGGGACTGTCCCGCTCCAGCGGTCTCGTGGATATCCAGGGCGAGGATGAGCTCGGTCGGAAGGACGCCTGTCTTGCCCAGCGGCAGGAGCGCCTTCCTGCCGTCAGCCAGGCTGTAGACCTGACCGCTGCCTGGCCAGGAGGCCAGCCTGTCCTTGAACGCTGAGAGCCACACTTCCACGACCGAGGCCTCGTCACTACCCGAGCTCCCGGCGCCGCGGCCATTGCCGCATCCGCCTGAACGCTTGAGCTGGCGCAGGATATCCGAGGCTTCCCAAGGAAGATCCTCGTCATGTCCGGCAAGAAGGTCCTTTCCCGCTGCCAGCAGGTCCACGGTCTTGTCCTTGCGCCTGGAACCCTGGCTCTCGAACACAGCCGCCATGGCGCAAGCCAGGTCGAAGACCCCTGAGCCCCGCTCCCGGGCGCCTTCGAGCACAGCCGCCAGTCTTGGAGACACGGGATACATCAGCAGGGCCCTGCCCTTAACCGTGATGGTCCCATCACCAGCCACGGCCCCGAGCCCAGCGAGCAGGGTCTTGGCCCGGGACCAGGCCTCGGGCCGTGGAGGCGTGAGCCAATCCAATTCCCCTGGCAGCGAAGCCGCCTGAAGGCACAAGCCGCTCAATTCGAGCCGCGCCATCTCCGAAGGCACGGCTTCGGCCATGGAAGACTCCTCTGTCTTGGCCCAAAGCCGCACGCAGCGTCCCGGCCCGGTGCGGCCGGCGCGCCCCGCGCGCTGGGCCGCGTTGCCCCTGCTGACGCGGCCGATGTAGAGCGTGTTGACGTCGCGTCCCGGGCTGTAGGCCGCGACGCGGTGCAGGCCGCTGTCGATCACCGCGGTCACGCCCGGGATGGTCAGGGAGGTCTCGGCCACGTTGGTCGCAACCACGACCCTGGCCTGGCAAGGGTCGGCGTCGAGCACCTTCTGCTGGTCTTCCAAGTCCATGGAGCCGTGCAATTCCTGCAGGAGGATGCCCCTTTCCCTGCAGAAAGGGCCCAGAGCTGAGATGGTCCTGCGGATCTCCCTCATGCCGGGCAGGAACACGAGCACGCAGCCTTCCCCTCCCCGGCCGGAGACGCCTCTCCCAAGGCCGGCCGGGGCAGCCAGGAGGCGCAGTGCACGCAGGCAGTGCTGGGACAGGTCCTCCCGGCCATCCGGAGGCAGCCACCCGGTCTCAACCGGAAAAAGCCTGGCCGAGACCTCGATCCCCTGGCTGCCTGGAAGGTACGCGAGCAGACGGGCCGCATCCAGAGTGGCGGAAAGGACCGCGACCTTAAGATCGCGGCGCGGCCCCTGCCGCAGGGCCTTGAGCCAGGCCAGGGCCAGGTCGCATTCCAGGGTCCTCTCGTGGAACTCGTCGAGGAGCACCGCGCCCACGCCCGGAAGCAGGGGATCGGAGAGGACCTGCTGGATGAACACCCCGTAAGTCTGGAACACCACGGCCGTGTCCCGGCCGCTTCGCGAATCGAACCGCACCTGGTAGCCGATCTCGCGGCCCAGGACCGTGCCGGTCTCGCACGCGACCCGGGCCGCGAGGCTCCGGGCCGCGATCCTCCGCGGCTGGAGCACGAGCGTCCTGCCCGGGAACTCGCGCCTTTGCTCGAAGAGATACTTCGGGACCTGGGTGGATTTCCCGCTCCCGGTGGGCGCGGACAGCACCAGGGCTCCGGGCGAGCGCAGGGCCGACTCGATCCGGTCGCGGAAGGGGTGGATCGGAAGACTGGCCGTCATGTCAAGTCAATGATAGCATGGGAGCCCCAGCGGGACGCAGACTCGACCGCGGGCGTATTGATACAATGACTCCTCCATGGCCGACGCTCCCCACCCCGCGCCCTCCCGCTTCTCCCACGCCCTGAGAACGCTCAGGAACCGGGACTTCCGCCTCTTCCTCGGCGGCCAGCTCATCTCCCTGGTCGGCACCTGGATGCAGCTCGTGGCTCAGGCCTGGCTGGTCTACCGGCTCACCGGCTCATCCCTTCTTCTAGGCTCGACAGCCTTCTGCAACCAGATCCCCATCCTGCTGTTCTCCCCCCTGGGCGGCGTGGTGGCGGACCGGTTCAACCGGCGGCGCGTGGTGCTCGCCTGCCAGACCGCTTCCATGCTGCTGGCCGCGATGCTGGCAGGGCTGACCCTCGCGGGCTGGGTGACGGTTTGGCACATCTTCGTGCTCGCGGCGTGCCTGGGGATCGTCAATGCCTTCGACATCCCGGCCCGGCAGGCCTTCATCGTGGACATGGTGGGCCGCAAGGACCTCATCAACGCCATCGCGCTGAACTCCAGCATGTTCAACGCCTCCCGCATCATCGGCCCGGCCGTGGCCGGCGTGCTCGTGGGCGCGGTCGGAGAGGGCTGGTGCTTCTTCGGCAACGCGGTCAGCTATGTCGCGGTCATCATGGGGCTCCTCATGATGTCCGCGCGGGAAGGCTCCCGCGACCACGGCAACACGAGCCCCCTGGAGGGCATCAAGGAGGGACTGCGCTTCGTCCGGGACACCAAGCCCGTGCGGGCCCTGCTGGTGCTCCTGGGGGTCACGAGCCTCGTGGGCATGCCCTACACAGTGCTCATGCCCATCTTCGCGGACCGCATCCTTCACGGCGGCGCGGCAGGGATGGGCATGCTGATGGCCTCCTCCGGCATCGGAGCCCTGGCCGCGGCCCTGTTCCTCGCCGGCCGCTCAGACACCCAGGGTCTCGGCAAGCTCATCGCGGGAAGCTCGCTGGTCTTCGGCGCCTGCCTGGTGCTGTTCTCGCTCTCGCG
Source organism: Elusimicrobiota bacterium (assembly GCA_016234805.1). Classification (GTDB taxonomy): domain Bacteria; phylum Elusimicrobiota; class Elusimicrobia; order UBA1565; family UBA9628; genus JACQWX01. The sequence goes on from JACRNU010000046.1 coordinate 21,350, forward strand.
CATCTTCTGGCTGTCAGCCGCCATCCTGGCGCCCCTCGGGTTCTGCATGATGCTGCACATGGGCGCGTCCAACACCCTCATCCAGTCCATGGTGCCCGACGGATTGCGGGGAAGGGTGATGGCCACCTATTCCATGGTGTTCATGGGCATGGCGCCCTTCGGCTCCCTGCTCGCGGGCGCGTGCGCCGATTCCCTCGGCGCCCCGGTGACGGTCGCGTTATGCGGAACAGCCTGCGTGCTGGCCTCCTCGGTCTTCATCACGGTCCTGCCGGGCCTCCGGCCCGAAGCCCGCCGTCTCATCCTCGCCCAGCAATTGGAGATCCCATGATCAAGAAAACAGTCCTCGCCGCGGCCCTCGCCGTCCTGGTCTTGTCTTTCCGGCCCGCCATCGCCTCCTCCGCGCCCGGACCCGCGGCAGCCCCGGCGGAGGCGTGGGAGCAGTCGTCCCGCCTTCCGGGCCTCGTTCCCGAGCCCCTGGCCGGTGACCCGCTCCGGGTCACGGTGCACCGGCTCAAGAACGGGCTGACGGTCTACCTCTCTCCCAACCGGGAAGAGCCGCGCGTCGCGGCTTGGATCGCGGTGCGGGCGGGCTCCAGGCACGACCCCTCCGAGCTCACCGGCATGGCGCACTACCTCGAGCACATGTTCTTCAAGGGCAGCCGGCGGCTGGGCACGCTCGACTTTGCCGCTGAGCGGACCGGGCTCGACGCCATCCGCAAGCTCTACGAGGAGCGCTTCGTTTCCACGGACACGGCCAAGCGCTCCGAGATCTACGGCCGCATCGACCGGGAGAACGTGGAAGCCGCGAAGTCCGCCGTGCCCAACGAGCTCTCCAAGGTCTACAAGCAGCTGGGATTCCGCAACATCAACGCCTTCACCTCCAACGACATGACCGTGTACGTCACGGACCTGCCGAGGAACCGCCTGGCCGCCTGGGCCAGGCTGGAGAGCGACCGGTTCCAGTCCCCGGTCCTGCGCTTCTTCCAGAGCGAGATCGAGACGGTCTACGAAGAGAAGAACCGGTCCATGGACAACCCGGACCGCATCCTCGACGAGGCCCTCAGCAAGACGCTCTTCCAAGACCACCCCTACGGCCGCACGACTCTGGGCTCGGTCGAGCACCTCAAGAACCCCTCGCTCGAGCGGCTCTACGCCTTCATCGACAGGCACTACCTTCCCAACAACATGGCCGTGGCCCTGGCCGGAGACTTCGACCGCAAGGAGGCCCTCGCTCTCATCGAGCGCGAGTTCGGGTCCTGGGAGCCCAAGCCCCTGACCCCGCCCGAGGCCTTCGCCGCGCCCGCCACGACCGCGGCCGGCCGCGTCGAGGTCCGCTACGAGTCCGAGGAGCAGGTCTCCATCGCCTGGCTCCTTCCGCCCTACGGGGCTCCGGAGCGCGACGCCCTGACCGTCCTGGGCATGGTGCTGGACAACGGGCGCTCCGGCATCGTGGACCTGACCCTGAACCAGGCCCAGAAGGTCAAGCGCGCGGGCGCGGGACCATGGTTCCTCAACGAAGCCGGGATCTTCGAGCTCTGGGCCGTGCCCAAGGCCAGCCAGACCCTCGAGGAGGCCGAGTCCCTCCTGCTGGCCGCGGTCGAGCGCCTTAAGGCCGGCGAGTTCACGGACTCGGACCTCGAGGCCATCATCACGGACTTCGAGATCAACGAGAAGCGCAAGCTCGAATCTAATGGGTCCCGGGTGAGCCAGATGGCCATGTCCTTCCTCCATTTCGAGGAGTGGCGGCACGCTGCCGGCCGCGTGGAGAGGCTCAGGAAGGTGACGCGCCAGGACGTCATCACTGCCGCCCGCCGGCATCTCGGCGGCGCCAGGGTGACGGCTCTGCGCCGGCAGGGCAAGCCCGTCATCGCGTCCATCCCAAAGCCCGGGTTCACGAAGCTCGACATCGCCCCGGACAGAGAGTCCGCCTTCTACCGCAAGCTCGTGTCCATGCCGGCCAAGCCCATCGAGCCCCGCTGGCTCTCAGAGGGCCGCGACTTTCGGGTCCTGCCCGCCCCCTGGGGAAAGCTCGTGGCAGCCAGGAACCCGTTCAACGATCTTTTCTCCCTTGAGTTCGTCTTCGAACGCGGCTGGCGCTCCGAGCGCTCACTCTGCGCGGCCCTGGACCTCCTCGGCCTTTCAGGCGGGGGAACCCTCTCCGCGGACGACTTCAAAAAGAAGCTCTACTCCCTGGGCACGGACATGGGGACCTCGTGCGGGGAAGACCGCTCCACCGTGCGCCTTTCCGGCCTGGAGCGCAACCTCGAGGAATCCCTGAAGCTCCTGTTCCTGCGCTTCGGCATCCCGAACACCGCCCCGGACACCCTGTCCAAGATGGTCTCGGTCAAGATCGGGGCCCACAAGGACAACAAGCTCAACCCGTCCTATGTGAACAACGCGCTCAACGCGTGGGCCCTGAGAGGCTCCTCTTCCGCGGTCCTGGGAGAGCTCACGGATACGGAGCTCCGCGGCCTCGAGGAAAAAGGGCTCCTGCGCCTCCTAAAGACCTTCTTCGACCACCCGCGCCGCGCGGGTTACGTCGGCACCCGCGACCCCCGGAAGGTCCTTCCCCTGCTCGGATACCGCGAAGGACGCTTCCCTGCTCCGCCCGGCAGGGAGCCCCGCCGCTACCGTAGGCCCCCCAGCGGCGAGGTCCTGTTCACGCACCGGGACATGGTCCAGGCGCAGGTGGGCATCACCGCGGCCGACGAGGTCTACGACACGGCCAGAGCCGTGGACTACAGCTTCTTCTCCGACTATGCCGGCGGAGGCATGAGTTCCGTCATCTTCCAGGAGGTGCGGGAAGCCCGCTCGCTCGCCTACTCGGCCTCAGGCGGCTACTCCCCGGGCGACCGCAAGGCTGACGAGAACATCCTCTGGGGCGCGCTCGGGACCCAGGCGGACAAGACGGTCGAGGCCGCGACCCTGCTCCGGAGCCTGCTGGCCAAGCTCCCGCTCACCGAGGAGCGCTTCGGCCAGACCAAGAGGACCATCGAGGAGCGCTACCGCTCCACTCCCACCGAGTTCCGCGACATCCCCGGGTCCGTTTTCTCCTGGGAGGACAAAGGCCTGACCAAGGACCCCAGGCCCGAACGCTTCAAGAAGTCCCTTTCCTACGCTCTCGATGACCTGCGGCGCTTTGCGGCCCGTTTCGAGGCAGCGCCCAAGACCGTCACGGTCCTCGGCAGCCGGACCAAGGTGGACCTCGACGGGCTGCGGCAGCTCGGGGACTTCACGGAGAAGCCGCTCGACGAGCTCTTCCCCTACTGAGAGCCCTCCCCTCGCTGCCAGGATTTTGTTATAGTCCCTCTGCTTTGGGGAAACTGCGCCACAAGCTGCTCTTGGCCGCCGGGTCCGTCATCCTATTCTTCTGCCTCATGGAGGCGGTCGTGCGCAAGCTCCCGGACAGCCAGCAGCTCCTGCTCCGGCCTTCCACTCTCCCAGGGCTGGCCTACGAGATCGTGCCGAACACGAGGGTGCGCTACGGCACCCCCCGCGTCTTCGCCGTGAATCGGCTGGGATTCCGCTACCGCGACATCCCGCAGGGCAAGCCCTCCGGGGTCTTCCGCGTGTTCATGCTCGGCGACTCCGTCGTCTTCGGGCAGGGCACCTCCCAGACGGACCTTTCCGAGGAGCTCGAACGGCTGCTCAATGACCGGGACCCCTCGGGCCTCGGCAGGAAGTTCGAGGTCGTCAACACGGGCGTGCCCAGCTACACCACCTGCCAGGAGCTGGTCCTGCTCAACGGGCGCATCGACGCCTTCGAGCCCGACCTCGTCGTCGTGGGCTACGCCGCCAACGACCCCGAGAAGCCGCGGGTCCCTTTCGGCCTCGACTTGGCGAAAGGCTCCATCCCTCTCTGGTGGCGGGCCTATCACGGCGTCAAGCAGCGCGTGATCTTCGTCAAATGGCTCATGGTCAAGGTCTCCCCGCTCATCGTCAGGCTGAGGGGACACGCCTATTACGGACCGCCCGTGGACCCCAACGAACAGGTCCGCTACATCCAGACCCTCCACGACCCCAAAGGAAGCTACTGGAGCGATTGCCTTGGATGCATCGACGGGTTCGGAGCCTACCAGAAAGGCAAGAAGACTCCCGTGCTCTTCGTGGTCTTCCCGATGTTCAACCACCTGGCCTCCCCGGAGCTGAAGGCCGTCTACCGGCAGGTGGCGGACGCCGCGCGAAGACACGGGCTGGACGCCCTGAGCCTCGACGGGGCGTTCCGCGGCCTGGACAAGGCCGCGCTCGCCAAGTACCGCGGGGACGGCATGCACCCGTCCGACGAGGGACATGTCTTCGCCGCGCAGGAGGTCCGGCGGCGCCTCTTGAAGAACCCCCGACTGCTCTCGGGCCGGGGAAGGCTCTGAGGCGTCGGACCCGGAAGCAGGGCGCCTACTGAGCGGGGCCGGCCAGAGCGGCCGCAATCCCTTCCTTAGTGCCCTCACGGTCCGCGATGCGGCGGTACTCCTCCCGCGAGGGGGTCTGCGTCCGCCTCGATTCGATCTCCGCGAACTCATCCACCAGGATGACCCAGCTCGCCCCGGTCGTGGAGGCGTCCTCCCAACCCGGGCTCTTTCCACCTGACGGCGGGAGCCGCCACTTCGGGGGCCGGGCATAGTAGGAATGAAGCATGGCCCCGCGCACCCCCATCGTGGCCCAGAATCGGGTCACCTCGCGCTCAAGATCATGGGCCACCGGCACGATGACGCGGGTGTCGGCGGAGAGATCCTCGTCCTCATGCCAGCGTGCGAGCCAATCCTCCGCGGTCCGACGATCTCGCGCCGGAGACTCGAGCTCGTCTTTCAACAGCAAGGGCCGCATCCCTATGTCCTCGCAGGAGACCAGGTGCAGGCCGTAGAACAGCTCCTTCATCCACGCCAACTCCTTTCCCAGAGCCATGCGCCGCTGCCCGCTCTCCTTGAGCCCGCGAAGCCCATCGAGCCCTGGCCCGGGCAGGGTGGCCTTCAGGAATGTCTCCAGGAACGCGTAGGACCTGGCCATCCGCAGGTAATAGGTGGGGTTGGGCTCCACGCGCAAGCGGGGAGGCAGGGGCGTCCTCGGCCTGCCGCCCTCATCCTCCGCAAGCGAGCCCATGGCGAACATGCCCATGAGGGCGTGAGTTTCCCGGCGCTTGGTCAGGATGGCCGCGAACGCCTTGAGCATCCGCTTCTTGTATTCCTTGTCGAGCATGAGCTTCCCGTTCTCAGCGCCGCGCTCAGGAAGGAGGAAAGTCTCCAGGGCATAGGCCTGGTATTCGTACCAGCCGGCCTTGGCCCCGGGCTTGAGGTCGAGCTGGCCCGAGCGGATAGCCTTGACCAGCTCCAGCATGAGGTCGGCTCCAGGAGGCAGGCCTGCCCCGAAGAGCTTTCCGAACAGCAGATCCTCCTTGGAGCGCGGACACGGCAGCAGGCTCTTCGTTGACTGGGGAACGGCAGCGCCCCCCCCTTGAACGCCTGCGGCATCCGCGAAGGAGGGGGCCCGGCTCGCTCCGGTCTCGAGCCGGCCGAGCCAATCAAGGAGTCTGACATAACGCGCCATGAGACCCGGCTCCCGGGCCAGGAGCCCCGCGATCTCGACGGCCCGCGGATCGCGGGAGTCAAGCTCTTTTTGGAAAAAGCGAAGGAGGATGTAGGCCTGCCCCAGTTCGGGCGACCAGCCGTAGAAGCCGAAAGGCTTGGAACCCAGCTCCTGTCCGAAATCTTCGATGTAGCGCTGGCCGTCCCCGGGAACGTTCGCCGCGCGGCTCGGAGCCAGCCTCCCCCCCACCTTGAGGCCGGCCCACACCCAGGCATAAGCCTTGCCTCCAGGTTCGAGTCGGTCGAGCAGGGCATCGAGGAACGCTCCGATGTCCGAAGCCGGACCTGCGGCAGGCCCTCGGGCCGCGGCAAGATGCAGGGCTGCCAGGAGCCCGTCATCGAACTGCTTGGCCTTGCCGTCCATGGCATTGACCGAAGGCAGGAGACGCTGTCCTTTCGTTGACAGCGCGGCCGCGGCTGCCGAGTAGCTCGGATAGAGGCGGGAGAAGCCCCTGTCGAATCCCGGCTTCTCCTTTCCGATACTCAAGGCGATGACCGCAGGGCTGACATTGACCTGATAGCCCTCGAACATCCGGGAGTCCACCAGGTCCGGCTCGAAGACCGGGTTCTTGTCCTCGAGCCGGTCGTCCTTGAAGAGCTCGTATCGTTCCAGGCCTCGAAGTTCGGGCAGCTTGACCACCACGGCAAGCCCGTGCAGGACCGCCCAAGGCAGGATGATCACGGCCCATCCGAGCCCGAGACCGGCCGGGAGCACGATGTGCTTGAGGATGGGGATTGCCGCGAAAGGCAGTTCCCTGGAGAACAGCCGGCGGACCGACGCTGCGGCCCAGCCGAAGCCTGCCGCGACCGGCAGCAGCGCCGCGCACGGGATCAAGGCGCGCAAAGCCGTCGCGAGCATGTCGATGTCCATGCCCAGGCCGAAGCGGACCCATAGGCTGACACCCGCCGGAACTCCGACGAGAACGAACGCCAGCCACCAGACCAGGAGGGCCCATTTCTTCGGCCAGGGCAGCGGCATGAGAGCTAATCCGTGAAGCGGTAGCGCAGGATGGCCCAGAGAACCTTGGTCCCGTCGCGCCAGAAGCGGATCTTCTTGCCTTCCGCCCGGGAGCGGGCCTTGTAGAAGACCGGGACCTCGGCGAACACGCAGCCCCTCTTGGCGAGCTTGGCCGAGATCTCCCAGTCGTAGTCGAACCAGTCGCTGCGCAGGGTCAGGGCCTTCAAGTGCTCGGCCTTGAAGACCTTGAACATGGTGGCCCCGTCGCTCAAGGAAGTGCCGTAGAGCAGGTTGAAGAGCCCGGTGAAAAGGACCCCGCCGAGGTTCACGAACATGCCGTAGAAACGCTCGAGACCGGCGAACCTGCGGAACTGCCAGCTCTGAGGGGAGCGCAGGGTCCGGGACCCGAACACCACGTCGCAGCGGCCCTCCCTCAAGGGGGCCAGCACCTTGGCGTAGTCGTCGGTCGAATACTCGAGGTCCCCGTCCTGGATGAGCACCACGTCCCCGGTCACGAGCGCCAGGCCTGTGCGCACCGCGGCGCCCTTGCCGTGCGGCGCGTCCTCGTAGACCGCCCGGACCCCGGGCCGCGCCGCGTAGGACCGGACGATCTCGCGGGTGCCGTCGGTCGAGCCGCCCTCCACGATCACGAGCTCCTTCTCCACGCCTTCGAGCTTCACGCCGAGCACCGCGTCGAGCAGGGTCTCGACCGTGGCGCGCTCGTTGAGCACCGGGATGATGATGGAGAGCTTCACCGGCCCATTCTACAAAGTTAATTGATATCATCATTAGAACGACCCTGGAGGCCCTTTCTATGCGCCGCCCTCTCATCCTATTGGCCATCCTCATCTCAGCTGTTCCGGCCCGCGGCCAGCTGGTCAGGATCGGCGCTGCCGCTGCCGTGCGCGGCAAGGTCGAAGCCCTGGCCCCGGTCAAGGGCGCGGTGGGCCGCATCCTCTCCAGCGGCAAGGAGGTCTACCTGCGCGACGCGGTCACCACCGACAGCCAGGGGCGCATGCAGGTCATGCTGCTCGACGAGACCGTGTTCACCATCGGGCCCAACAGTTCGCTCGTGCTCGACGAGTTCGTCTACGACCCCGCCTCGGGCGCGGGCAAGATGACGGCCCGGGTCACCAAGGGCGTGTTCCGCTTCGTCACGGGCAAGATCGCCCGAGAGACCCCCTCCAACATGAGGGTCAAGCTCCCGGTAGGCGTCATCGGCATCCGCGGCACCATCGTGATGGGCAAGATATACTCCCCCACCAGCGCCTTGGCCATGCTCATGGGCCCTGGCGCCAGGAACAACGCCGACGAGCGTCCGGGCCAGATGGTCGTGTCCGCGGGGGGCAAGGACTCCATGGCCAGCAAGCCGGGATCCGGCATCGACATGACCCCGGCAGGGCCTTCCGCGCCCTACACCGTGCCCCAAGCCAAGGTCGACGAGATGTCAGGAGATCTCTCGCCCAAGGCCAGCGATGCCCCGGCCAAGGGCGCGTCCGCGAGCGGCGGGACCGCGTCATCCTCGGAGGGCTCGGCCTCCGAAGAATCCGGCCAGACCACGGCCGGAGCCTTGAGCGACCTTTCCCAGACCCAGTCCGTGTCCGAGACCAGCACTGAGAGCGGGACCCTGACCCAGGACGCGTCGCAGACCGTCCAGGACAACTCCACCTCCAACACCGGCGGGGTCTCCACCTGGGACGCCCTGGCCGCGACCTCCCTGCCCGACGGCTACTACAACACCTCGGGCGTGGCCGCCTGCTCCGGCAGCTACTGCGGAGCCAGCGGGTCGGCCAGCTACAGCGCTTTCATCGACATCAGCTTCGCCTCCAATATGATCACAGGCGCGAGCTTCTCCGTGGCCTGGCCCGGCGGAGGAGGATTCTCGAACTCCACCATGAGCGGCCCGATCAATTTCGGCTCCGGCTCCGGCCCGGCCCAGGTCATGAGCATGGCGGGCTATCTCACGAATCCGGCCTTCAACAACACGAACCTCACCTTCCTGACCGACAACGGCGTGGCCGGGGCCAAACTGAGCATCGACCTCCATGCCAACAACGGGCAGGACTCCATCTCGGGCTGCACCGGCCTGGCGACCGGCTCGTACACCCTGCCCTGATCCCGCAGAGGGACGGGGAAGGGTCACTCGGGGACGAACTCGAAGGACTCCACGACCACCTCGACCCGAGCGTCCTCCTGGACCCGGGCCCCGGGCCGCAGCCAGAGATTCATCATCGCATTGGCCGACCCTTCCTCCACCGGCGCCTCCGCTGTCCAGCTTAGGACTCCGCCCTTGTCGGACGCGCTCTCGAAATCCACCCGGTCCGGCCGCAGGCTCATGGAGTGCGTGGAGCGGCCCGGGCTCAGCGCGCCCGGGAACCTCTGCGACCTCCCTTCCTTCTCCGCGGGTTGGACCGAGAACAGGATTTCCGGCGTCCCCTCGTCAAGGAACTCGATGTCAGCCTCGCGATGATGCGGGACAGCCTCCCCGGCCCAGGTGAAGAGGCCCAGGACCGCGCCGTGAGGCAGGAGCCTGTGGCCAGGCGAGAGCGTCCAGCGGAAGGTTCCGCGACCGTAACTCCTGACTGAGGCGACCTCGGCGCAGACCCAGCGCTTGCCGCGCCGCTTCAGTCTCAGATGAAGCCGTCCCTCCTTGTCCACGCGGACGCTGTCCGACTTCACTCCGAAGAAATTGGGACCGGGCCCCCTGGGTGTCCCGGCGTCGCCCCGGATGGTCCACTCCTCCCCGGCGAACCTGATGCCGCGCTCACGCCAGTCGCGGCCCACAGTGGCACAGCCCGCCAGGACGAGAGAAGCAGCCACGGGGACCATGCGGAGGAACAGACCGACCGGCAAAAAATTCCCATCCACAACGAGATGATAGCATGGCCGCCACTACCCTGAAATCATGAAGTCCGGCGCGGGGCGCCCAGGACGCCCCGCGCCGGACTTTCCCGCTCAGCAGCCCTTCTTGCCGGAGCCCTTGGCGTCACCGCCCTTGGAGCAGCAGCAGTTCATCAGCGTGGAGAGGCACTCCTTGACCTTCGCGCCGATGATCTCCACCCGCAGCCCCTTCTCGGTCTCCGTGACGTCCACGTTGCAGCACTTCTTCTCTTTCATGACGACCTCCTCTTATTGACGCATAGCTTTTCGTCTATGTGTAAATACCAAAAAAATCAGTCCCCGGCGGCTCCTTTCCCGGTCTTCTCAGCAAACCTTTGCATGAAATCCGAACACCTGGAGGAGACGCAGCACTGGTTGAGCCTGTAGAAGACCTCCTTGCCTTCCTTGCGGCACTCCACGACCTTGGCGCTTTTGAGCACCCCGAGATGGTGGGAGATCGAGGGTTGCTTCATCTTGAAATGCTTGCAGATCGCCGAGACCGACATCTCCCCCCGCGCCAGCAAAAGCATGATCTTGACGCGGTTGGCGTCAGCCACGGCCTTGAAGAAACTGCAGCAATCGAATTCCACGCTCATAACATATAGACTAATGTCTATATTATAACCTCCAGTGCCGCTCCTGTCAAGGGCTCAGCCATCAAGGAAAAGACCCGTTCCTGGTCAGGGGGACGCAGGGGTCGATTGGGGCGGGGGTTCTGCGCCGAAAAGCTCGCGCTTGTCAGCTTCGACGAGCGACTTGAGATTGTTCAGCCCCCAATCGAGCATGCCGCCGTGCATCGAGTCCGCCACCGCGGCAAGGTAGCCCTTCAGGACCGGGGTCGCCGATCTCCCCCGCACGCGCCAAGTCGCGATCGTCGCGTTTTCCAAAACGCGGAACTCGATGGAGCCGCGGCCGTCGCCCGCGCCGCTGTCAAAGGAGTAGTCGAACGCGATCCCAGCCGTGGGCGAGGACTCCGTGATCTTCACGCGCCCGGGACCGGGCCGGCCCTTGAGCGAGACCGTAGATCCCACCCCGGAGGTCTGGGCGCCGAAGGAGAACTTGGCGGCAGGGTCGAGGTCCTTCCACGGCCACCACTGCGGCCAGCTTCGCAGCTCTCCCACCCAGAGGTAGACCTTGATGGGATGCTCTTTGATCTCGATGGAGCGCGTGATCTCGTACTGATCCGGAAGGATGCTCCCGACTGCGGCGAAAAGGACGGCCCCAGCGGCCAGGAAGATCAGGACTCCCTTGACCACGCGTCAGTCAACGGGAACCGCGTCGACGGCGAGGACCTTCTTCCGTCCCTTGCGGCTCACGCTTTGGCCGCGCCCCTCCGGCAGCCCGGGCGAGCCCAGGGCCTCGATCGCGGTCTGGCCGACCTCCTTCGTGTCGCGGTATGAATAGGCGGCGACCGCGGCGGAACCGATGACGGGCAGCCAGCGAGCCATGAATCGCCCTGCCACCATCGAGAGGAGGTCTCCCACGATGACCCGCAGGACCCGATGGAACACCACGACGGTCGTCTGCGAAACGATCACGCGCTGTCCGGTCCGGACCACGATGTCCTTGACCGCGTCCGAAGACACGTGCCGGAAAAGGCAGTACATCATCATCTCCCGGGTCAACCGGGACTCCTGGCCGTAGACCGCCGCGATGTCGGAGACCAACCGGGCCTGCCGTCTCCATACTGCCACCAGGTCGGGAATCATGGTCAGGACCCCGAGCGGCCCGGACGGCAGGGCCAGCGCTCCAGACAGGAGCGCGGTATGCCGCGCCGCCTCGGTTGTCAGCCCGCGTGCCGCGGCCTTTGGATCCGCCTCCTTCTTCTTGTCGCTGACTGGTATGTCGTTGACCACCTCGGCCAGGAGCTTCTGCAGTTTCGGCAGCATCTTGGCTGATGCGCGCTGGAACGGCAATGGTGCGGCGGGTTTTCTTTTCATGTCGGATCCAGACCTCTTGCGTATGATAGCATTCCTCGGCGGGACCTATTCCCATTCCGACAGGATCCTGCCTCAGACCTCCTTGAGCTGCCTCACGAAAAAGGTCAGGACATGGCCGATCCTCATGTGGAGCTCCTCGATGACCCCGTACTGGTCCGATGGGACGATAAGATGGCGGTCCACGAGGGCCTTGAGCTTGCCTCCCTCGAACCCCAGGAGCGCCACGGTCTTGGCGCCGTGTCTCTTGGCGTATTTCGCGGCCTTGAGGAGGTTGCGCGAGTTTCCCGACCCGCTGATGAGCAGGGCCAGGTCTCCGGGCTCGAGCAAGGCCTCCATCTTGGCCACGAACACGTCGTCGAAGGACATGTCGTTGGCCACGGCGGTCAGGAACTCCACGTTGTCGGTCAGGGCCACGGCGCGGATGAGGGGCCTGCCCGGAACCCGGGCGGTCTTGGAGAAGTCCACTGCCATGTGCGACGCGATCGCGGCGCTTCCGCCATTGCCCATGATGAGCACCTTTTTCTTGCTGTCGCGGACCTTGAGGAGCTCCTTGGCGATGAGAGCCAGGGTCTTGAGGTCCACCCCGTCCCAGGCCGAGGAGCACGCGGCGCGATACCACCGGGCGAAATCCGCGGGCCCGAGGTTGCCGGGACCGGAGTTATGGAAGCGGCCTGGACGCGTCGGCTTGATCTTATTTGCTGACATAGATGATCTTGGACCCCTCTGGCTCGAATTCGAACGGGATCTCCCGCCAGCCCCGCAGAGCGGAGAGGACGCGGGAGCGCTTGCGCTTCGGGCAGAACAGGAGGAGAAAGCCCCCTCCGCCCGCGCCCACGATCTTGCCGCCCGTGGCGCCGTGGCGCAGGGCGGTCTCGTACGCCTGGTCGATGGCCGTGCTGGTGATGCCGTGGGCCAGGCTCTTCTTGATCTCCCAGCCCTCATGCAGGATGGGGCCCACCGAATCCACCCGGCCGGCCTGCAGCTCGTGGCGGACGTCGTCGGCCAGGGCCCGCAGACGGTCGAGCACGGCCTCGTTCTGCTTGAACTTGGCCCGGGCGCGCCTGAGGATCGGACCTGCCTTGCGCCTGACGCCCGTGTAGAGCAGGATGAGCCGGGAGTGCATCTCCTCGAGCGCGCCCGCGGGGCAGATCAACGGGTCCACGCGCACCTTACCGTCGGGCATGAACTCCGTGAACTGGCTGCCGCCATAGGCCGCGATGTATTGGTCCTGCTTGCCGATGGGTTCCTTGAGGCGCTCGATCTCGATCTCGCAGGCTTCGCGGGCGAGCTCTTCAGCGGTCATGAACTCGCTCTTGTAGGCGTGCAGGGCGTGGAGAACGCCCACGGTGAAGCTCGAGGACGAGCCCAGGCCCGTGCCGCCCACCACGTCCGCCATGGAGGTGATCTCGATGCCGCGCAGGAGCCCGGTCTTGCGCAGACATGCGGCCAGGATGGGGTGCCGGACCTCGTTGATGTCGGAGACCAGCTCGGTTTTCGAGTACTTCAGGATGATCTTGTCCTCGAAGTAGCGGTTGACCGTGACATACATGTATTTATTGATGGCCGTGGACACCACCGCGCCGGGCCGCTTGTGATAGTACGCGGACAGGTCCGTGCCCCCGCCGGCGAAGCTGATGCGAAAAGGGGTCCTCGATATGATCATGGTGTCCTCTTCTCCCACTTCTTCAGGAACTTCTCCCTTCTCTCGAAGGTCCCCACATCCTCGATCGTCTCCTGCGTCCGATAGGCGTTGAGCGCCAAGCCAGCGGCGAGCGCTTTGGGAAAGATATCCCTGCCGAAATCGGATGGCGCGTCCGCGGGCGTCAGGTCCAGGAGCGGCCTGCGCACGACCCAGATCGCGGCCAGGGCGAGCTGGCCGCGGGGCTCGGCCGAGGGGTCGCGATAGAAGCCCGTGACCCTGTCTCCCTCGACCCGGACGAGGTCCGAGTCCTGGGGATGGTCCGTGCTCCAGACCGCCAGGGTCGCGGCCCCGGGCCGGGAGCGGTGGAACGCGGCCAGCTTGGCGCAGTCCATGTCCACGAAGAGGTCGCCGTAGACCACGAGCAGGTCCTCCCCGCCCCAGTCTCCCAGGTCCTTGACCGCGCCCGCTGTCCCGCGCGGCACGGCCTCCAGGGAATAGCGCAGACTCACGCCCCAGGCTGAACCGTCTCCGAAATGGGCCCGCACGGTCTCAGCTTTGTAGCCCACGCAAAGATGGACCTCGGTCACGCCCGAGCGCTTGAGCCACTCGAGCTGATGCTCGAGGAGCGGCTTGCCGCCCACGGGGAGCATGGGCTTGGGGCACTCGTCCGTGGCGGGCTTCATGCGCTCGCCCCTGCCGCCCGCGAGGATGGCCGCGGCGATCATTTCCCGAGCCTCCTCAAGATCCACTTTGCCGCTTCCAAGACGTCCTTGCACACGGCCTCGGGCCTGGCCTTGTACCTGCCGTCCCGCCCCCCCTTGCCCGTCCTCACGAGGACCGGCGCACAGCCCGCGTTGCGGGCCGTCTGCAGGTCCGTGGTGGAATCCCCCACGAAGAAGCACTCGGGAAGCTCCAAGCCCCACCTGCGGGCCGCCTTCTCCACAAGCCCCGTCCCAGGCTTGCGGCACCCGCAAGGCTTCACGCCTTGGCCTGGGGGAAGGTGCGGGCAGCAGTAGATGGCGTCAAGCCGAGCCCCTGCCCTGGCCAGCCGGGCCTTGAGCTCGGCATGGATCCTCTGCAGGGTGCGTCGGGAGAAATACCCGCGCCCCACACCGGACTGGTTGCTGACGACCACGACCTTCAAGCCCGCCTTCCCGAGCCTCCGCACCGCTTCCGCCGCGCCTGGAAGGACCTCGAGCTGGCGCACGCTCCGCACATAGTCCACGTCCTCGACGAGGACGCCGTCGCGGTCGAGGAACACGGCTCGGGCACGGGACTCTGCCATGTGACGGCAGATTCTATCAAGTTTTCAGCACCCGGCCCGGACCGTGATGCGCGTCAGGCCGGAGACCGGCTGGTCCGCCTCAGGAACACCTCGGCCGCGAACGGAAGCAGCAGGGAGAGGGTGAAGAGCTTGTGGCGAGAGGCGCTCCCAAGGTCGAACTCGAAAAAGGCCGAGCCGGCCGCCATGCCCAGAAACAACAAAATCGGCGCCATGCGGATCGAGCTCTTCGGCCCCTTCAGGATGCCCGCGACCGCGCAGAGGGACAGGGCCAGGAGGAGGACGTTCTCGGCCGCGGCCAGCATGCGGCCGATCTTTCCCTCCATGGGATAGAGTCCAGGCAGCGGCATGAACAGGGTGTAGAAGGCGGCCTTGGGCAGGAAGACCAGCACGTCGCCCCAGGTCTCGAAGTCCTCGTCGGGGAAGAGCTGCGTGCCGATGGTGCGGTTGTAGAAGACCTTCGCCAGCTTGCGGTCCTCGAACTGGCAGTTGCGCCGGAACTCCGAGATGCTGCGCGGCGAATACGGGCTGATGTACTCATTGCGCTTGTAGTCGTAGGTCGCCGGCACGATATAATCCTGGATGCCGGGGTCTTTCAGGAACTCCGGAGAGGCGGCCGGCGCCTGGCGGCGGTAGATCGCCGCGGAAAGGACCTTGTACATGGGCGGGACCGACGCGGCGATGATAAGCACGCAAAACAGGGATTGGGCGAATCCCTTTGACGCCCATCGCCAGGCCGCGGTCAAGCCAAGAGCGACCGCCAAGCCGAGCATGAGGTAGGCTCGGAGGAAGGCTGTCAGGAACAGGCCAAGACCCATCAGCGCCAGTCCTGGCCACAAGCGCCGGCTTCCGATGCCAGGGGGCGAGGCCAGCAACAGCACGCCGCCCCAAAGGGTCAAGGCTCCTGTCAGGAAGACCGGCCCCTCCTTGTAGAGCTGGGAAGTATAGAAGACGTGGGACGGCCACAAAGCCATGACGAGCGCGGCCAAGAGCGCGGGACCAGCCCCGAAGACGCAGGAAAACGCCGCTGCCAGCGCTCCGATCGCCAGCGCCCCCACGCCCGCGTAGAGGAGCTTGACCACCACGGGATGGTGGCCGATGTGATAATAGACGTTCGCCAGGAGGAAGACCTGGCTGCGGTGGCTGGGCGCCAGCAGTACCTGCATGGTCTCGCCGCGCCTCCACCCCTCGGCTTTCTTCCAAGCGATCCGGTCCATGACCCCGGGATCGATGTAGTAATAGCCCGGGAAGATGGCCAGGGACTCGCTGAGAACGGCCGCGCCGCCGCGGAGCGCGAAAGCCGCGGCCACCACGAGGAGGAAGCGGCGGAACTGGGCTGCAGAGAGCGCGGGGAGCAGGGCGGCCTGCAGGGACTTGATGCTCACAATTTAGGGAGACAATGATACCATTCTTTCAGCCCCGAGCCGCCGGGGCTGCGGGATTTTCAGCGGGAGACCAGGACGACCACGCTGCGCCAGTCCACGCGGCATTCCCTGTCGGAAAGGGGCTTCTCCCTGCCCTGGACCGGGACGTCCTCGGGCCTTGCGAGCGAGGTGTCCACGGCCCGCAGCCAGCGCCGGCCCGGCACCCTCGGCAGCTCGAAGTAGAGGGGCTCCCAGTGCATGTTCATCATGACATGGATGTCTTCCTCGCCGTCGAAGCCGGCCAGGGTGAAGGCCAGGGCCCGGGCCTGCGGGTCCTCCCAGCCGGGATGGTCGAGCGCGCACCCGTGCCAAGCGATGTCCTTCAATCCCCGCTCGTTGACGCCGCCATCGAAGAAGCGGCTCCGCTGAAGGCTGCGGTGGGCCCGGCGGAAACCGATCATGGCGCGGAAGAATCCCAGGGTCTCCTGGTGGCGCTCGCCGCGGGCCCAATCGAGCCAGGAGAGCGGGTTGTCCTGGCAGTAGGCGTTGTTGTTGCCCTGCTGGGTGCGGCGGAGCTCGTCTCCCGCCAGGAGCATGGGCACGCCCTGGGAGAGCAGGAGGATGGCCCCGAAGTTCTTGATCTGCCGCACGCGCAAGCGCTCGACCTCCGGATCGTCGGCATCGCCCTGGCGGCCGCAGTCCCAGCTGAAGTTCTCGGCCGCGCCGTCGCGGTTGTCCTCGCCGTTGGCCCTGTTCTGCCGTCCGTTGTAGGAGACGAGGTCGTTGAGGGTGAAGCCGGCGTGGCAGGCCACGAAATTGACGCTGTTGGCCGGCCGGTGGCCGGGCCCGGTGTGCAGGTCCGCGCTGCCCGCGATCCGGCTCGCGACCGCGCCCACCAGGCCCGGGTCTCCGCGCACGAACCTGCGGATGTCGTCGCGGAATCGGCTGTTCCACTCAGACCACCTCTCGACCGGGAAATCGCCGCCCTGGTAGAGCCCGCCCGCGTCCCAGGACTCGGCGATGAGCTTGGTCCCGGCCAGGGCCGGCGAAAGCTCCATGTTCCACAGCGCGGGCGGCCACCGCAGCGCGGTCCCTCCGTCGCCCCGGGCCAGGACCGAAGCCTCCCCGAACCGGAACCCGTCCACATGCATGTCCTTGACCCAGGTCTCCAGGCAATCGAGCACGAGCCTCTCGACCACGGGGTGGCCGCAGTTGAGCATGTTGCCGTTCCCCGTATAGTCCACGTAGCGGCTCGGCTGGCCCGGCACGAGCTGGTAGTAGACCGAGTTCTCGAGCCCCCTCAGGCTCACGGTTGGACCGTCCTCCCCGCCCTCGCCCGTGTGGCCGAAGACCACGTCGAGGATGACCTCGATGCCGGCCCGGTGCAGGGCCTTGACCATATCGCGGAACTCATCGAGACCCTTGCCCTCCTCGGGCGAGCGGCTGTACCCGGGATGAGGGGCGAAGAAGCCGAGGCTGCCGTAGCCCCAATAGTTGGGCAGGGGTTTGCCGTCCGGCCCCTTGCGCAGGGGAGCCTTGTCGTCAAAAAGCATCACAGGCAGGAGCTCGACCGCGGTGATGCCGAGGGCCTTCATGTGGGGGATCTTCTCGACGACCCCGTGGAAAGTCCCCGGCGCCAAGGTCTTGGAGGAGGGAGAGCGCGTGAATCCGCCGACATGGAGCTCGTAGATCACGGTCTCGGCCAGGGGCCGGTTCAGGGGCTGGTCCCCCTGCCAATCGTACCCGTCGATCGCCGCCACGACCGAGCGCATGGAGGAACGCAGGTTCGAGCCCGGCACGCAGGCCGCGCCGCGGTCCCACTGGGCCGCGGTGACGCCCCGGCCATAGGGATCGATGAGGACCTTGTCCGGGTCGAAGCGGTGGCCGCGCTCAGGCTCCTGCGGCCCGCGCGCCCGGTAGGCGTAGTGGCTGCCGGCCTTGAGCCCCTCCACAAAGACGTGCCAGCAGTGGAAGGTGCGGTTGAGCTCGGGGTCGAGCGCGATGGTCTCGAAAGGCTCCGGGCTGTCGCAGCGCTCGAAGAGCAGGAGCTCCATCCCCGAGGCGTTCTGGGAGAACACCGCGAAGTTGACCCCGCCAGGCTCTGGCGCGGCGCCCAAGGGATGAGGACGGCCTTGGGAGGTCTTCACCTGACCGCCGCCATGGGCCCCATACCGCAATCGTATCATACTCGACGAGCGTAGACGAGAACCGCCTGGAGCAGGAGGGGCTCTCCGGGCCCAGGCGGTTCCTGGGCACAAAGGCCGTGGCGCGACGGCCCCGGGATGCGGTATCATGTATCCGTCGTAACGCTTCGAAGCGAGGTGCGCCTCATGAAGAAACTGCTCAAGAAGATCCGGGCCAGCCGGCCGGTCCGCAAGACCAGCCTCTGCGCGTTCCCGGGCTACAGCTACTAGGTCCTCTGGAGATCGGATGACGCCGCGACGCCCGTCAGGGCGTGGCGGCGTTTCTGTTTCTCTGTTCCCCCGGCTGCGCGATGGCGTCGTCTTGCGGCGCCGTTCGGGCACCGCGTTCCGCCAACCCGCAGACCGCTGCGGAACGGGCTTGAGCGGCAGGGTCTACGACCTCGAAGACGCCTCCTTCAACTTCCTCAAGGCTTGCGACGGCCGCTCGAGCATCGAGGCGCTCAAGAGGCGCTTCCCGGACCTCCTCGAAGCGGACGCGTCCGCAGAACGCCTGGCCCGCGAGATCGCGGAAGACCCCACCCTCGGAGACCTCGTCGAAATCGCCCCCGCCCCGCGGCCCGCGAACCCGCGCCAGGTCGTGGAGAACGCGGGGCTTACGGCCGCGTGCAGGGTGGCGGTCTGGCATCTGGTCTCGGCTTGCGACCTGCGGTGCCGTCACTGCTACCTCGGTGACTCCTCCGCGGGCAAGCCCTACACCGCGAAGACCGCTCTGGCCACGGTCCGCAACCTCCACGCTATCGGGGTGGAAGGCGTGCGCCTCTCAGGCGGGGAGACGACCCTGAGGCCCGGCCTCCTGCGGGCCACGACCGACGCCCTGGCCCGCGACTGCCTGCCCTTCTCGCTCAATTCGAACGCGGCCGGCGACGTCAGCGTCATCATCGAGATTTTTCGGAGGCATCCCGCGTACGCGCGTTTCGTCCAGGTCAGCATCGACGGCCCCGGAGAAGCCCACGACTCCATGCGCGGCAGGAAGGGCGCTTACGCGGCCTCCATGCGCAACATCCGCAGGCTCCTCAAGGCCAAGGTCCCGGTCACGGTCGTGAGCATGATGCACCGAGGCTGGCTCGGCCGCGAAGCCGAGCTTTTCGACGCCCTTGCCGGAGCCAGGGTGCGCCACTGGGCCGTGGAGCTCCCGGTCGCGGCCGGGCGCTGGCAGGAGGGCGCACGCTGCCTCGCCCTAGACCGGGAGGGCGTCGAGGCCATGAGCCTGCGCCTCGCCCGACTCGTGCGGCGCCGGGCCGGCGCTTTCGCCGTCTTCGAGATCAATCAGGTCCTGCGGGTCCCGCCGGAGTGCGGAGAGCTCCAGAAGGACCGCCGCAGTCCCGTGTGCCTGCACCACCTCGGGCTCCTGACCATCGGGGAGCGGGGGCTCTCCTTCTGTTCCATCTTCGGGGATGCCTTCGGCCCGGAGCTCACCGAGTTCACGCCATCCTACTACGGCAGGAAAGCCTTCTTCAGGGCCTGGAACAGTATCGCAGGCGCCCGCGTGGGCCGCCGGGTAGGGGACAACCCAGCATGCCGGGCCTGCCGTCTCATGGCCGTGTGCCAGGGCGGGTGTCCCGGGCACTACGAGGACCCAAGCACCTTCTCCGGATGCGACCAACACGCCCGGATGCTCGCCGAGGTCCGCCTCTCCGTGGCCCGGGCCATAGTATAATGGACGAATGAGCATCGGACCGCCGTTCTTCTCCATCGTCCTGCCCACCTATAACCGGGCCCACATGATCGGCGGCGCTCTCACCACCGTGGTGAACCAGACTTTCCAGGACTTCGAGGTCCTCATCGTGGACGACGGCTCGACCGACGACACCTCGGAGATGATCAAGTCCTGGACCAAGGACCCGCGCATCAAGTACCACCGCCTGCCCAAGAACATCGGCAACATGCACTGCCGCAACCTGGCCTTGGGGATGGCCACCGGGCTCTGGGTCACGAACATCGACTCCGACGATTTCTGGACCCCGGACCGGCTGGAAGCCTTCGCGGACTACGTCAAGGCCAAGCCGAGCGTGGGGTTCCTCTTCTCCAATGGCTACCTCCACCGCTACGGCCGCATCATCGGGTACGCCTTCGACCCCGCGACGCCCATCGCGGAGGGCAAGGTCCCGGGCCACTACGCGGTGGGAGCCGAGTTCCTGCCCTATCTGACCACCAACCTGGCCATCCCGCGCGCCCTTTACCAGAAGTACGGCCACTACAGGAAAGACATGGTCATCCTCGACAACGAGCTCTACGCCCGGATGCTCGCCGACGGAGTCGAGGTGGGCGTCATCCGCAAGCCCCTGGCCGTGCGCCGCATCCACGAGGGCCAAGTCACGCACAAGTGGATCGAGGAGTACCCCGAAGCGGTCGAAGCGCTCCAAGCCGGGAACACGCCTCCGGACGTGCTCGCCGCGGAGAAGGAGAAGCTCGTCTACGAAGTGGCGGGTTATCTTCTGCGCAGCCTCCAGCCCAAAGCGGCCCGCGAGTTCATGCTCAAGGAACTCGGGTGCAAGGCCAAGTCCTCCCCCCTCTACCGGCAGACCTTCGTCCCAGCCCCGGGCTTGGGCCTGGCCAAGGCAGCGCGGCGGTTGTGGCTCATGGCCAAGCACCACCCCCTCTGGGCCTCCGACGAGGTCAAAGCCGTCTATCGCATCATCGACCCCCTCATCGCCAAAGAGCGGAAGGCGGGCTGAACGCATGCCGTCTCCCGGCCGGAGGACGCCGGCGGCCTGGGCTTGGGCCGGGACAGCGGCCCTGCTCGGGCTCTACCTCCTGGCCTGCAACGCGGTCATGTTCGGCCAGTACGTGGACGACATAAACTGGCTGCTCTGCGCCGAGCAGATGCTCCGAGGCTCGCTCCTTCGGGCCTGGCACCACCCTCCCCAGCTCGAGGTCTCGCTGAACTGGGGCGTGCCCGCTCTGCTCATGCCCTTCCTCGCGGTCTTCCACAGGCCCGTGCTCCTGCTCAAGGCCTTCATGGCGTGCCTGTTCTTCTCGGGCCTGGGCCTGTTCTACCTCGCCACCCGCGGCCGGTTCCCGGGACGCCAGCGCTTCCCATACCTCTCCATCCTGTTCTTATGCGACTTCATGATCTCTTTCGCGGGCAACATCATGGGCGAGCCGGGCTATGTCTTCGTGCTGGGCCTCATCGTCTGGCTCCTCTTCGAGCAAGGCTGGTCCGAGTCCCAGGACCCCAAGCGCTGGGCCTGCGTCGGGGCCCTGGCCGGGTTCATCGTGCTCCTGCGCTCCATCGGGTTCGTGGCGCCCATCGCCCTGTTCCTGGAGCTCTCCCTCACCCGGCGGTGGCGCGCCGCCCTCTGGTTCTCCCTGGGCACAGCGGCCGCCGTGCTCCCGTTCACCCTGTACCTCGTGACGCACATCGGGCAGGTCTCCTTCTACTCATCGTACTGGGCCCTCAGGATGCAGGGCGGGATATTGTCGGCCCTGGCCGGCGTGCTCCACAGCAGCTACCTCTACCTCAAGGGCCTGACCTGCCTGACCGCATTCTACCTGCCGGCATGGGCCTCTCCGACCGGCCTGCTCGAGAAAGCCTTCATGGCCGCGGGCCTCGCCCTCTTCTGCGCAGGCGCGTGGCTGGGCCGCCGCAGCGGCCTCCACCGGGTCCTGGCCTATTACTGCCTCGGACACTTCATGGTGATCGCGGGCTACGTGTACCAGGCCCCGCGCTACGTGGTGCCCATGCTTCCGGCCTTCGTCTTCCTCTGTCTCGAAGGCCTGCGCAGGATCCTGCCCGAGCGCTTCCATGGCCGCGCCCTGGGAACCGCCGCCCTGCTTGCCCTGGCCACGAACGCGCCCGGCCTGCTCCAGACCGTCAAGACCTCGCTCCACCAGCCCCCCGTGGTGCCCCACGCGGCCTATGACTGGCTCAAGGCCCATGCCGGGCCGGAGGACCGCGTGGTGTCCATGGACATGATGCGCATCCACTATTTCACGGGGCTTAAGGGGTCCCTGTTCCTCCAGTCCGACGGCATCGCTTCCTTCGTCAGGAGCGCTCGGGCCGCTGGAGCGCGGTGGGTCGTGATCCGGGACCCGGGCTTCATCCCCCCGGCCAAGGGCGTGAGCGACCCCACCAGGTACTTCTACGACAGGCTGGTCGAATACTCCGCTTCCAGGGAGTTCTTCGAGCCCGTCCACCGCAACGAGTCCGAGGGAGTGAGCATCTACAGCCTGCGTCCCCCCCGGCCGCTCAGCGGCAGGCCACGCTGACCCCGTCGCAGAGCAGGGGCGGGAACAATCCCCCGAAGGATTGGCAGAGCTCGCTCCCGACAGCCACGACCTCCTTGAGCGTCCCGTAAACGTTGCCCGAGATCATCGCATCCTTGACCCGCCCCTTGATCTCGCCCTTCTCCACATAGAGCCCGGGCGCGACTCCCACGGAGAAGTCGCCGTTGGGGATGTTCCCGCTGTGCGGGCCGAGGGCGTCGCAGAGGATGATGCCCCGATCCATCATGGCCGCGAGCTCCCGCAGGGATTTCTTGCCCGGCTCGAACCGGAGGTGCGCCAGGTACGGGGTAGGCTTGAGCTCCAGAGGGTCGCCCCCCCACATGGCCGTGCGGTAGCCGTGCCCGGTCGGTCTCTCACCGAGCTTGTGGCTGTAGTTCAGGTCGTTGTAGAAGCCCTGGAATACGCCCTTATCCACCACGCGGAACCTCGCGGAGGGCACGCCTTCGTCATCGAAGGGCCGCGCCCCGGGGAGAGAGTCATCCAGGGGATCATTGGTGACGCTGAGCTCGGAGCTGAACGCCTTTTCACCGGCCTTGCCGGCCAGGGGCGAGACTTTCTCGTAGGCGCTCTTGGCGCTCGCGCCGTGCATGAGCCTCCAGGCCAGGGCGAGCATGGCATCCGGCATGAACAGGACCTTCATCCTGCCGCCTTCGGGTTCGACTTCCTTCACCCCGGCGTTGAAAAGCCAGACGATCTCATCGAGCGCCGGCTGCGGCATCCTGTCAAAGCCCTTGCTCCTGAAAAGACGGAAGATGCCGCTCGCGGACCCCGGGAAGATGGCTCCGGCCCGCACCCCGGACTCGGTGGTCCGGACCGAGGCGGACAGCCCATTCGTGTTGGCGATGCGCAGGGTCTGCTCCCCGACCCAGGCCTCAGCCACGATCTCGCCCGCGGTGCGGCTCTTGAGCTCCCCTGCCACGCGGCCGCACTCCGCGACCAGGTCCGGGCTCCCCCGGCCCTCGATGCCATGGTCGGCGGTCTTGAGCGCGGCTGGAACGGATGGAGACGGCAGGGTGAAGCCAGCCTCAACCCCGCCCGCCAGGGAGGCCAGAGCGTTCCTGACGAGCTCCTCGCGGTCTCGAAGATTCCTCGTGTGCGCGAACCCGAGCTTGCCGTCCTTGATGACGCGCAGGCTGACCCCGCAGGCCATGTCCGCCTTGATGTCGTGGAGCTCCGCGTTCTCGAACCCGGCGCCGCTGGACCTGCCGTCCAGGGAGAAGACCTCGGCCTGATCCGCGGCCTTGCCCGCCATCTCCAGGAGCTTTTCCATCACGCGCCTCCCACCACGAGGTCCTTGATCAGGACGTGCGGCGCTCCGTGGCAGGAGCGGATGTTGGTCTGGCCCTTGCCGCAGCCGCCCGTCTTCGCGAGATCGAAGTCGCTGCCCACCGCGGTCACGGCCATCAAGGTCCGGTAGAGGTTGCCGGACACGTTGAGGTCGCGCACCATGCGGCCCTTCTTGCCGCCGCGGACCTCGTAGCCGTACTGCGCGCCGAAGGAGAAGTCCTCCCCGGCGGTCTGGCCGCCCTTGGCGTCCAGGACATAGAGGCCGTCCCCGAGCTTCTCCAGAAGGGCGTCGACCGCGTACTCTCCGCGCTCGATGAAAATCGTGCCCATGCGCACGATGGGCGCGAACCGGTAATCCTCGGCCACGGTATGGCCCGAGGGCTCCTCGCCGAACTCAGCCGCGGTGCGCCGCGAGTGGAGCCGGCCCACGAGCACGCCGTTCTCCAGGAGCTTCCTCTTGCGGACCGGCACGCCCTCGTCGTCATATCTGTAGAAGCCGAGCTGGTCCGGCAGGGTGGCGTCATCCGTGATGCTCAGGCAGTCGCTGCCGAGCTTGGCCCCGAGCTTCATCCTGGCGCGCATGGCGGGCAGGGTCTCCACGATGTCCGCTTCCGAGAAGTGTCCGAACGCCTCGTGCGCGAAAACCCCGGCCAGGCTGGGGTTGAGGACGCAGTCGTACGAGCCTCCCCGGACCGGCTCGGCTTTCAGGAGGTCGAGCGCGATCTTGGTCCTGGCCTCGAAGGCCTCATCCTTGCCGCGGACATGGTGGAACCCCTGGCTGCCTCCCACCGCGACACGCACGTTCTGCGAGAGTCCCCCGTCCCGGGCGATGATCTCGCCTGACACGCGGACCGTGACGAGGTCTTCTTGGACCTCGTGTCCCTCGGTGCTGACGAAAGTCCGCTCGCGGACCGTGTCCGCGTAGCCCATGGTCGTGGTCGCGATCCCGGCAGACCGGAGCGGGATGTCGTTGTAGGCGCGCAGAAGGGAGAGCTTCTCCTCCATCGTCACATCCCGCGGGTCCTCTTTGAGAGCGGGCGAAAACGAGTCCTTGACCGCCTCCACCCGGGCCAGGGTCACGGGCTTCTTGATGTTCCGGCCGATGAGCCTCGCGTTCTCGAGGGCCGCGGCAAGGGCCTTCTTGGCGTCGGACTCCTTGGTGAATGCCACGGAGGCCAGGCCGCCTCCGGCCAGCACCCTGGCCACGAACCCATCCGTGGCATTGGAGCCTACGCTGGTCAGCTCTTTTCCCGAGAAGGACACGGAGGCCACCTTCTTGACCTCGTATCTCAGGTCCGCGTAATCAGCGGCCACGCCCGATAGGAAGCCCTTGAGCTTGTCCAACATGTCCCCTCCTCCGGCTCAGCCGATCCGGCCGGCGTACGCCCGGACCACGGCCCCGGCCGGCACGTCGGAGAGGACCGCGACCCCGTTGCAGACCAGCGCCCCCTCGCCGACCGACAGGCAGGTCAGGACCGTGGCGCCCATCCCGACCGTGGCGCTCCGGCACACCCGGCACTTGCCCGCGAGCACGGCGCCCGGCGCGATGTGCGCGTCGTCTTCGATGACGCAGTCGTGGCAGACCGTGCAGCCCTGGTTCAAGATCACGTTCGCGCCCACCTTGCAGAAGGGCCCCACCGTGGCCCCGGCCAGGACCACGCTGCCTGGGCCGAGCTCGACCTCGCCGGCGAGGCTCGCGTCCGGGTGCGCGACCGCGGGGCAGTCGAACCCCAACGCCTGGACCCGCTGGAACACCCCGGAGCGCGGCCGGTTGTCCGTGGTCCCGCCCACGCCTATGAACGCGGTTGTGACGCCTCCCTTGAACACCTCGGCGAGCATGTCCAGACGGCCGAGGACCCGGACGCCTCCGTACACGATGTGCCCGATCGGCTTGACGTCGTCGTAGCTGCCGACCACGGAATACCCGGAGCCTTCCAGGGCGTCGAGGACGCAGGCCGCGTGCATGCCCCCTCCCACCACCACCGCCCGTTTCCTCCCGGACCCGGCCCCGCGGCCGCCCGATACGCCTTTCTTCGCCGCCATGATTATTCCCCTCCCAGAGCCGCCCTCAGCCCGCGCTGAGGCAGCATGACATATCGCTCCCAGAGGGAGATGTTCCGCTTCAGGGTGAGGGCGTTGAACGGCACCGTGGCCAGGACATTGACCGGAGTGAAGTAGTTCTGGTCCAGGTCGCACACGTTGCAGATCGGATGCTCGCGGCCCTTCCCCTCAAGATGGAGGCGGCGCAGGTCCTGCATGGCTTTGGAGTTCCAGATCCCGTCGAGGGTCTCGGTCATGAAGTCCCCGATGGGCACCTGGCCATGCGAGTCCTGCGAGCACGCGATGGCCATGCCGGTCCGCGTGACGTAGAGGTTGCGCCAAAGGAGGAAGCACGGGCTGGAGAACAGGCTCGACGGCCGGGACGCGGGGGACGGCCGCCTGCAGAAATTGATGTACGGCTTGACCCGGATGTCGTTGACCATGCCGTGGCGGTCGAGCTTTTTGACGAACTCGGGAAAGAGCTTGACCTCGTGCTTGTTCTGCTCCATGGAGATCATCTGCACCTGCACGAAGGTGCTCTTGCCCAGCCGCTTCTTGGCCTCCAGGAACCGGGTGATGTTGGAGACCACGGCGTCGAAGTCGGCGTTCACGCGGATGGCGTCATAGGTCTTCTTGGTGACCCCGTCGAGCGGAAGCATGACGTAAGACACGTCGTTGGCCAGCAGGGCCTCTCCTTTCTCCGGAGTCAGGAGCGTAGCATTGGTCGCGAGGACCACCGGGATGCCGCGGCGGCGGATCTCCCCGACATAGTCGATCGTATGGGAGTTCATCAGCGGCTCGCCGTTGCCGCTCAGGTAGATGACCTCGGCGCAAGGGGCGATCTTTCCCAGGATGGTCTCGAACACGGCCGGCTCCATGAACCCGGTGGGCCGGCGCACCTCCTGCACCGGATGCATGACGCACCGGAGGTTGCACTCCCGCGAGACCTCCAGCACGCACTCGGTGGGATAGCCGCCGGTGCGGGTCTTCCTCCGCAGGAAGGCCTCCACGACGCGCAGACGGTTGGCCAGGCTCATATGTTCCCCGATTATAGCAATCGGCGCGCGCCCTCGGGCTCGGAGCGCCCCGGAGCCCTGAGCCGGTAGATCTCGAAGCGCGGGTTGGCGGTGGTGGCGGTGGGATGGATGCGTATCCAGGGGAGGATGACCGGCCGGTCGAAGGCGGCCCCGAGCTCGTAGCGGGAAAGGTTGGGCTGCATGTTGGGACGGTCGTCGTAGTCGGGGAGGGCCACGATCATCCACTGAGGAAGCTGTGCCGGAGGCAGGTCCTTGAACAGCTTCTCCTCCACGAAGACCAGCGTGTAGCGGTCGAAGCGGAAGTAAGGGGTGTTGGACGGCGCACACGGCCGCAAGAACCCTACGGTCTCGCCGGGCGGGACATGGGCCTCGATCCAGCGTCCCGCGTCAAAATGGGTGGAGCGCGGCCCCGCTGCCATGCGGAAGTTATAGGCGTAGGTAAGGCCGGTCAGGAAGAGGTTGAGGCCGGCCGCGGCTCCCAGGACCAGCCGGATGGTCCGGCCCGCGCCCGGGACAAGGACCGCCCTGGCTGCAAGGAGGAGTCCCAGAGCCATCCAGACGAGGTAATGCCGCATGATCCGGGAGGACTCCCCCAGATAGGCTCCCATGCTGCCTGCTACGCCGATGAGGAGGGAGACCGCCACCAGGAGAAGGACCCGGTCGGCCCGGCCCCGCTTGAGGGCCTGGACCATGCCGAGCGCCATCAAGGCGAGGACCGGCAGGGACACGGCCTGGCGCAAAGGGTGCCAGAGAAGGATGAAAGGATTCCAGGGATTCGCGCCGGTGTTGCGCGTGATGAAGGGATACTCCTTCATGGCTTCGGCATGATCCAGGAGCCAGTAAGGATTCGTGATGAAGAACGCGGCGACCGCGGCCGCCCCGGCAGCCGCGAGATTGAACAGTTCGGGCTTGGCTTTCTCCCCTGAAGCGATCCTGATGGCCGCGGCCACGGCCACCACGGCGCAGACCATGGTGGCGGACAGGGAGGCCCCGACCGCCAGCCCCGCGGCGAGACCGGCCAGGACGTAGTCCCGGCGCTTGCCCCCGGTCACGATCGAAAGGCTCCTCTCCACGGCCCATAGCGCGAAGAAGGCCCACAGGTGCGGCGCCTTGAGCACATGCGCCTGCACCACGGCAGCGGGCGAGAACAGGAAGAGCAGGCCGGCCAGCCAGCCGACCCCTTGATCGAAGCGGCGGCCCATGCGCAGAAGGAGCAGGCCGGACCCGATATACGCGGCCACGGAGAGGGATCTGCCAGCCAGGTACATGGCGGCCATCTTGGCGGGCTCAGCCATGTAAGGAACCAGGGACCGGTGCAGTTCCACCAGACCGGTCGCGGCCGCGACCGCCAGGCACGCGCCGAGCGGGTAGATGTGCGCCCCCCCGTAGACGAACATATGGGGGTGGAAATTCAGCCGGCGGGGATTCATGCGCGAGAGGACGATGAGGAACGTCTGCTCGTCGTCATGGGCGGAGCGGACGAAGAACGAGCGTATGGTGTTGAGCAGCAGGTCCGGAGGCTCGGTCCACCCCGCGGGAGCGGAATGCACGCCTTTGGGGACCCAGTGGGAATCCGGACTCACCATGAGGTTGGGCCCGAGCTTCCGGTGCATGCTGACCCAGGTGTCGGCCAGGCGCTGGTAGAGAGCCGGGTTATCCGCGGCTGGGGGCAGGATGGCCGCGACCCTCTCCCGGGTCGGCAGGCCCCACCCGATGCCCAGCAGTCCGAGGAGGAGCCCGGCGCAGACAAGGGACACGGCCTGGGCGACAAGAGTCCCGTTCCTGCCCGGCCGCGTCATCCATCCCTCCGGAACGACATCACTCGGATGAGCGCCAGCGGCCCGGCAAGCGGCAGGGACCTGGCCTCCAAACAGAGGAACCCGGCCGAAGACACGGCCTCGGCCAGGGTGGAAGCGTGATGGTAATGCCTGCCCGCGGCCGGGCCCTCGGCCTCGGAGAAAGTGCCCTTGAGGACGAACCTGCAGGTCTTGTGGAACAGGCTCTCGGTCGGGGCCGTGATCACCAGGAGCCCGCCGGGCCTGAGCGCCCCGCGGATGGACCCCAGCGGCTCGGCCAGGAACTCGATGTGCTCGAGCACGTCGAGGCAGAAGACGCGGTCGAAAGCCGCGGAAGGCAGGCTGCCCGGCTTCGTCAGGTCTCCCCGCGTTATCTCCACCCCGGGGATCCTCAGCGAAGTCACGGCGGGATGGCTGTCCATTCCCTTGAGCCGGTGCGGGGACCTCGCCTTGGAGAGCTTCCCGAGGAGCGCGCCCTCGCCGCACCCGAGATCCATGACGTCGAGCGGGACTCCGGCGTCCAATGCGGCCAGATCCAGAGCCCACTCGATCCTCTTCCAGAAAAGCCAACGCACCACCGGGTTGCGGCTCCGGTACTCGGGCACGATGTCCGTGAGGGTCTCGGGCCCGCGCCGCGGGTCCCCTTGCTCGGTCACGGCTTTGCCTCCCGTGAAGCCAGCCAGCGGTCCGCGGCTGTTGCCGCGAAGAGCATGAACCAAGGCATGAGCGACAGCCGGTAGCGCATCTGGCTGACCACCAGGACATGGATGGAGCAGGTGACCAGGGCCAGCAGGGGCAGGGGGAACAAACGCGCCATGTCCCGACGCAGGAGCCAGGCGCCCCAGAGCCCCAGGCCGATGAGGCCGGGCTCGAAGACCAGGCTCACCGAGGCGAGCAGGCCGGGCGCCAGGCCCATGCCGGGGTTGGTGAGGTCCGTGGCGGGATAGGGCTTGTCCTGCCGCGGGTAGAGCCTCCAGAAATTCAGGAACTTGCGGCCCCACTGCTTCACGGTCAGGCCGGGGTGGTCGGCCATGAACCGGCGGGCTTCCTTGAAATAGAACGCGTCCCGCTCCACAGGGCCGAGCTTCCGGGCTTCCTCGAAGGACGGGGAATCCTCGATAGCGCGCATGGCCAGGGCCGTATCGATCTGATCGAGCTCGAAGTACTTGGTCCCGATGAGCGTGGTGATGCCGCCGTGCAGGTCGAGCCGGTACGCGCCGCAGATGGCCTTATTGTGGACCGCCCATCCTGCCAGGGGCGCGGCCCAGGCCAGCCCGGCCAGAGCCAGGGCGCGCCACGAGTACCGGCGGAGCAGGCACAGGACCGCGGCTCCGCAGAAAGCGGCGAGGGCAGCAGCAGCCCCCTCGGTGCGCGTCAGGCCCGCCAAGCCCAGCGCCAGCCCGGCCGAGGCCGCCAAGCCCAGCGACCTGCCTTCCTCGCCCAGGCTCCGGCACAGCAGCCACAGCCCGGCCACGCTCAGCGCGAGGTAGGCTGTCTCGGTCAGGAGCAGGCCGGAATAGTAGATGAAGAAGGGGTATACGCAAGCCACGGCCAGCGCGAGCTTTCCCGCCCGCTCCGAGCCCGTCAGGTCCCTGGTCGCCCTGCCGATCATCCACGCGGTCAGGGCGGAAAGGAGCGCGCCCCCGAGCCTGGCTCCGGACACGCCGAGGCCCAGCCTGTGGAAGATGCTGATGAAAAAGGGCGTCACGGGCAGGAAGACCCCTTCCGCCCCGGCAGGGGCGAAGAGCCCGGACTCAGCCACGACACGGGCGAGGCCGTTATAACCCAGCTCATCGGCCTGGTAGGACCTGTCCCCGAGGAAGAGCGCGAAGCCCGCCCTCAGGCAGAAGGCCAGGGCGAGCCAGGCCCACGCCCGGCTCAATATCGCGTCCAAGGCGGCATTGGGCTTTTCCTGTGAAATCATTCTGTCGATTCCCGGCCGGACGACGCGGGCTATTGTAGCTCTTAAACCCATCGCTCCTAGGTTAATTTCCGCGTTTCATCGTGCGCCCATATAAGGAAAAGTGCTTGAATCTGCGGGCAGCCCTCCGCCGAGGGCCCCACGCCGAGGGGGTCGAAGGGCATTGGATGCCGGGACATGCCCACAGTCGA
>JACRNU010000047.1 GCA_016234805.1 Elusimicrobiota bacterium
CCGCAAGGGGTTTTTCAGCAGCCTGCTAGCAGGCTGCTGAAAAACCTATTGACATGCTCTCGAAGGAACCAATTGGCACGACATAGTGCTTCAAATCACCTCTCCGGGGTTGCAATCAATACTTTTTCAGCAGCCTGCTAGCCCCGGAGGGCGCCCTCGAAGAAGAGGGAGAGGGCTTCCCGCGTCATGGCCGGAGCGTCCGGGTAGAGGCTCTTGAGGTGCTCGCTGGCCAGGGCCGCGCGGGCCGCGTCGAGCATGTGGAGGATGAGGTCCACCTTGACGTCCTTGCGGACCTCCCCGAGGCGCTGGGCGGTCACGAAGAGGGTGCGGACCTGCTGGAGCGACTTGGCCCGCTCGTCTTCGATGAAGCGCTCGAGCGCTGGGTCCGCGCCCTTGAGGAACCCGCTGAAGAATTCCGGCCCATGGACGCGCGACTGCTCGAGCATGACGTCGAAGATCTGGCGGAGCTTCGCGTCGAACGGCAGATCCATCATCTCGATCTCACGCATCTGCCGGCGCTTGAGGATGACGATGTTTTCGAGGACGCGCAGCGCCACCGCGGTCTTGTCCGGGAAGTGGCGGTAGAAGGTCATCTTGCTGACATGGGCTTGGCCGCATATCTCCGAGACCGTGACCCTCTTGACCCCGTGCCGGAAGAAGAGGTCCGTGGCTGCCTCGACGAGCCGTTCCTCGGCGCGAGTTCTGCCCCTGTCCATCCGGCTGATGTTACTGAAGGGACTATTCATGTATTAAATTACTTGTAAAGTAAAATAAGACGATAATAGTAACATAGTAACAAACATTTCCACAGAATACAAGGGTTTTATCGCTTTTCAGGGCCGGGATGGGGGCTTGGTCCCGTCGGGGAGTTACCGGTCGGGGCGGTGGGACCGGTCGAATTCGAGGGGGGACGGGATGGATATCTGGCGCATGCAGTCGAGCGCGAAGAGGTCCGTCATGCCCGCGATGTAGTCCGTCACGATGGTCTTGGCTTCGAACCCTTCGCGCTCGTAGACGGCATTGAGCTGCTGGATATAGCGGCCGAAGTTCCGGTCCACGTCGAGGTCCATGGCGGCGTACGCGGCGAAGTCGGTCCCGTGCTTCTTGAACATCTCCTCGAAGTAGTCGAAGAGCGTGTGGATGATGGTCCTGATGTGCCTGCGGTACTTGATGAGCTTCTCGTGGTAGTAGATGCGCTCGTAGTTGAACTTGCCGAGGTCCCGGACCATCTCGTGGACGCGGGGGGAGAATCCCACGGTCTCCGCGTTCCGCGAGTGGGCGATGATGTCGCTGATGAGCGCGCTGATGATCTCCGTGTTGGTGGCCCCGAGCTCGGCCGTGATGCGCACGGGGACGTCGGCCTTGGTGATGAAGCCCGCGGTCACGGCGTCCTCGATGTCGCGGCCTAGATAGGCGATCCTGTCCGAGACGCGGACCACGCAGCCTTCGTAGGTGGTGGGCACGTATTCGCGGTCCTTGATGATCTCGAGGTCGTTGGCCGTCGTGGAGGGCTTCAAGCCCGACGCGGCGAAGTCCTCGCCGTTGTGGCAGATGATGCCGTCCTTGACCGCGTAGGTGAGGTTCAAGCCCTGGCCGTGGTTGGCCAGGTGCTCGACCACGCGGTAGCTGTTGATCTCATGGATGAACGCCTTGGGCCGGCCGAGCTTGCCGGCCAGCTCCTTCTCTCCCTCGTGTCCGAACGGCGTGTGGCCGAGGTCGTGGCCGAGTCCGATGGCGTAAGCCATGTCCGTGTCGAGGTCCCAGCCCTCTCCGGAGAGGTTGAGCCCGCGGCAGACCGTGGCCGCGATGGTGGCCACATGAAGGACGTGTTCGATGCGGGTGCAGATGTGGTCGTTGCCCGGAGCGTAGAAGACCTGCGTCTTGTGCTTGAGCCGCCGGAAGGGGTAGGAGTGGATGATCTTGGTCTGGTCCCTGAAGTACTCGGTCCGCACATCCGCGGGGATCGGCTTTGAGCGCGTGACGTAGAACTCCTTGGGGAAGGGATTTTTCATCCTCGTGAGTATATCATTTCTCCGTTTTTCCATGGGCCCTCGGCTCGTTCAGGCCTGGCTGACATGGTTTTTTCCGACGGTCGAGAGAAAAGGGCGCTATTGATAATGAAAAATTAAAGCCAGACACCACGGGGTCTGCGGAGCGGAAAAAATCCGCTTGACAGGATTTTTCCCTTTATGTAATGTAAGGGCATGGAACGGGGACAGCAGGAAGTCCGGAGGGCCAACTGCGCGGGTATGCGAAATATTAAAAGCCTGACACCAATCGCCATCTGGCTGGGCCTCTCATTCTGTGGAGGGGCTGCGTTCGCTGCGGACGGATCCCTTTTTTCCGAAGGCTACTGCCGCGACACCGCTCCCATGACGGACCAAGCCAGCCTTGCGGTCGTGGC
This sequence comes from Elusimicrobiota bacterium, assembly GCA_016234805.1. Lineage (GTDB taxonomy): Bacteria > Elusimicrobiota > Elusimicrobia > UBA1565 > UBA9628 > JACQWX01. Next base: position 2,405 of record JACRNU010000047.1, read on the forward strand.
TCAGCTCTTTCCGAACTATGTCTCCAACGAGGCTGGGCGCAAGGCTGAGAAGGTCCCTCTCCGGGAAGTCTCCCTGGAGAAGTCCCTGGAGATCATGGCCGACGCGAGCACCCGCCGTTTCGGCCTCGCCGACTTCCTGACGGACAAGGAGTTCCGCGGGGACTGCGTCTACTACTTCAGCGCCGCCACCTTGTCCAAGGTCTACGAGAGATTCGACATCGATATCGCCACCCCGCTCCATGGCGTGGATGAGAACGACCGGCCCTTCAACATGACCGCCATGGTGCTGGGGCGATCCCGGGTCGGGGTGCTCTTCGACCGCGACCGCGTGACCTATTACAACGAGCGCTCGGACCGGACCCTCTCCTTCCTCAAGACCGTGTACCTTGACCTGACCCTTTCGGATGATGGGAACATCAAGTACCTCGCGTCCATCAGGAACCTCGAAGTGCATACCGGCTTCCCGTACGGCTGGGAGCCCATCGAGGCCCTGCGTCAGATGAACGGCAAGGTCCAGACCTTTGTCCTGGGCAAGTGGCGCTCTTCCGCGCCTGTGGTTCCCATCGCTCAGCGGCCGACACTGAACTCCGACGTCTTGGTGGCTCGGTGCCCGGACGGCCCGGGGTGTTCCCTGCCGGCCGCGGCGTTTACGCCCGTGCCCCTGCGCGTCGATTTCACCTCTCTCGAATCCCTGCGCAGGATGACGGAGATGACGGCGCCTTTCAAGGGTTTCTAGCAGAGCCGAGCGTACAGCCGGCCCGAACTCGGTCAACGGTCCCAGGCCGTGGTTCGGGCCGGTTTCTTTTCTATAATGACGGCATGTGCGGGATCGTCGGCGTGTTCCAGCCCCGGGGGGCCTTCGATCCTGTGCGGGCCGAGCGCTCCGTGGCGCAAGCCGCCGAGCTCCTGGCCCACCGCGGCCCGGACGCGGGCGGTTCTAGGGTCCTGCCGGAGCACGGGCTCTGCTTCGGCCACCGCCGGCTCTCCATCCTCGACCTCGACCCCCGCGCGAACCAGCCCATGGCTTCGCCCGACGGCTCGGTCCTGCTGGCCTACAATGGCGAGATCTATAACTTCCGGGAACTGCGCGCCGAGCTGGGAAAAGGGGGGGCCTCCTTCAGGACCGAGAGCGACAGCGAGGTCCTCATCGAGGGCTACCGGGCTTGGGGCATGGAGGGCCTGCTGGCCAGGCTCCTGGGCATGTTCGCCTTCGGGCTCTACGACTGCCGGGAGAGGGTCCTGTTCCTGGCCCGTGACCGCGCCGGAAAGAAGCCCTTGTTCTACGCCGAGACCCCCAACGGCCTGGCCTTCGCCTCGGAGATGCGGGCCTTGTTCCGGCTCGGCGCGGCCCGCGAGCTCGATCCGGTGGGCCTCGACGCCTACCTGGCGTTGAAGTTCGCCCCGCCGCCCGGGACCCTCGTGCGGGGCGTCAGCCAGGTTCCTCCGGCCTCCTTCGCCGAGTTCCGGCCGGACCAGGAGCCCAAGGTGAAGCGGTACTGGAACCCCTTTGGCATGAAAGGGGGGCCTGGGACCCGCGCCGAGGCTCTGGACCGGCTCGACGCGGCCCTGGACGCGGCGGTGAAGCGGCGTCTGGTCAGCGACGTGCCGCTGTGCCTCTTCCTGAGCGGCGGCCTGGATTCGAGTCTCACCGCGGCCCACCTGGCCAGGCAGGGAGTGCGGGGCATGAAGGCCTACACGGTCGGGTACAAGGATCTTCCGGCCTACAACGAGTTCGAGCATGCCCGCGTGGTGGCCAAGAGGTTCGGGCTCGAGCACGAGGAGGTACTGCTCGAGTCCCGGCAGGTCCTGGAGACCCTGGAGTCCGGAGGCCTCGACCTCGACGAGCCGGTCTCCGACTGGGTGTGGCTGCCCCTGCACAGCCTCAGCGTGAAGGCCAGGAAGGACGGCTTCAAGGTCGTCCTGGTCGGGGAGGGCTCGGACGAGCTCTTCTTCGGCTACGACGTCATGCTCAAGGGACTCGCGGACATCGGCCGCTTCACCCAGGGACATTGGAAGCTGTGTGCCCGCGCCCTCACCAGGGCCCTGGCCCCGGTCTTCAGCCGCGTCCGGCGCGGGCACCGGCGCTACGACCTCTGGCGCAGGGCGGCCGAAGGCGAGCCCGTCTACATGGGGAGCTCGGTGGGCTACGGCAAGTCCCAACGGCCCCAGGTGGCCGGCCCCCTCCTGCTCGAGAGGGGCGACGAGGACGCCGGCCCCAGGTTCATCGAGAGCCTTTACCGCGACTACCGCGAGGGAGCGGCCAGGCCCGAGGATTGGGTGGGACTCATCTCCTATGTCGAGTTCTACTCCAAGATGAGCGAGGTGCTCCTGCGCAGGCTCGACCGCGTCACCATGCTGAGCTGTCTGGAAGCCCGTTCGCCCTTCCTCGACCACGAACTCGCCGAACTCGCCTTCGCCATCCCGGGCGCGTGGAAGATCCGCGGAGGCGCCCTCAAGAGCCTGCTCAAGGACCACGGCCGCAAGGTCCTCCCCGCCTCGGTCGTCAACAGGAAGAAGATGGGCTTCTCCTTCCCGTTCAAGGAGTGGCTCAGGAAGGACCTCGGCTCGGTGGTGGAGGGCGTCTTCAAGCGCTCACGGCTCTTCAGCGAGGGCTGGCTCAACCGCGAGTTCTGCATGTCTTTGCTCGCCGAGCACCGCAGGGGCCGCGTGGACCACGCGCCCAGGCTCTGGACCCTCTACGACCTGTGCCGCTGGCACGAGCACTGGATGTAGCCCCGTCAGTAGGCGTTCCAGACCGAGCCCCTGGTGTCGGTGTGCGAGCAGTTTACCCACACGGAGCCGAAGTCCGGGTCGGATGGGTTGTCGATGTAGGCCCAGCCGCCGGTGTCGGAGCCGGACGCCTGGCTCCGGCTCGGGAAGGCGTGGACCTGGTTGGAGTCCCGGTGATGGCGCGGGGCCTTGGCCTTGGGGAGCGACTGCATGTACTTGCTGCCCACGGTCAGAGCTTCCAGCTTGGAGGGATACGCGCCTTCCATGTCTCCGTAATAGATGGATAGGGCGGACCTGATGGAGCCCAGGTTGCCTTTGGAGGTCCCTTCGTTGCCGTGGCGCATGAGACCGGAGAATGCCGGGATGGCGATGGCAGCCAGGACGCCGACGAACAATAGGAAAATGCCCAAGCAGATGAAGAGGGCTGTCTTGTTCGTCTTCTCGTCTTCAGGGGTGTAGACGAGCCCTCGTGCCGCGACTGCCGGGTCAGCGTAGACCACCTTGGTCCCGGCAATGAGGTCGTGCCAGCCGCGCTTGGGCTTGGTCGCCCCGACCCAGATGTAGCCCATGTATAAGGGCAGGGCGCTGAGGAGGTAGCCGACCCAGCGCAGTGCCGCCTTCCCAAGACCCACGGCTGAGCCGTCCATCATCACGACCTTGATGCCCAGGATCTTCTTGCCCAGGGTCTGCCCTCCATTGGCGGTCAAGCCGATGAAGTAGAGCCCGTTGATGAGCGGCATGGCGAGCAGGCCGCCGGCTCCCTTCACCCCGGCCGCGATGGTCAGGCCTTTTGCCATCGAGAGCAGGACGAGGTCGATGACCTGCGCGGCCAGCCGGATCCAGAACCCCGCCCGCGCCTCCGGGCTTCCTGAGCCCGGCGTGACGCCTTCCGGGCTGGCTGGTGTGTAGGCTGGGCCAGCAGACATGACGCCAGGGGCTGCCGGCATGCCTTGGACCGGAGTCGGGACTGCCAGGGGCGCTGAGGCGCCTGTCTGTGGCAGGTTGTCGAACCTGGCCCCGCACGAGGGGCAGGCCCCGTCAGCCGTGTATTCGAACTTCGCGCCGCACGCTGAACAAGCCATCATGTCTGCGTCTTAGAGCAAGGCGTCCTGAATGGCCTTCTGCAGCTTGTTGTGCAGGATCATGAACTTAATCATGCGGTAGTATTGGGCCAGGGCCACGAGCCCGACGCCGACCGTCAGCACCGGGTGGATGAAGAAGGCCGCGGCCGCGAGCGCGGTCGCCAGCACGCCCTTGATCGCGGCGCCCATCATGGCGGCGAAGACCTCGCGGTCCATCTCCATGAGTTTCGCGGCGACCTCGGCCCGCGAAGGCTGGCGGTCCGCGGTGAAGGAGGCGGTCCGGGCGGACGCGATGGAACGCACGCCCGAGAATCCGGCTATGACCTTGATGTCCCGGCCGGAGATGCCGCGCAGCACGAAGCCTGCCGGCGAGCGCTCCCAGTTCCGGGCGGCCTGGGACACGTAGTAGACGAACTGGTCGGTCTCGGTCACCGAGGCGCCGTCCTTGAGCCGGACGAAGACGTCGTAGCTGCGGCCCGGCTGGAGGGTCTTCTCGAGCTCCGGGTCGATGACGCCCGTTCCAGACGGAGTCAGGGCCTGGGCCATCTCGAGGAGCCTGCTGATGCGCTGGTTGGTGTCCGGGTGGGTGATGAACAGGTTGAACAGGAAGTCGTCCTTCTTGCCCACCGCCCACTGGGTGGCGTCGTCGAGCTTGAGGGCGTCTGCCCGGTGGAGCTGCTCCACGGGGTTGACGGTCATGAGGTGGGAGACGGCCATGACCAGCGGCAGCCGGATGGAGTCGAAGAAGAAGCTCGGCTTGGGCCTCCAGGTCGTGAGCAGTCCCAGGGCGATGGCCAGGGATTCGGGCTCGGCGCTCAGCTTGGCGCCGTCCTCATCCGCCATGCCTTCGTTGGAGCGCGATGAGCCCATCTGCAGGATCTGCAGGATCGTGGGCACCCAGAGCGCGGCGAAGACCTGGATGAGGCCCACGAGCGACGCGAGGGCCGGGCCGGCCGCCAGGGGCGCGATGTACTGCCTGCTGTCGGGCTTCTTGCCGAGGAGCTTGTCCCAGAGGCGGGTGACCACGACCTTGGCATGGCCGACCGCCCACATCACGGAGTAGGAGGCGAAGGCCACTCCGCTGGCGATGGCGCCCGAGACCGCGCCGACCACCATGTGGCGGTCCATGACATGCGACATCTCATGGGCCAGGACGCCGCGCAGCCCCTGGTAGCCGAGCTTGGCCAGGTCCGCGTCCTCAGCCTGGGCCACTGCGGCCAGGAGCTGCTCGGGCGTGGCGTCCGCCTGGACGCCCGGCAGGTACTTGGCGATGGCCTTGCGGAACACCTGGTAGGGCTTGCCCGCCGGGTCCGAGGCCTTGATCAGGGCGGGGAGGCTCTCCCTCAGGCTGTCCGGATTGAGCAGCATGTCCTTAATCTCAGGGGTGATGCCCACCATGGCCTTGAAGGGGCTGCGGCCCGTGGCGAATGCGTTGGGCACGCCCATGGGGGTGATGACCATCTCCGGCATGGGGATCGCTTTCTTGCCCTTGGCCGCGCGCTCCGCGTTGATGCGGTCCCGGAGCTCCCGCACCAGGGCGAAGAACTCGGGGTCCGTGGCCTCGTGGGCCGGCTGGGCCTTCATGACCTTCTTGATCAGCCAGGTGGAGGCCAGGACCTGCGCGGCCGTGATGGCGCCCGCGATGAGCAGGAACTTGCCCAGGGCGAGGAACCCGAAGACCGTGGCTGCCATGGCGATGGCGCCGCCTGCCATGGCCGCGATGAGCAGTCCGGTCTTGATCCGGTAGTAGTACTTCGGCCAGGGCTTGGCTGCCGCGGGCTGGACGTCGGGATCCGCGGCGGGCGCGGCAAGGGTGGACGGGGCCGGCTGGGCTCTGGGGAGGAACTTGACGAGCAGGCGCTCGGCCCAGTGGGAGGCCCGCTCGACCGAGAAGGCCAGGGTGAGGAACATCAGCGGGCTGGCGAAGCCCGTGGCGATGTTGAAGGCGAGCAGGCCGAAGTAGAGGGTGTTGAAGTTGAGGACGAAGCTCAGGAGGTTCGACCACAGGGGCTTGTGGCTGTCCCACTTAGCGGGCTCGCGGCTGCCGAGGAAGTTCCAGGCCACGAAGGCCCAGTTGGAGTAGACCGCGCCGTAGCCGGTCAGGAGCGCGAAGACTACGCCGGTCATGACCCAGATGAACGCCGGGAACCGCATCTTCTGCAGGGCGTTGCCGGGCACGCTGAAGGGCCGGCCGGACTCGGCGGAGAAGATGATCCTGCCGAGGAAGAACGAGACCGTGGTCATGACGGGCAGGGCCAGCATGCCCAGGATGGGGCCCAGGCCGAGGGTTCCGGCCGCGGCCAAGCCGAGGACCGCGGGCAGGAGGGCGAGCGCGCCCCAAGTCATGAGGTTGTCCGCCAGGGGCATGGCTGCCAGGGTGCGGCCCGCGCTCAGGCCCATGAGGGGAAGAGCGGCCATGGCGAGCTGCGCTCCGGAGAAGGCGGCGAAGGCGGCGAAGCCCGGGGCCGCGAGCACGGCCGCGCCGATGAGGGCGCCGATGGAGAGGTCCATCATCCACTTGACCTTGGTGAGCCTGGGTGAGTCGCGCAGGGACAGCCGGTAGCGGGCGTAGAGGGCGGCGGGCAGAAGGAGGATGCCTGAGCCCACGGCCCAGACCGCGGCGGCTGGGAGCAGGCCGAAGACCGCGGGGAGGAATGTCACTGCCAGGTGCTGCAAGCCGAGCACGGCTCCGGCGGAGCCCGCCATCCTCAATATGGTAGTGACGAGGCCCACGGCTTTCTTGGCAAAGCCTTGGGGCTGGACCGGGGAGGGGACTTCGGTCTTGGAGGCCTGGACTGCCTGCGTATCGGACACCTTGGAGAGGGTGACGCTCACCAGGGACGCGTCCTCGATATCCTGGGGCGCGGCAAGGAGCTCGACCGTGCCCGCGGAGCGTCGGCCGAGGATCCGGTCCATGATCTTCTCGCCGGTCGCGCGGGCGTCTCCTTCCTTCATGGAGGCGGCTTGCCCGGCCGAGAGTTGGAGCGTTTCTTTCTCGCTGAGGAGCTCGTTGATGCCAGGGGCGCCTTGCTTGCCTTCAGCTTCCTGGCCGGGAGCGGCCTGCTGGAGCTGGGCCGGGATGGCGGCCGGGGTGACCGGGGCGGCCTCGGAAAGGACGTTCGGGACCGCGGCGGGAGCCCCGACCGGGACCGCAAGGCTGGGGGCGGGGTTGAATCGGGTGGAATCAGGAGTCGCCTGGAAGGGAGCCGCAACGGTGATGCCGGGCAAGGCGGACTGGAGCGGAAGGGCGGACCCGGTCCATGACGCGGGAGTCCCCGAGAAGGAGGGGGCGCTGAGGCGGACTGCTCCGGCGCTGCCGTTGATGGCGTTGTTCACGGCCGGGACGGCGCGCACCACGGACGCGCCTGCGGCGTACGCGGGGATGCCGGGAGCCAGGAGCACCAGGACGGAAGCAATGAGGGATGCGGTGAATTTCTTCATAGCAGAGATGATATCAGCAGGCGGCCGGCCGGCCCTCGGGTCCAAGGGCCCAAGGCCGCGATGTTATTGGGCCCAAGAGCGGATCATCCGCAGGGCCGGGGTCGGGTGGACCGCTTGGCCCCGCATGGGCCTACTTCATGGGCCCATTTATGGTGCATTGCTGGTGCCAGGTGTTCGAGTCTAGTTCTCGAACACCTGGCACCAGTGTATGTATAATGACGCGATGCGCATCGCCATCGCTTCGAGGCAGGTCGCCGGGGTCACGGGCACCACCACCACGATCCTCGAGCACTCCCGCCGGCTCAGGGACAGGGGCGTCGAGGTCCATGTCTACGGTGAAAAGCTCGACGCCGGCCGGCTCGCTGCTTGCGGGGCGGTCCCCCACCGTCTGCCGGGCTGGCCCTGGGGGAGCAGGTTCAAGCGCGGGCTTTTCTCCTGGATCTTCGACCGCGCGATGAAATGGGAGCGCTTCGACCTGGTATGGGGCCACGGGGATACGCTGAATCAGGATGTCCTGAGTCTGCATAATTGCGTGCACGCGGCGCATGAGGCGGTCCGCGGAACCCCCTTGCCGTCCCGTTCCGGGGTGGGGATGATCCATGGACGGACCCTCGCGGAGCGGCGGTTCCGTCTGCTCATCGCCAATTCCGGCCTTATGAAGGAAGAGGTGGTCAGGCGTTTTAATGTGCCCGCGGATTCGGTGCGCGTCATCCATCCGGGCCATGACCCGGCGCGCTTCAGGCACGAGGACCGGGGATCCGGGCGCGAGGTCCGGCGGGGTCTCGGCGTGGGCGACGGGGAGTTCCTCGTGGGGCTCGTCTCCTCGGGCGATCTCGAGAAGAGGGGGGTGAGGCGGTTCCTCGAGGCTCTCGGAGGCTTGCCGCCGGAGCTGAGGAAGGGCCTCCACGCTCTCGTCGTCGGGCGGGAGAGCCGGATCGCCCCGTACCGCGAGGCCGCGGCTGCCGCCGGCCTGGGGCCTCGGATACACTTCAGGCCTCCCTCAGGCGAGGTCGCTCCGGTCTATCACGCCTTGGACCTCTACGTTCACCCCGCCCTTTATGAGGAGTTCGGGCAGTCGGTCCAGGAAGCCATGGCCTGCGGGGTGCCTGTCCTCACCAATGCCCGGGTGGGCGCTTCCGAGCTGTTGGCGGGCAAGGCGGATATGGTGCTTCCCGGGACCGATGCCGCGTCTCTCCGGGGGGGCATCGAGAAGCTCTTGTCCGACCCCGGCCTGCGGCAGGGGTGGGGGCGGGCTTGCTGTTCGGCCGCGCGGGGCAACACCTGGGACCGGAACTTCGACCTGACCTGGGAGTGCCTGCAGCCCCTCCTGCAAGGAGAGGCCGCTGCTTCAGGAAGGAGGCGTTTTGGGAAAAGACAATCCCGCGGGCTGGAGGGGTGATTCGAGCCTCTGGTCGGACATGGTCAGCTTCTCCGACCATTGGCGCAGCCGCTCGGATCGCGGCCTGGTGGGCATCGACGTCCGCGACGCGGAACTCCTGACATCCATCGACCTGGAGGGGATGCGCGTCAGCCTTGTCGTCGGCCCGTTCTCGGCGGTCGACATCGCGCTCGAGAAGAACGCGGTCATGCCGATGCTCGGGCTGATCAACCTGAGCGGCATGCTCGCGGCCCATGGCGCCCGTGTGGCGACATGCGACTTCATGGCGGACCCGGCATTCAGCGTCGCCGAGCGAGCCGTGTTGTCCGACCTTCCGCGCCTGCGGGCCCGCGCGGAGGGCATGGCCGACGCCCTGATCGACGAGCTGATCGAACGCTGCGTCCGGCGCGTGCTGGCGGATGTCCCGGCGATCATCGGGCTCTCGGCGAACAGCCCCGAGGAGCTGCTCAGGTGGCTCCTTTTCCGGCGCAGGCTCCGGCTTGTCCGCCCGGACATCCGCGTGGCCATGGGAGGCCGTTGTTCCTTCGCGAGCCTGCCCGACGCGGCCGCCAGGGAGTTCGATTTCCTCGTGGTCGGCGAAGGCGAAGTCCCCCTGCTTCTTATCTGCAGTTCGGTGGCGAAAGGCTGGGATCCGGCGCGCATCCCGGGACTGTATCACCCGGATCGTCCGGCCGCGACGCGCTGCTACCCCCTCTCGCACAACCTCGACATGCTGCCTCCTCC
>JACRNU010000049.1 GCA_016234805.1 Elusimicrobiota bacterium
CGGCATCCGCGGCTCGGACAACCCCTTCGACCTCGCGGACGTGCCGGGCAAGCAGATGGCCATGATGAACAAGCTCTTCTACAAGCCCGTCCACTTCGACGAGCGCGTGCGCCGCACCCGCTGGTGCGTCATGCGCTACCCCACGGACTCCATGGCCCAGCTCGCCAAGACCTCGCAGGAGGCCTTCGAGGACTTCTACTTCGACGTGTGCTGCGCGGACTACCCCAAGATGTCCAAGGCCCAGGACAAGCTCGTCGCGCTCATGAGCCGGACCGACAAGGTCCGCATCAAGTCCCCGGGCACGGACCTCGCCTTCTCCATCAAGGGCATCCCGTGCGTCAAGTGCGACGGGGAGAGGAACATCCCGGACGGCGAGGTCTACACCGCTCCGGTGAGGACCTCGGTCAACGGCGTCATCCGCTACAACACCCCCTCCATCCACGACGGCGTGGTCTACAACAACATCAGCCTGACCTTCAAGGACGGCAGGATCGTCAAGGCCGCGGCCGACGCCAACGAAGACAAGCTCAACAAGGTCCTCGACACGGACACAGGCGCCCGCTACGTCGGCGAGTTCGCGGTCGGGGTCAACCCGTTCGTGCTCGAGCCCATGATGGACACCCTCTTCGACGAGAAGATCGCGGGCTCCTTCCATTTCACGCCCGGCTCGTGCTACGACGAGGCCGACAACGGCAACCGCTCCGCCATCCACTGGGACCTGGTGCTCATCCAGAGGCCGGAGCACGGCGGCGGCGAGATGTGGTTCGACGGCAAGCTCGTGCGCAAGGACGGCAAGTTCACCGACGATGGCCTCGAGAAGATGTTCTCCAAGGAGAACCTCCGGGGCGGCCGCAACTGATCCCGGGCTCCATGACCGACCCGTCGCCGCTCGACTTGAAGCGTGCCCTGGAGGAACTCTGGAGGGAGGTCTCCTCCCTGCGCTCCGAGGTCGAGTCCCTCAAGGCAGGCCGAGGGCTCCCCGGCCCGGCCCCGGCGAGGACGAGGCCTCCGGATCAAAAACCCGCGCCCGCGGCACGAGCCCCGGCCAAGGCCTTCCTCCTGTGCCCTGCCTGCGAGGCCAAGAACGACCCTGACTCGGCACATTGCGATCAGTGCGGCGCGCCCCTGACGAAACCCGCTCAGGCCACGGCCCCGGCGCCAGGAAGGTTGGGCCGCTTGAGCCAACCCATCAAGACCGAGAAGGTCTCCGATTGGGTCAAGAGCCTGGACCTCTCGACCGAGCAGTTCATCGGAGAAAGGCTCCTGCACTACGTGGGCATCACCATACTCGCCATCGGCATCGGCTTCTTCCTCGTGTGGCGGGCCGCGCACACCGGGCCGCTGGAGAAGGTGTTCACCGCGGCGGCCGCGGGAGCGGTGCTGGTGGGCCTAGGAGAGTGGCTCAAGCGCAGGCCGCCCTACGACAAGATCTCCAACGGCATCATCGGAGGCGGCTGGGCCATCCTGTATCTCACGGCCTTCGCCTCCCACCACTTCGACGCCACCAGGGTGGTTACGAGCCCCGCCTTGGAGCTCGGCCTCCTGCTCCTCGTGGCCGCGGGCATGATCGCGCACTCCATCATGATCGGGTCCAAGGCCCTGAGGCTCTTCAGCTTCGGCCTGACCTACTTCGTCCTGCTCATCGCGTCCGAGGGCGTGGCGCTTCCTCAGGTCTTTCTCATCCTGCTCGCGGCCTCGACGTTGGTCGCTGTCGAGACCGGCCACGCGGACATCCTGCTGGTCTCGGTCGCAGGCTTCTACGCCAACTTCGTCCCGGTCTGGCACCGCCTGATCAGCGCGCCCGAGGCGAGCCGGAGCCTGCACCACTTCCTGGGACAGTTCAGCTGGCTGGCCGAGGGCTATCTTCTCCTGGCCCTGCTGCCGCTTCTGCCGCGGGCCAAGGACCGCCTGCTCCAGCCCGAGTCCGAGGCGGTCCTCGACGCGGCGCTCTCCCTCAACACCGTCTTCTTCGGCGTCATGGGAGCGGGCATGGGCGGGACCTACTTCCACACCCTGAGCTTCAAGCGGGCCCTGGCCCTGAGCCTCCTCTTCGACCTCCCGGGCCTGGCTTATGTCTTCGCCCTTCCGCGCAAACTGCCCGCGCCCGGCGTCGCTGGCGCGGGCGTGCCGCCTCGACCCGGAACGGGGAGCGGCCTCACCTTCACCTCGGCCGCGCCGGTCGTGGGCCTCCTCATCCTGGCAGGCGGCATCTTCAACATGCCCTCGCCCATGACGAAGATGCTCGTCTGGATGGCCGCGGCGGGTGTCTGGACCTGGATCGGACTGCTCCTGGACCACAAGTCCTGGCGGGTCTCAGGGCTCGTCATGGCCGTGCTCACCTTCGGCCTCTACTTCAGCGTGGCGCGGGTCTCTCACGACCAGCGCCACGCCGCGTCAGCCGCCCTGTTTTACTTCTCCGCGGCCTCGTACCTGGCTTCGCGCTGGTACAGGCTCTGGCTCAAGGGCGAGGTCCCGGATTGGGAGAAGCCGGCCATGGAGTACTGGCTCTACGTGGGCTCAACGGCCCTCGTGCTGGGGCTCTGGGGCGTGCTCGACCCGGCGCCTTTCGCCATCGCGCTCATCGCCCTGGCCGTGGCAGGCGAGCACCTGGCCGTGTTCTTCGGCAGGGTCCATCTATGGGGACAGGCCTCCTTCCTGGCCCTGGCAGCGGGCGCCTACACCTTCTTCGTGGACTTCGGGGCCAACCTGGCCGTGGCAGGCCCTTTGACGCCCAGGCTCCTGACCAGCGGGTGCGTGGTCGCGGGCATGGCCTACCTTTATTACGGCGAGCCCGTGGAAAAGGAGTTCACGCGGCCCTGGAAAGCCTGGACCATTGAAGGAAACCGCGCCTGGCTGAGCTGGGGCATGACCGCGGTGGCGGCGTTCGCGGTGTACAACGAGTTCGACCCGCGCATGCGCCTTCCTGCCTGGGCCGGCATGGCCTTCCTCCTCTACCTGCTCGGAAGCTCCCGCGAGGAAGACAGCCTCAAGAAGCAGGCGGTCCTGCTCGCTGCCGCGACCGGGGTGGAGGGCGCGGTGAGCTACCTTCTCCAACCCAAGGCCCTGCTGGCCGAGCCGACCGCCGCGAACATCGCCATATACTGGGGCTCGGCGCTCTCCCTGCTGCTCAACCTTTCCCTTTCCAAAGACGCCCGAAGGAAGCTCACGGAAACGGACCGCCAGGCATCGTGGGCGTTCTGCTGCCTGTCCATGGCCATGGCGGCGCTCTACCTTTCCAAGGAGCTCCAGAGCTATCACCTGACACTGGCGCTCAGCTTCGAGGGCATCATCGCGCTGTTGTTCGGCATGGCGCTCGGCTATGCTGAGCTGCGCTACCCGGCCCTCCTGCTCCTGGGGCTGTGCGTGTTCAAGGCCATGGCCCACGACAGCTCCATGCTGCCCCTGCCGCAGAGGGTGGCCACCATGATCGTGCTCGGCGTCATCCTGCTCGGAGCCTCCATGCTCTACGTCCGCATGGGCAAGCGCGATGAGAAAGATCCTCCCGATCGCGCTCCTTAGCGCCTTTGCCGGCGTCGCCGCGCTGCTCGCTCTCCGCCAGGCCTCCCCGACCAGGGAAAGCCTGCTGCCCTCCATGCGCGTCCTGCAGCAGCACGAGAAGCAGCTCGACCGGGCCGCCAGCCAGGTCCTGATCCTGTCGCCTGAGGAAGAGCGGCGCATCGGCTCGGAATTCGACGCCAGGCTCAGGAACCGCGAGCCGGCCGTCACCCCGGCCGAGGAGGCCGCGTTCCGTGCGGACGAGGGCCTGGTCGTCGAAGTGGGCCGCCCCCTGGCGCGCGCCCCCATGGTGCGGCGCTTCCCGGGGAACTACTCGTTCCGCGTCCTGCGCGGACGGGGCGGCAACAACGCCTTCGCCGTGCCGGGAGGCTTCGTCTACGTCCTGCCCGGGCTCGCGGCAAAATTCCGCGCCGCGCCCGCGGCCCTGGCCTTCGTGCTCGGCCACGAGATCGGCCACGTGGAGCTCGGCCACTGCGGCGACGGGGTCCGGACCCGGGAGTGGTTCGGCAAGGTCGGCCTGGCGCCGGTCGGAGACCTGGCCGGGATCCTGAGGGTCCTGGCCCAGCTCCACTTCAGCGAGGTCCAGGAGATCGAGGCGGACGAGTTCGCGGTCAGACTATTGCGAGCCACCCGGCAGGACCCCGCGGCCGCCCTGCAGGCCCTGGACCTGCTCGAACTGCCTCAGGACGGACAGACCCGCCGCGGCGCCGAAGACGTCGCCTGGGAAGGGCTGTCCGACTACTGGCGCACCCACCCCATGGGCTGGGAGCGCCGCAATCGCATCCAGCGGCTCATCGGGCGACGCGCGGGCAGCGCCGGCCCCTGATCAGAACCGGACGAGCTCCTGCTCGGCCTGGCCGCGCAGCGAGGGTTCCTGCTCCCTGTTCTGCCGCCGGGCCGCGTCCTGCACCTTGGGCTTGAGATAGTCGTAGAGGGAGGTCGTCGTGACCCGGCCAGAAGCATCCTTGGCCCCTCCAGTCAGGCCTTTCAGGAAGAAATAAGTGAAGGTCCCGTGCCCCTGGTCTTCAAGGGTGCTCGTGATCTGCTCGCCTGAGGCGGCGGCGAACACGGCCAGCTTCCCGGGCACGACAGCGGCATCCGCCTTCATGACCAGGGGCCGCGCTCCCTTGGCCAGCACGGACCTGCCCCGTCTCCCGCGTCCGGAGCGCCGTGTCCTGAGAAATAGAAAAACACCGTGGACCCGGGCCTGGCGTTCCGCGGCAGCCACTCGTCGAGGTATTTCCTCAGGCTGGCGATGGTGGCTTCCGCGCCCTTGAGCTCGACCACGTTGCGCTCCGGATAGCCCATGGAGACAAGGGTCCTGGCCACCGAGTCCGCGTCGCGCTCCGCGTGGGGCGCGGCAGGCAGGTCCTTGTACCCGTCGATCCCCACCACCAGCGCGAAACGCCGCGGGTCCTCCTTGAGCTGGAAGGCTGGCGCGTCCACGTCCGAGAAAATGGCCTTGGCCGGAGACGGCGCGGCAGCCACGGAGACCGGAGCGGCCGCGACAGCCGGCTTGCCATTCAGGGACGCTTCGAACGCGGCAGCCTGCTTCTGGGCATCCGCGACCTGCTCCTTGGTCATGGATTGGCGCAAGCGATTCATGCCTTCCCGGCCGGACGCGTTGTCCCTCGCGGAAGCCAACAGAAACCACTTGTACGCCTCGATGAAATCCTGGACCACGCCCTCGCCGTTCTCGTAGGCGAGCCCCAGGCTCGCCCCGGAATAAGACAGGTCACCGCGCTCGACCCCGGTCCTGAACCACTTGAGGGCAAGGCCGTGATCCTTGGGAAACCCTCCCAGGCCTTCGCGGCAGAGATTGCCCAGGCCCCAAGGCGCGTACGCGGAGCCCGCGCCATCAGCCTTGCGCCAGAGGCGAGCCGCCTCGGCGTGGTCCTGCTTCACGCCCAAGCCGTAGAAATTCAGGACCGCCAGGGCGTGCTCCGCGCTGGGTTCTCCCACGTCCGCTGCCAATCGATAAAACCTGGCGGCAGTTGGGTAATCCTGCTTGACGCCCAAGCCGTTCTGATGGAACCAGCCCAGGGCGAACTGCGCATAGCGGTTCCCCTGGTCAGCCGACTTCCTGAACCAGCTTGCTGCTTCGACGTAGTCCTGCTTGACGCCCAAACCCTTCTGATATAACGCCCCCAACTGGACCTGGGAATGCTGATTGCCCTGGTCCGCGGCCTTCCGGTACCACTTCGCTGACTCCGCATAATCCTGCTTGAAGCCGCCCCAGCCGTTCTCGTAGAGCCAGCCTAGCCCGTGCTCGCCGGACTGATCGCCCTTAGCAGCCAGCTCCTTGGATTGCGAGCCGTATTTCTTGAACCACTCGTGGGCCTGTCCATGATCCTTGGGGGCCTGGTCTCCGGTCCAATAGAGGTAGCCCAGCAGGGCCTGGGCCGACATGTTTCCAGCTTCAGCGGCCGGGCGGGCCAGCTCGAAGGCTTTCTTGTGATCCCCTCCGATAAAGGCTCCCCAGGCATCCGCGCCAGGATCGGCCCAGGCCGAGGGCCCAAGACCCAGCACGGCCAGAACAGCAACGAGGCATGGCTTGAAGAGAGTCATGCCTTGATTCTATCAATTCACA
>JACRNU010000050.1 GCA_016234805.1 Elusimicrobiota bacterium
AACGACGCCGGAAGCGTGCCGTCGCCCAAGGAGACAAGCGACGATGCCAGCCCCATGGGTATCCCCTTCTCGGCGTTCGAGGGAACACTCTACCATTTCTCGTCGAGAGGCCGGCTTAAGTGAACGGCATTGGGGCTAGCCGGCCTTGCGCTTTCCCTGGACAGCAGCGGAAAAAGCCCCTGGGTCCGCGTCCCAGAGCCTCTCGGTTTCCGCGGACCAGCCAATGACTACCCATGGGCAGCGGCGGGAGACGTGGTCCAGCAGAGCCGCGACTTCTTCGTCGGAACACCGGGCTTTGAAGCCCTCTCCAACGGCGGACCTGAACTCCGCGTAGGGGAACCGCCGGAGCGGGATCGTCCAGAAGACCTTGAAGATCTCGTCTTTGGGGAATGCCCATACCAGGTCGTCGAGTTTCCGCACCGCGAACCTGCTCCCCCCTGACACCACCAGCCAGCGGCTCGTGACCGTGGCTTCCTGGCCGAACCTGGCGTTGGCGGGATTGGCGAGTTCCCCCTGGACTTCGCTGAGAATCTGGTTGAGAGGGCCGAAGCGTCCGAGGTAGGCGAGCTCCTTTGAACTTCCAGGGCTCAACAGGACCCTCAGGCTCACGAAGAACTCCCAACAGAAGACCGCCAGGGCAGCCCCGAAGACGGTGAGCCAGAAAAAGGGGATCCAGGGCTTCTCAGCCCCGCCGAGGTAGATGAGCGCCCCGATCCCGGTGAGAAGGATGACGGCCGCGGCCATGGGCAGGGCCCATTCCAGGCAGGACCTGGCCGCGGCTTTGCGGATGGCCGCAAACGCCCAGTCGGGCAGGGTGGTCTCGGGTCCGGCATCGGGAAAGGAGTGAGAGTCGGTCATTCGTACCTCAATGCTTCGATGGGGGATAGGAGCGAGGCCCTGCGCGCGGGCCAGTACCCGAAGACCACGCCCACCCCTGCGGAGAAGACGAAGGCCAGGGTCACGGATTGAGGGGTGACCACCACGGCCCAGCCCGCGATCTTGGAGATGGCCAGGGACACGCCGCCTCCCAGGAGGATGCCGATGACGCCCCCCAAGGCGGCAAGAGACGCAGACTCCATGAGGAATTGCGACAAGATGGCTTTTCGCGTTGCGCCCAGGGCTTTCCTCAGGCCGATCTCCCGGGTGCGCTCGCTGACGGAGACCAGCATGATGTTCATGATGCCGATGCCTCCCACCAAGAGCGAGATCGCGGCCACGATGCCGAGCAGAGTCGAGAAGGTCTTGGTCATGCCCTCGAGCGCGGCCTGGATGTCGGCCATGTTCCGCTGGTCGAAGTCGTCCTCCTTCCAGTCCGGGATGCGGTTGCGCCTTCTCATCGCGGTCCGCACGTCGGCCATGGCCGCGGCGATGTTCTCCGGCGCGTCGCATTCGTAGGCGATGGTGTTGAAGTGCTTCTTCCCCACCAGGCGGCGCATGGCGGTCTTCAAGGGCACGAGCACCATGTCGTCCTGGTCCCGGAATCCCCCCCCGCCCTTGGCGGGCAGGATGCCGATGACCTGGAACCCGATGCGGTTGAGCTTGACCGTCTTTCCCACGGGATTCTCGGTTCCGAAGAGGTTGGTGACCACGGTCTGGCCCAGGAGCACCACGCGGGAGAGACTCTCGTTGTCGGCCTCCGTGAAGAAGCGTCCATAGTAGGGTTGGGAATTGCGCATCACGGCGTAGACCGGCATGGCTCCCGTGGCCTGGGTGTTGGCGTTCTTGTCGGCGTAGACGACCTGGACCTGGCCGCTCACGTTGCCGTCCACGGCCGTGATGTGCGGGTTGGCCTTGGCGATGGCCTTGAGGTCATCGAAATCCAGGCGGCTGACGGACCCGCGCTCGCCGCGCACGCCATGAGAGGAGGGCGACCCTGGCATGAGCATGACCAGGTTCGAGCCCAGGCTGGCCATCTGCTGCTCGATGGACTTCTGGGCTCCCTTGCCCAGGGCGAGCATAGCGATGACCGCTGCCACGCCGATGAGGATGCCGAGCATGGAGAGGCCGCTGCGGACCTTGTTGGCGGCCAGGGCGCGCATGGCCGAGGCCCAGTATTCGCGGAACTCGGCCGGGCTCCAGCCCGCGGGCCTGGTCAATGAGGGGGCGAGCTTGGAGGGCTTGGTCGCGGTCGAGACCTTCCCTTGGCCGGCGGAGGCCCCGGCGCCCGGCCGCGTCTCCGTGTCCGACACGACCGCGCCGTCGCGGATGCGGATGATGCGGTGGGCGTGCCCCGCCACCTCCGGGTCGTGGGTCACGATGATCACCGTGACCCCGCCCTTGTTGAGGAGCTTGAGGCAGTCGAGGATCTCGACGGACTGGTCCGTGGCCAGGTTCCCGGTGGGCTCGTCGGCGAAGATGATCTTGGGCCGGTTGGCCATGGCCCGGGCGATGGCCACGCGCTGCTGCTGGCCGCCGGAGAGCTGGTTGGGCTTGTGGAGCACGCGGTCGCCGAGGCCCACCTCGCGCAGGAGGTCCTGAGCGCGCTCCGAACGCATGGCGGCCCCGGAATAGATCATGGGGAGCATCACGTTCTCAAGCGCCGAGGTGCGCGAGAGCAGGTTGAACATCTGGAACACGAACCCGATGAAGCGGGAGCGGATGGACGCGGCCTCGTCCTCGGCGAGCCGCGAGACGTCTTTGCCCGCGAGCAGGAATCTCCCCGAGGTGGGCTTGTCGAGCATGCCCAGGATCTGGAGCAGGGTGGATTTTCCCGAGCCGGAGGGGCCCATGATGGCCACGAACTCGCCCTCCTCGATGCGCAGGTCGATGCCCTTGAGGATCTTGAGCTCCTCCTCGCCCATCCGGTACGAGCGGGTGATCCCGTTGAGCTCGATGAGCGCGGTGCCGGAGGTGCCAGGCTTCGAGAGAGGTTCTTCCTTCATGGCCAAGCCTGGCACCTAAGGTCCTGCGGACCTTCTCCGCTGTGCGTTCGTCCCGCCCTGCCCTTGTCCGGATTGGGAGCCGCCCGGCCTCCTGCCGAACGAGAGCAGGCTCGAGAGGGGCCCTGCCTGAGGCGTATATCTCTTGGACTGGAGGTAGACCAGGTCCCCCGGCCTCAAGCCCGAAACGATTTCCGTCATCTCCCCGCTCTCCAGGCCGACCTTGACGGGCTTGCGCTCGGGCTTGCCATCCGGCCCGGGAATCAGCACGGTCTTCTCCCCCTCGCGGTTCTCCTTGACGGCGGTGGAGAGCACGAGGACCGCGTCAGTCTTCCTGCGGATGATGAGCTTGATGTTGGCCGTCATCTGGGACCGGAAGTACGGAGGGATCCTGGACGGGTCGATCTTCACCATGTAGGTGATGACGTTGGACACGTTCTTTCCTTCGAAGAGGATGCGGAAGACCCTGCCCGCGATGGTCTTGTCCGGATAGGAATCGAGCGTGACCTCCGCCGGCATGCCGACCTTGACCTTGCCGATTTCGGACTCGTCCACCGAGGCGTTGACGATGAGCTTGTCCGAGACCGCGTAGAGCACTCCTCCGGAGGATACCTGCTCGCCCACCACCACGTTGCGCAGGATGATGTCCCCGGAGATGGGGGCCACGATGGGCGTGGGCTTGTACGCATCCTGCCAGCGCTGGAACTCCTCCTTCCCTTTCGCCTGGGCCGCGTCGAGGACCGCCACCCGGTCCGTGGAGCTCATCCAGCCCACGATCTGGCCGGCCGTGACCTTGGCTCCTTCTTCCACGAGGAGCTGGTCGATCCTGCCGCCGATGGGAGCCCGGACCTCGACTCTGTTGAGCGGTTCCACGCCTCCGGTGGCGTCGACTGCTTCCACGATGGGGCCGGACTCCACGGTCACGGTCTTCATCTGATCCTTGCCGTTGGCCTTCTTTCGCAGGACCACGACTCCGGCGGCTGCGGCGCCCAGCGCCAGGATGACGACGATGGCGATCTTGCTTTTCACGGTTCCTCCAGCGGCTTGCCAAGGGCGTTGTCCCAATCCGCTTTCGCGGACACGGCGTCGCGGAGCGAACGGATGGAGCTCTTCTCTGATTGGACGAATTCAGAGACCACGGACTGCCAGTTCTCGAAGTTCATGAGCCCGGACGCGTAGCGGACCGAGGCCTCGTCGTTGCGCTGGCGCGAGGCTTCGAGGGACTCCGACGCGACCGAGACGTTCGAGGCCGCTGACGCGAGGTTCGCCCACGCTGTCTCTAGAGCCGAGCGCAGGGAGCTCTGGCCGGAGCGGAAGTCCGCCTGGGCTCCTTCGAGATTGCGCTGGGCCTTCTGCATGGCGTGCCAGGTCTGGGTAGGGCCTCCGGAGAAGAGCCTGTAGCTGAGGCTTCCGGACGCGCTCCAGCCTGGCTTGTCCGGGAACCACTCGGGATCCTTCCAGGTCCGGGAGTAGCTTGCGGACAGGGTCGGCCAGAGGCTGGCCTGCGAGGAGGCGATCCCGGCCCTGGCGCCGGCCACGGATGCTTCCAGGGAGGCCAGCTTCGGGTGCCCCTCGAGGAGCCGGGGCTCGGGCTCCGGCGGCACCTCGGGCGGGACCCAAGTGCCGGTCACCACGGCCACGGCGTAGTCATCCATGCCCAGCAGCTTGTTGAGCGATATGCGGGCTGTCCGCACGTCCCTCCGGGAGGCGAGAGCGTCAGCCTTGGCAGCCGCGAGGTCCGCCTTGGCCCTGAGCATGTTCCCTTTGGATTCTCCGCCCGAATCGTACTTCAAGGAAACGAGGTCCGCGTTGGTCTGCCGCGTGGCCTGGATGCGGTCCGCCACCCCGATCGCGTTCTGGGCGTAGAGGAGCTGGGCGAACGCCTTGCGGAGGCTCGACCGGATGTCCGCGGATTTCAGCCTGAACTGGGCCTCGGAAAGGCGCAGGGCCGCTGAGTTGGACCTGACCGAGGCGTAGTTCCCCATGTTGAAAAGGTCCACCCCGAGCGAGCCGCCGGCAGACCAGGACTGCTTGGAGCTGCCGTCGGATTCGGACACGCTGTTGGAGAGCGACAGGTTCGGCATGAGCGCGCTGTAGGAGCCAAGGTAGCCGGCCCGGGCCGCTTCCTTGGAGAGTCTCGACGACGCCAGGTCCGGGTTGTGCCGCAAGGCCAGGGACACGCACTCCTCCCAGCGCATGGAAGGCTCCCCGGCCCTGGCCGGGGCAGCGAGGCTTGAGCCGAGCAGGGCCGCGATCAGGATTGGCCTCATGGGGTCGCGTCATCGAGCTGGAAGAGCTTCCAGGAAGACCTCGGGACCTTGAGGAAGATGCCCTCTGCCTCGGCAAAGGTCCGGCCTCGGCCGTCCGTGAGGCTGCCGGACACGAGGACGCGCGAGCCTCCGGCCCTCCGGACATGGGCGTCCACGACCGCGAGCAGCCCCAAGGGCACGGCCCTGCGGAACTTGACCGTGAGCTTGGCGGTCATCACGATCAGGCCCCTCGCCCAAGCAGCCGCGCCCAAGGCCTCGTCGAGCACCGCTGCCACGGCTCCGCCGTGGGCGTGCCCCGGCGGGCCCTCGGAATCCGGGCCGAACCACACCAGGGCATGGAAGCAGTCCTTGCCCTCCTCGGCGTAGTAGCGGATCTTGAGCTTGCGGTCCGAGCCGTCCCTGGAGAGGTAGCACCCAGAGGTCTTCATCTGCCAGAACGGGTCCACGCTGGTCCAGCCCGGCTTTGGCTTGAAGGTGGGCGGTTTCATCGTTTCGGGTCGAATCCGAGCCTCCTCAAGCCCTCCGCAGCCGAGGCCCTCGAGGGCCGGTAGCCCTGGCCGAGCTGCTGGATGGGCGGGGGCTTGCAGGGCCAGGTGAAGAGGAAGTACATGCCCAAGGCCACGATGAAGCCCAGATGATAGGTCCCGACCACGAGCAGGGATTGGACCCTCAGGACCTTGAGAAAGCCGAAAACCGCGACTCCTCCCAGGCAGGCCAGGCCCAGGGAAACGAGCTGATAGGCGGGGCCCTGCCAATCCGGGAACGCCAGGAGGAAGAACGCCTGCACGGCCCAGCCTGAAACGAGCAGAGGAATCGCTCCCATTTATTTCCCGGATTTGAGAGTAACGTGTATTTTAAGGAACGGCTCGTCGAATCCCGTGGGAAGCGGAGGGAATGGCCCAGCATCGCGGGCAGAGGCCATGGCCGCGAGGTCGAAGTTGGGTTCGCCGGAGCTTTCCTCGATCCTGATGTCCACGAGGGAGCCGTCAGGCATGATGGTGAAGACCACCACAGCCAGGCCTTCCTCGGCAGGCATCCGCGATGCCCACTGGGTCCACAGGCTGGCGCGCACCTGGCTGATGTACCAGGGATAGGGGAAGTTCGGCATGTCCGTCACGATGCCGCCCGAGCCAGGCGCGCCTGAGATGGCCTGGCTCGCCTGGGACTCGCCCCCGGCGTCCGCATCCTTGGAGGCTGGTTCCGAGGTCTCCCTGGCTTCGGGCTCAGGCGCCGGAGGAGGGATCTTGGAGAGGAGGCTCGGCTTGGGGAGCTTGACCCTCTTTTTCGAAGGGGCTCGGAGTTCCTCCTCCCTGCCGATCCGCTCAGGCCCCGCGGCGGTCTGCGCGGGCTGGGACGGAGCCGCGGCTCCCTGGGATGCGCTGATGATGCCGGCCGTGGGCCCGACGAAGTCGATGGTGTAGATGGGCGTGGCCTTGATGGGCTGCGACTTCAGGAAGAGGGCCGCGGCCAGGGCCGCCCCGACGTGCACGGCGAAGGAATAGGTGAGGTAGGGCCGCAGCGGGCCGGCCCCGCTGTCGGCGGCCGGCGCGCTCATCGGTCCTCGGCGGTGACGCCCAGGCCCAGCTTGCCCACTCCCAGGCGCTTCGAGATATCCATCACCGCCACGACCTTCTCGACCGCTACGCTCTTGTCGGCCTGGACGAGGACCGTCTTCCTGGCCGCCTTGGGCACGCGCAGCACGAGCTCGCGCTCGACATTGGGCCACTTGACCGCGGCCCCGTCGATGGTGACGTTGCCCCGCCGGTCGATCTGCACGTTGACCGTGTCGGCGCTGTCCGGGGGAGTGCCGCTGACGGCCTTGGGGAGCTTGACGGTCAGCTGGGAGTGGATGAGGATGGGGGTCAGCACCATGAAGATGATGACCAGGATGAGGGAGACGTCGATGAGCGGGATGAGGTTGAGCTCCACGATGGGCTTGCGGCGGGGCGCGGCCTGCATGGGTCTCCTAGCGGTGGACCTTCTCGGAGAGCTTCTCGATGATCTCCTCCGAGAGCCAGCCCATCTCGTCGGCGAACCGGGACGACATCAGGTTGAAGTAGTTGTACGCCGCCAGCGCCGGAATGGCCACGAAGATGCCGGCAGCGGTGCAGACCAGGGCCTCGGAGATGCCGATGGCCACCACGCCCGGGCCCGCTCCCGCGGCCGAGGCGAGGTCCCGGAACGCGCGCATGACCCCGATGACGGTGCCGAAGAGCCCGATGAAGGGCGCCACGCTCGCGACCGTGCCCAGGACCGTGAGGCCTTTCTGCATGTCGGCCACGGCCCGCTCGATGGCCCGCTCCGCGGAGCGCTTGCGCTCGGCCTTGTCGGAGGAGCCCGTGAGGCTGGCCATGACCACGGCCGAGGCCGCGCCCTTGTGCGTCCGGCACAGGGCGACCGCGTCCGCGAGGCTGCCCTGAGAGAGCATGGCCTTGAGCTTTTCCGCGAGACGGGAGAGGTCTCCCGTGGACCTGCGGAAGGTCTTCCAGCGCTCCCAGATGAGGGCCACGGAA
Organism: Elusimicrobiota bacterium; assembly: GCA_016234805.1. Taxonomy (GTDB): domain Bacteria; phylum Elusimicrobiota; class Elusimicrobia; order UBA1565; family UBA9628; genus JACQWX01. Next base: position 7,663 of record JACRNU010000050.1, read on the forward strand.
TAGATGGAGAGGCAAATCAGCAGGGCCAGGGTGGGCCCGCCCGAGATGATGATGTCCTTGAAGCTGACTCCGAACCCCGCGCCGGGCGCCGCCATGCGTGGATTATGTCATATCCGCCCTGGTCGTTCAAACTATAGTACTATTGGCTCAGGGAGGGCCCATGGATATCGACCAGAAAGCCGTCGCTGAAGCATTGAACAAACAGGTGGCCTACGATGGGGAGGGCTACACCCGCGAGGGCCTCGAACAGATGCTCGGAGAGTCCCAGGCCAAGAACGCCACGGATCTCAAGAAGTTCGGCGAGCTCTCCGACGCCTACTCCCGTCTCTCCAAGGATATGTCGGCCGACATCGCAGGACAGAAGACGGCCATGGAGTATCTCTCCGCCATCTTCGCCCTCCAGCGGATGGGGGCCAATCTCAAGGGCCTGCTGGCCAAGCTGCCGCTCCTGGGCTCCTTCGCCCCGAGCCGGGACTTGAAGGAGCTCCTCGGCGAGAAGATCGGGATCGCCCAGGCCCGCGTCAAGGAGGTGGGCAGTTATCTCGAGACCCTTCAGGCCGACATCAAGAAGCTGCAGGCCGACATCAGCCGGCTCAACGCAAGGATGCTGGCCGCTTCCCGCAATGAGCAGACGGCGGCGAACTACGTCCTGGAGCTCGAGGAACTGCGCAAGAAGCTCGAGACGGCGATTACCGGGCTCGACCCGAAGGGTTCCGAGGCGCGGGGCCTCTCGGCGAAGGTCGACGAGTTCAAGAAGGCCATCTGGGAGCACGGGGCCAAGCTCCGGCTCTACTCGAACGCCGAGGACCGGCTCGCCGTGATCGTCAAGATGAACAACAACTTCCTCGAGATCATGACGAACCTCCACGGGAACATGACGATCCTCTACGAGTCCGGCAACGAGGTCTTGAACGAGCTCCACGGCAACCTCGCGGGACTGGCGAGCATCTCCAAGGCGGGCGAGCTCTCGGTCGAGATGCACAAGTCCATGGAGTCCCTCAAGAAGTCGGCCAACAGGCTGGCGGGCCTGGCTTCCGAGACCTCGCTCTTCCTCGCCAAGAACGTGGACCGCATGACCGCGGAGATGAGGATCTACGACTCCGAGACAGAGGCGCTCGTGGAGAGCAACCTCGCGGCCGAGCGGGAGGTCAAGGAGTCCCGCATCAACGAGACCATCGACCTCGCCAGGAAAGAGCGCGCGGCGAAGCCCTGAGTTCCGCCCCACCGCGCGATGCTCCCCGCACCTGACGACGCCGGCGACGCATCCTCGGCCCCGGGGATCGTCGGTGAGCTCGTCGACCAGTTCGCCGATCCGTTGGCGTTCTACAGGGAGCTGATCCAGAACGCCATCGATGCCGGCTCCAACAGGATCGACATCCTGATCGACTACCTTCCGGAGGGGATCCCCCCCCTGCTCGGAGGCGTCGCCCGCGTCATCGTGGAAGACGACGGGGAAGGGATGGACGAACGGATCATCGACGGCTACTACCTGGTGCTGTTCCGGTCGGCCAAGGAGTCCGATTTCACCAAGATCGGCCGTTTCGGGATCGGCGTGATGTCGATGTTCAGCTTGAGGCCGGAGCTGGTCCGGGTGCATACCGCCAAGTCCGGGGAAAGCTGGCGTCTGGACTTCCTCTGCCACGAGAAGTATCACAAGTATCGCATGCCTGAGATGAGGGACGGCACGCGGGTCGAGCTTTTCAAGAGGATGCCGGCCGGCGAGGTCGACGGGTTCGTGGAGCGGTCCCTGGCCGCGGTGAGGAGCTGGTGCCGGCATTCCGACACCCGGATATATTTCCAAGGCGGGGAGACCGGAGCCGGTCCGATGCTGATCAACGAGTCTTTCAGCCTGCCGGTCGGGGAGAGCCTCCGGTACAAGGAAGAGGGCACCGAGGTCGTTCTGGGGTTCTCCGCCGAGAAGGAACCCTTCTTCGGCTTCTACAACAAGGGCCTGGCGATCAAGGAGGGCCGGCACCCGTTCTTTCCCGGTGTGACCTTCAAGGTCAATTCAAGATACCTCGAGCACACCCTGACCAGGGACACGGTGCTCGAGGATGACAACCATCGCAAGACCATGGACATCGTGCGGAGGCTCGTGGAGGATGAGCTTCCCCTGCGGCTCAAGGACGAGCTGCGGCGAATATCCTCGGACATCGCGGCGGAGGTCTCCTCCGGGGCATCCGCCGATCCCGAGGACGCGCGGCAGTGGGAGGCCCGGCTGCCCTACGCGCGATGGCTCCTCTCGGGCTTGCTGGCGAGATGGAAGCGTTCGGATTGGCCGATGTTCCCCGCGGTCACGGGCGAGGTCCTGTCCTTGGACGAGGTCCGCGCGGCCGTGGCCGCATCGGACGGGGTCGTCTTCGTCGATGACTCCGCCGGTGAGGCGGCCAGGAAACTCGCGCGGCAAGGACGGCCCGTCTTGGCGGCCGGGCCTTGGATCGAAGGGCTCATCGAGCCGCTGACCGGGGCCCGGAAGATACTGCAGGCGTCGAGGGCGTTCGTCAACCCCGAGGTCCTCAAGGAGGTCGGGGACGACCCGTCGCTGGCGGAGTTCCTGAGGACCGTCTCTGTCGTTTCGGCGTCCTGGGGGGGCGGATTCCGGACGATCCGGGCCGCGCGCCTCGAAGGCGCCGGCGCTTGCGTCGCCAGACGCCTCTTCGTCGTCGCTGATGAGCCTGACGGCCTCTGCAGGCTGGAGGACGAGGAGTCCGCTCCGGCGGTCTCGCTCGGGCCGCGGTCCGGTCACGCGCTGCTCAACCCGGGACATCCTTTCCTGCGCAGCGTCGTGGCCCTCCACGGCCGGTGGCCGGGGCCGGCCGCGTTCCTGTGCCTGAAGATGATGCGCCTTCTCGGCGGCGCCCCGCCGGTCTTTCCCGGCCGCCGTCCGTCGAATCTTCCGGAGGACGACGAAGGCAGGCTGCTGGCCGCGGCCCTGCCGGCGACTCTTCCGGGAACGCCGCTCCCCGCGCTTGCCGAACCCCGGCTGCTCTCGATCCTGGGCCCGGCGGGCGCCTCGTCGGGGATCGAGGACCTCGCGGAGCCCGAATGCCTCGCGGCCCTGCGCCGGATCTTCCATCGGATGAGAGGGGCCAAGGGAGTGCCGGCATCGGTCCGGCTGGGCGCGGAGTCATCAGGAGATTGGATGATGATGGTTTCCGACGGAGGGGCCGAACTCTTCGCGGACCACCCATGGAGCAAGGCGGTGCTGGGCTCCCCGGGGGACGCGGTGGGCAAGGCCCTCTACCTGGCGTCGCTCATCTTCTCGGCCGCCAACCGCCTCTCGAGCGAGACGACGGATGCCGACGAGATCGGGTCCCAGGCGACCCTCGCGGGCTTGGCGGCGGGCCTATGCTCTCCGTGAGGCTTGGGAGAGCATCTCCAGCCCCTCCTCCAGCCTGTCGCCCTCGACGATCCTCGACTGCGAGAGGTCGAGCCTGAGGTCGTCGCAGGAGACGAAGGCGACGTAGGCGGGGACGTGGGCTCGGACCACGGTCTGGATCCGTGTCCCGGACAGGTAGAGGTGGACCGTCGCGTTGCGCTGGTCTTCCCGGGGCGCGGCCACGGCGCAGAGCGCCCCCTTCCAGCCGTCGCGGTCGATGAGCGTCCATTCTCCGCGTCTGTTCCAAGCGGGCGACTTCCAGGGACAGGGCTCGGCGCGGCGTCCATCGATCGTCGTCTCGACGCCGGTCATGCCGAACGCCTCGGCCGCCCGGCGCAGCACCTTTCGGCTGCGGAAACCGCGGAACCAGCCGCCCCAGCCCACGAGGACCATGGTCCTGGTCTCGGAGCCCGGGTCACCCTCGTAGCCCGAGGATTCGCCTTTCCTGTTGAGGACCATGCGGGCCCTGGCGGGGCCCGCGCCGGATGCGACCTCGATGCGGGATGGAGACATCCTTTGAGCCGCCAGCAGTCCGTAGGCGAAATGTCTCCCCTTGCGCGTCTGGGGAGACTCCCGGTCGAGAAGGGCGGCATAAGGCTCGTCGATCTCGCGGTTGGAAAGAGGTTCTCCATCGAAGAGGATCCTGATCCCCCCGGGAACGCGGCTGAGATCGAGGCGGCCGGCTTTGGAGAGGACCGCGCAGCGGATCCAGCAGAGGATGAAGTCCGCGGGGTCCAACAGCTGGTGGGCGCGGAGCTTGTCGAGCAGGGCCGAGAAGTCGACGCGGAAGGAGCCGGTTTCGACGAGGGTGGGCACTGCCACGGACGCCGGCCGGGCGGCTGAGGCAGGAGGGGCGGCGCGGATGACGGAGCGTTGATAGTTCCCGTAGGAGAGCTTGGGAGACGGCCCGAGCCAGGGGGCGACGGACTCGAACCAATGCCCGGTCGCCGCCTCGACGAGCTGCAAGCCCTGCCCCGCGACGGAGAGGAGGACGGCGAGCGCCGGCAGCCAGGCCGCCGGGAACACGAAGTGGTTGAATCCTGCATTTCGACCCTCTTAGCCACTAGGTCGGCCTTCTTGCCACAATCTCCGTCGTAAAATGGGTTCTACTCAAAGACTTGACAAACCCATAGCTAGTGTGATATCATACTAGCTATGGCCTTCTTTGTCACCCG